>JAOAFA010000128.1 GCA_026416535.1 Deltaproteobacteria bacterium
AGAGGCATGTGATTATTTCTGGTATTCTTCAGGTAGTCGTAAGCACCTCTGAGCGGCGGATGTTTTCCCCAGGCTGTAATATGAGGGGCACAGGCAGCGACATAAAAGTCAATCCCCTGAATATCAGCCATTCCTGCAAATGTTCCGACATTACCGTTTGTCTTAGCTCCATTATAAGTTGGTACCTCCGGATACCAACTCCAAAGTCTTTGTGATTCTTTTGCCTTCTTTGAAGCAATAGGAACATTGTTCTCATCCCAGACCTCTCCATCGGACTCATCACCTGTCATAAATGCTGCAACAAAAGAAGTATTTGTGATTAGTTTATCTGCATCTTTCATAGAAGTAAAATTGTCAGCTATCAAAACATAAAAATCTCCAATGCCAGGTAAGACCCTATTTACTAAATTAAACCAATCCAAGTTACACTTGGTATTATCCATGTATACAAATACTGTATCAATAAAGGCAGTCCTTGCCGCCTGATAATTAGTCTGATTCCCACCTGGCACAGGACATTCGGACGAATTAGGCCATGCCTCAATTGGGAAGAGTGGCTTTATTACCCTTCCCACGCCTACTGATGGATTTGTGGCTTCGAACTCCACAACCACCGTAAAAGGCTCTCCTGCTTTTGCAGGAGTGCAGAGAGGGACTTTTATCAGGGCAGTCTCACCCGCTCTGATGGTCTTATCTGTAACACAGGCAATTCCACTGGTAAAAACCTCTCTTGCATTCATCTTTATACTCTTAATAACGTGATTTACACTGTCAGTATTTTGCATATAAATCAGAAAAGCACTCATATCATCTGTAGTAGTTATATAAGTTAACGGTACTTTCGTCTTTCTGACCTCAAATGCCCCGTTTACGGCAGTTCCGTTATCAGTCTCAATTTTAATATTTCCGGCAGTTGCACTATCCCATTTCTTATCCCTTGAGTGAAAGGCAAACCAGACCACCTCTCCGGCTTTCACATTTTCAGGCCAGTAATGATACCATTCCATCTTTGGCTTAATGAGCATATTCTCTGCATTTTCACCGTCAATAAATACAGAAGTAATCTTGCCTGTCACACTTGAGACCATTGCGATATGAAACCTGCCACCGTCAAGCGGATAATCGGTATATTCATTGTAATCCGAATCACTGAGATAATAATCCTTTCTGTATGTTGCAAATATCCGGTTTTCCGTCTGTATCGGATTACATGGATTTGCCAGATTCCGGCAGAATTTCACGGGAGACACAATATAATCCGAAGCAGAAGTATCAGTACCCTGCGCATCCGACCCATTAATATCCTCAATCTGAGTATCTGTTATTCCTGTGTCCTGTGAGATATCTGAGGCATCTGCATAAACATCTTCATAAAACACATCTCTGTTTTCCTCTTTATCGGTTATCTCTGCTGTATCTTTAATATCACCTGTGCCATCTTCTTCAACATCCCTAATTTCACCCGAATCAGTCAATTCACCAACATCCATATCTGAATCAGTGAAAGAAGAATCATCCCCCATCTCATCTGCCAAAATGGTATCTCTTTCCCCGCTATCCTTAATAACAACATGGTCTGTTCCGGGAGTATCCGAAGTCTTATAATTCTCGCCCTCCTCAGAGCAGAAGCAGAAAAGAAGAGATAATACTACCATTACGAGAATCAATCTCTTCATTGAAAAACTCCTTTACTTATGTCTTTATAAAATTACCAGTTAAAACCGCCCGACAGTATATCAAGCGATTCTCTTGCAAGCTTTACAAGTGGTCTTCTACATCCCCCTTCAAACCATTCTTCCATGACAATTCGTGCTGTACCAAAAAGCGCTGCTGCAAAAATTCGCGCCTTTTTGCGGATGTTATCATCCTTCCCAAGCCTTCTTGATATTTCCTCATATATAGCCTCTTCAAAATCTCTATCCTTCTCTATATCCTTTGCAATAAGATACGGAGATGAGACTACTATCTGATATTCTTCCAAAAGTTCATCCTTAATCTCATCATAATATTTTGAAAAATTTATCAACGCATTTCTTATAGCAGAGAATACCTTCTTGTCCTCAGATTTTGATGAGGAAAGCATCTCTCGGAATATTGCCAACCTTGCCTTATGGTTCCTAAACACCACAGCCTCTTTCGTCTTAAAATATCTAAAAAAAGTGCTCCTCGAAACTCCGGTCCTTTCCACAATATCCTCAACTGAGACGTTATCAAACCCCTTTTCGAAGAATAATCTCGTAGCAGATTTAATGAACAATCTTTTTACATTGGCCTTTTTTCTATCTCTGAGACTTCCTTCCTTCTTCATACAAAGAAAATATTAAATTTGAAACTGAGTGTCAAGCCAAATCAGCTCCAATACACAAATTAACTTTACATGTAAAAACAACTCCAAAAACTGAAGTAAATTCACAAATTACTCTGCTATGGACACATACTTTTACAGCAATAATGGACGTACAATTTGCTAATTAGCCCTAAAAATTAAAGAGATCTCATCCACTCTCAAATACACACAAATAAGATAGTTTCCATGGTTCGTGGGCTGGAGTCCACACCCCATAACTTTTCTGGGAAAATCCACACATAGGATGTATTTCTTTTCCTAATAAAATATTTTAAAACAACACTGTACACAACAAGCTCAAGTAGGTGCTTTTTGAGAGGTAGAGATATAAAACCACCCACACTTTAGGTATCCATCTTTTCATATAGTCTACTCCTCTATTTGAAGAGTTGTTATTGGAGTATATCCTCCATACGCCCTACATAGAAAAGCTCTGTATCTACGCAAAAGTAAAGCCTTGGAATAGGTAGTAGATGTACTCAACATAATTTTAAAGAATCTTTTATATTAGAAAACACACAATAGGGAAGAGCCGAATGTATAGTGAAGACAATACCTGTAACCCCGGTTCAATCCCAGAAGACAAATTCACTAAGCATGATATGGACAAAACCAAAAACCTATGTACTTGAAAACAGTTTTACAAAGTCACAAATACTTTATCAACTTATCTTTTCTAAAATGAACCCTTTGAGGTAATGCGATTCTGAAAACCCGAGGATTTCTTTATGGTCAGGTGACTGCCTCAGATATTCCTTTATAATAAACTCCGCCTTTGCATCAGTTGCAGCATCTCTTAACATCATTTGGAATTCCTCATCGCTCATATGGTACGAACACGAGAAGGTAGCCATAATTCCGTTCTTCTTAAGTATCTTCATTGCCCTAAGATTTATCTCCTTGTATCCCGCATATCCCCTTTTTATATCCTTTTTGTTTTTTATGAAGCTTGGGGGATCCAGAATAATCGTGTCAAACCTCTCACCCCTTTTTTCTAATTCTCGCAAAAAATCAAACACATTTAACTCTATTAATTTAAAATTCTTCTTTTGATTTATTATGAGATTTTTCTCAGCAATCTTTAGGGCATTAGAAGATGTATCCACAAGAATTAATTCATCATAATTCCTGAGATTGCATCCAAACCAACCGTGATAACAGAATAGATCTAAAACCCTGCCGAATCCCTTCCGTCCAATTATCAGCCGATTTATCTTTTGATCCAAAAATTCACTGGTTTTCTGGGAGTTTACCAAATCTATATAAAAAGTTAAATGATTCTCACTACAATAGAGATTCTGCCTATCCTTACCGTATACGGTGCCTACAATCTCAGGTAGTTGCTCTACCTTTCTAGCACCCGAATCATTCTTTTCGAATACCTGAACTGGCTCCAACACATCTATTATCTTCTTTATTAGTACATTTTTCAAATTTTCCATTGGGTGAATAAGTACTTGGAATACTATGGTATCAGCATATTTATCAATGATAAGTCCTGGAAGCCCGTCTGACTCCGAGTTAACAATACGCATACAATCACCGATTAATCCGAGTGTCTCCCTATACTTATACGAACTAACCAACGAGTTCTGTATATACTCTTCGATATCTCCTATTTCATTTTCACTGATAACTCTCAACGATATTTGTGAGTTTTTTGAATAGAGCGCTGTTCCAAGAAACTGTTTTCTTTTATCAAACAAAAAAACAATATCTGAGTTATTGGAGTTATCCTCTAAGATATCAGACCGAAAAATCCACTTATGCCCAGATAAAACTCTATGTCTGCCTCTATCTGAGACAATAACCTTATTATTTTTCACCATAAACATCTCTGAGCAACGTCAGGATCTCTCTAAAATCATCTGGTGGTTCTGCAGTGAACACCATCCATTTCTGCTTTTTGGGGTGAGTAAACTCGATCCTAAATGAGTGTAAGAGAGGCCGTGTAAGTGACCCGATCTTCTCCTTCACTCTCTCATCCTCAAACAATCTGGTCTTTCTCCTCGAATAGAACTCATCACCTATTATTGGACACCCCATTTCAGAGAAATGAACCCTTATCTGATGTGTCCTTCCTGTGATTATCTGAGCCTCTATATGAGAGGCTAATTTACCAAAAGTCTCAAGTGTCTTGTATATTGTTATTGCCTTCTTTCCTTCCCTAACTCTTGTAGTAAACCTCTTCCGATTTTTTGGATCTCTTCCATAAAAAGTCTCAATTGTATCAGATATTTTACGGGGAACAGAGTATGTTATCAACCTATAAGTCTTTTTTATAGTACGCCGTTCAAACATCCTTGCCAGTTTATAGTGAATGTAATCATTTTTAGCAATTATCATAAGTCCACTCGTCCCCTTATCAAGTCTATGGACAATCCCCGGTTTTAATGCTCCTCCAATTTTAGAAAGCGAGCTAACCCTATAGATTAATGCATTGGCCAGGGTTTTGTCTTTGTGACCACAAGCCGGATGAACAACAAGATTAGGAGGTTTATTTATGATCAATATATCTTCATCCTCATAAACCGTTTCAAAATATATGTCCTGTGGAATAAGGTTGGATGTTTCTGGATCTGGGATAGTGATATTAATGACATCTCCCTCTTTTATTTTATGCGATGGCTCGGTTTGACTTCCATTTAGCAATATCTCTCCTGCCTTTATCAATTCAATAATCTTCTGCCTTGATAATTTATCAGTCCTATTTGCGATAAATTTATCAATTCTTTCACCTTTTACATCTGATTGTATGATTATCCTCTCTGGCATCTACCAGATTTTCGATTTTATATGACCCTTTGATTTGAGAATTACATCCACAAGTGCTCTATCAAAAAGGTTGGCGTTTGGGTCTATCTCAGGTTTAACTCTCTGCCTATAAAGTCTTCTACCTTCCTCAAAAATAGTTGCCATAGATTCGAACAGGTTATCCTTGATGATCCCTTCAATAATCTTATTTTCATGGTATATCGCAATATCTGATGCTATCGCCTTTGCAAGTCTAATCGCCTGTTCCACATTGTCTATCAACGGCATAGTAGCTCCACGCAACTGGATTTAATTATAATACGAGATTGTACGTTGTCAAATTTTAATTTATTTACCTCTATACATTACCACAACATCAATCTTCACAGTTACTACAGATCATATATAAACCGCTACTGAGAAATACATCCACTAAATATAGTTAATCTCAAGTCCACTTCTGTCAAGCGAAAGGATAGAACTTGCTAACCAATCTGTCCTCGTCATCAGATGATTTATATAAAATCGAGCCGTCTTTATCTTAGCATCATAGAATGCTGCCTCAGGATTCTCAGATACCTCCCTTGACTTCGCCTCATCAGAAGTAATCCCTTTCTTTGAGAATATCTCTCCCAACCTCTTCTCTGAGACTATAGCAGCCTTTATCCAGAGCCACCCAAGGATTGTATCACCAAACATATGGAGATAATTTGTAGCACAAAAAGCTGGATAAGCTAAATCTCCTCCCATTGAGAGCTCTGCAAACTTCATAGACACCTCTGCGAGCCTATTCTTAGTTATCTCAAGCTTCTTCACAAGGTCTCCAAATGAGGGATGATTACTATTATCTTCACACCATGTATTGATCTCATTCAAGAATGTCATAAGTAGAAGTCCGCCCTTCATCGATATCTTTCTTCCTAACAAATCCATTGCCTGAATTCCATTAGTACCCTCGTAAATAGAGGCAATTTTACAATCCCTTAGATATTGCTCAACAGGATACTCAGAGCAATAACCGTATCCTCCAAACACCTGAATTGCAAGCTCGGTCACCCTAAATCCCATATCAGAACAATAGGCCTTAACTATAGGAGTATATAAATCTAAAAGGCCATGATTCTTCTCCTTTATTTCGGGATCTGGTGAGTTCTCTGCGAGATCAGCAAATACAGAGGCCTGATAACATAGCATCCTCATACCCTCTGTATACGCCTTCATAGTAGCAAGCATCTTTTTGACATCGGGATGTTTTATAATCGGAACTCTTGGGGCATCAACGTTCTTAAAGTCTTCAATAGAAGTCCCTTGAATACGTTCTTGCGCATATTTCAAAGCCTCAAGGTAAGCAGCGGAGGCACAGGCAAGCCCCTGTAACCCGACTCCCATCCTTGCCTCATTCATCATCATAAACATATACTGAATACCTTTGTTTTCTTCACCTATAAGGTATCCTATACACTTTCCATTCTCTCCAAATGCAAGGGTACAGGTTGCAGATGCCTTAATACCCATTTTGTGCTCAATTCCGATACATTGCACATCATTTCTTTCACCCAACGAACCGTCATCATTTACCAGATACTTTGGAACCAAAAACAATGAAACCCCCTTAATCCCTTTTGGTGCACCTTCTACCCTTGCAAGGACAAGATGAATATGATTTTTTGTCATATTGTGATCGCCTGCTGATATAAATATCTTCTGCCCTGTTATCAAATAGTGATCCCCCATTTTCTTTGCTGTAGCTTTCAGGTCTCCCACCGCAGAACCAGCAGATGGTTCTGTAAGACACATGGTCCCCTGCCATTCCCCAGTATATAATCTATGAACATATTTCCTCTTCATCTCCTCTGTCCCATATGCCTTGATTAGCCTCGCCGCTGCCATGGTAAGGCCGGGATACATATAAAATGCAATTGATGCCGCGAAAAACATCTCTGATGCAGAACTGTGTATACTATTAGGCAATCCTTGACCACCGAATTCAGGATCACCTGAGGTAGCTACCCAACCATTCTCACAAAATTGTCTATATGCTTCTATATATTCCTGAGGAACTATTACCTCTCCCTTCTCAAATTTCACAGGATTCTTGTCCCCAACTTGGTTTATGGGGGCAATGGTGTTTACAGAGAAGTTTGCAGCCTCTGATAAAATCATTTCAAAATCCTCTCTCGTCTGATCTTTAAAGACAGGTATATCTTTGTATATCTTATCGACCTCAAATAGCTCAAAAAGGGTAAAAAATATATCCCTTTTATCAATTGAAAAATTAGACGCCATGCACATTCCTCCTGAACGTAGGTTTTTTATAACTCAAATGCAAATCCTACTCTATAAAATTACACAAATTTAGTCAAGAATTTTTTGACACATTGTGTCAAACACTTAATTCACTGATCGAGGCAACAACACCTGTTTTTTACTTGAATGTTAATCCATTAATGTGATAAACAAAACTCTCAAATGAGTTGTAATGGCTTATCCCAAGATAAAAAATATATCCTGCTTGGAATATTACTTATACTATTCTCCCTTTCTATAAGACTAATCCCTCCACTTGACAAGTATGGACTAAACATGAATGAGATTGATTATATAAGATGGATAAAGAATTTAAGCGGTTATGATTATCTTGTAAATTGTGTAGCGAATCACCACGGATTCATAGCCCCACAATTGATCAAATACTGGCTGCTTATTATGCCTGAGGGCAATACCGATTTTTATGCGAGGCTACTGTCTATAATCATATTTACTCTTCTAATTGTTATTTTGATGAACGTCAGATATGAAGAAATGGACACCAAGACAAGATTGCTAGCGGTCTTTTTCATATCAATTAACGGACTTTATATAGCGTTTTCAAGAAATGCCAGATTACTGCCCCTATTTGCTCTTCTAATCTTTTGCTCCTCAATCTATTTATACAGAAACATAAAAAATCATAAGATTACCACTTCGATAATCCTCTTTATAATCTCTACCCTCTCTCTCCTTACCCACCCACTATCTTCTCTATTTTTAATATCAATAGTTCTAAGCAGTATAGTAGTTTTCAAATTCAGCAGAAATACATTTATCGGTTTAGTACCGATTCTCCTATCTTTCATTTTGGTACTCCCCTATTATATCTGGTTAATTTCTTATGGAAAAGTTGAATCTGAACTTTTCCCCTTAAATTTCAAAAAAGTAATCAATTGGATCTTATACCTCTTTGACGATATAGGGACACTGATAACTTTATTTGTCTTATTAGTAATTACCAACAATATAAATAAGGTAAGTGAAAACATAAAAAGCTGTCTCAACAATATTATGTTCAGCTACATTTTACTCAACCTTATTATAGGACTAGCCATACTAATAATAATCTCATTATTTATACCTCTGACACGTAGTTATTACATCTTCCCACTTGTTGTATTCTCATCAATACTTTTGGGATTTGTGCTGTCAGGTCTTCCATCTAAGACCATTGCCCTTATAGTAACTACACTCAGCATTAAGGGTGTAATCTCCTACCCTATACTTGAGAATCAACTCTACTCATTTTGGCCATCTTATGGATTTGAGAGAAACATACTACAAAGCTTTAGAGAATCGCCACAATACAGAGATATTGATTTAAGTAAATCAGAATTTATTAACCTTCCCATATATCATACAAGGACATTTGACTACTACAAACAGGGAGAGGAAAAATACTTTCCTCAAATAGACAAGTTCGGTTCTGTAGAGGAGATAATCAATTCCGAATACTTTACAAAAATAAAAGATGAAAAAAATTTTTACTTAATTATATGGGATGATTGCAATAAACTCAAAGATCCATATCAAAGAAAAGTATGCCTCATAAATCTAGATGTGATAAATAGACAATTCTCAATGCATCAAATCTGGGAATACAATTTTACCCCGAAGAAGAAAGTTGTAAAAATATACATATTAGTAAAAAATAAAACTAATGAGCACGAGGAATTAGATTAGATAAAATTTTGGCTTTGCATACAATATTGTTCAACCCTCTATCCTCAGGAAGGATTGAGTGATTATTTAATACGTATATTCCACTTATTGGTGTAACAAGGCTTGATAAAACCAGGTCATTATCAGCAATATAAATAGGTTGTGCATATTCCGTCCTTGTTACGTAGAATTCGAATATTTCTGACTCCTTCAACGAGATATCCATTTTGCAGAGCTCTTGTAAAATAAACTTCAGCATTTGCGAAGAATCCACCATAAGTAATTTATCATCCCTTGGTAAATATATTGAAACATAGGTAAAGAAACCTTTTGCTGAAGGATACCTGACCAAGTTTGATTGCGATATGATCCCAGTGAGCCTGACCTCCCTATCAGCAATGTTCACCCAATAGTAGTTCGCTAAATTTTTGCGTGTATATAAAAGGATTGTTATGTTAGACATATATTGTAACTGTCTTAATTGTGAAGCAAATTCTGCATCAATATCACTTACCATATCTGCTATCTTGGATGGCGAAATCGTAAATATTATCTCATCAAAATAAAAATCTCTACCATCTATCGATACAACAAACCCATTATCCTTTTTGTATATATCTTCAACTGTTGAACTGGTTAAAATCTCACCCCTATAATCAGTAATTTGCTTTTTTATTTTTTCACAGAATATCTTAAATGAACCGTTCAGATAACCAAGTCTTTCACATATAATATATCTAGACCTACCTCTTTTTTTAGTTTATTTACAAACCATTTAGGGTTGATAATATCTGAATATATCCCGAACTTGTTTATTAGCATATCCTTGATAAATTGCTCAAATACTTCATCCCCAAATAGCTCTCTCAGGCTATTTATATCTAATCTAGGAAATGCAAGGTTCTTGATTAAACGCAACCTCTGTAGTATGGAAAGAAAGTCAAGAAACAAATAATTAAATGGTGTTGAAATATTGTAATATCTTTTGTTAGTAAATAATGCAATACTACTTGTATGCCACTCTAGGCTTTTACTTAAACTTAAACTCTCTATAAGTTCCCTTAATTCGTAGTCATTAAATAATATATGATGATACACTGCCTCAATGTCAATTCCATCTATCCTTACTGTCTTTAATAGTCCGCCAATCTGATCTGTCTCTTCCACTATTGTTATATGAAGACCCTTTTTCGATAGGTAAAAGCCTGAAACCAGTCCCGAAGGACCTGCACCTACAATGAGGATTTTATTCATAGTGTTATCTTTACATGCTAAAACAAATTATTCAAATTTTTTTATTTAATATTCTATTACAATTTGAACCTTTTTAATAATTGCGGAATGTTAACTTCTTCACTACTTATTATAACTAACTATAACTAAATCTTAATCTGTGGATGTGGTCATTATTACAATTCTTCGAAGACAATAAAAACGATAAAGTTACACACGTGGTAATATGTAATGTCTCTACAGAGGAAGAAATCAGAATTACAGATACCTATGTTTTATTAGTAAGAAAATTTCTAAGCTGTAAATAAAAATACTACTACTGAAATTCAGTATTTAAAAACTGCAATATGAGCCCCATTTGTGAGTCTTAAGTTTTTCTTGTTGTGCACATCTCTTCATTTAAAAATCTAAAACTCTATTTTAGAGAACTCTATTCACACACAAATATTCAAATAAAAACTATTCTGAAAAATCAACGTCCGTCTCAGCCTCATCTGATCATGGTTTGGATTTTATTAAGTCATCATAACAACTCAACTTAATACATTGCTTTGGAATAATCTAATCACGGTTCAGATTTTCTTTCTTAGGGAGATCAAATCTTATCCAACCAAAATAAGGCTAGTGAATAAAAATGACTAAATTAATGGGGATAAAATCAAGTAAAGAGTTTTGAAATGCCTTACTCTATACACCTCTTGTAACACCACAAAAGTCTTAGAGTAGGAGGCAGCATATTACAATCTCCTTTTAATCCTCGTAGGTTTTGCAAATTTCTCACTTTTAAATGGATAATCAATGGTATAATGAAGTCCCCTACTCTCCTTTCGAGTAATAGCCGATCGTATTACAAGCTCTGATACCAGTGCTATATTTCTGAGTTCTAATAAATCTTTTGTTATTTTGAAATTCCAATAGTACTCATTGATTTCGCTTTTTAATAAATTTATTCGCCTAAGCGCCCTTTTTAATCTTTTATTGGACCTTACTATACCCACATAATTCCACATAAGTCTCCTAATCTCATCCCAGTTTTGACTTACTACGACTGCCTCATCAGAATCAACTGCATCGCCTGCATCCCAATCAGGTATCCTCTTTCCAGAATACTTTTCTAGCACACCTTTGTTATTTACATACGTTGCGACTTGATCACCAAATACAAGCCCTTCAAGAAGGGAGTTGGATGCTAATCTATTAGCACCGTGAAGTCCTGTCGAGGCAACCTCTCCAATTGCAAAGAGTCCCTCAATATTTGTTTTCCCAAATATGTCTGTCTTGACTCCACCACAAAAATAATGTGCTGCTGGAACAACGGGTATAGGTCTAACCGCCAGATCAAATCCATATTCAAGACATTTTTGATAAATAGATGGGAACCTTCTCATGAGAAATTCACTCCCAAGATGGGTTACATCCAAAAGGACATAATCAAATCCGTTTTTTTTCATTTCAAAATCTATGGAGCGAGCCACTATATCCCGTGGAGCCAGTTCTTTTCTTGCATGATATATGTGCATAAAGGGTGACCCATCAGGTCTTAAAAGTCTACCACCTTCCCCTCTTAATGCCTCTGATATCAAAAATGACTTTGCCTCTGGATGATAAAGACAGGTTGGGTGGAACTGGACAAACTCCAAGTTTTCAATTACGGCCCCACTCCTATAAGCCATAGCAATACCATCACCAGTAGAAATATCTGGATTTGAGGTATATAGATACGTCTTCCCCGCTCCACCGGTTGCCAATACCACATTCCCCCCAAAAAATGTCTCAATTTCACCACTTTTTAAATTAAGTACATAAACACCCAAAACCCTATTTCTACCGCTAAATCCAAGTTTTGAAGTAGATATTAGATCTACTGCAAAATGATGTTCGAATAGATGTATATTTTCTTTTTTTAGACACTCTCTTGCCAAAACCCTTATTACTTCCTTGCCCGATATATCTTTTGCATGCACGATCCTTCTGTGAGAATGCCCTCCCTCAAGCCCAAGGTCAAGTTCCTCAGAATTCTCTTTTCTACTAAACTCTACACCGAGGGATTCGAGCCACCTTATCAAGGTAGGTCCCTTCTGAATACACATCCTCACAACCTTTTCATCAGACAATCCCTCTCCTGCCCGTAGTGTATCTCTTATATGGTCCTCAAATGAGTCCTCTCTATCAAATACTGCTGCTATTCCTCCTTGGGCAACAGACGATGCTGATTCGTAGATGGATGATTTACAAATTACTGAAATATCATACTTTCTATCTAATCTAAGTGCCAATGTCAGACCCGCTACCCCTCCTCCAATTATCAAGACATCAAAGTACTTAGGCATTTTCAATTACTTTTCTTCTCAATCTCTAATGTATAAAGTGCCGGATGGTTATTAAACTTAAAGCCCACAAACCCTTCGTTCTCTTTAAGATAATACTCGTTAGATGCATTGCCTTCACTTGCAATAATTCTCTTCACCTCTCCAAAATCATTCTTATAAGTCTTATACGTATAACTACTTATTATGTAATTATAAACAGCACCATTTGTCTCAGTTTTGAGGTTGTCGCCATCTTTTAGTGGATTCTTCCCAAATAGTATTGGAGTTGAAAAGGTTATATTCTTCTCTACATTATTTTCTACATATCGTTGGGCAACTTTATAAACTGAATCATTCTTTATCTCAAACCACTCTTCAAAAGGGATTCCTATGGAAGATTTCCATGTTACCTTAAATGTCTTTCGTGAAAACGTCTGGTCATCTATATCCATAGTCAATTCAAAAGCTATAGGTGCAGTACTATTGTTAACCGTCTGTGACCCCTCGTAAGTTACCGTCTTTTTATCGGAAAATCCAAAATATTTCTCCGTAGATTCTGTAGTAATCCCCGCATCAGATGACTCACCTTCGGAACCTTCACAACCATAAAAAGCAACTATCATCACAAAGACAGATAGAATTATAAATCTCTTCATCTCTAACCTCCCTGAAAAGCCTCAAGTAACATACCATATTATTTATAAAATAAAATCTTAGCAATAAAAAAATATATACCCAAGCGATACCAAGACTTGATACCACAATTCCTGATCTCTACTCGTATAATGTCCTCCCTACCTCCCTTTATTACTTTTAATATTGTTTGCTTCACAGATCCCACTACTTCCACTCTATTATTACCATAATCCAAATATTCACCCATAAATTTTAAAATTTATAACTAATTTCAGGGGTTGTTAGTTTAAAGGTCCATTAAATGGTTAAAGAGTCGGGAATAGAAAAGATACATGATTGAAATATCAAAGATAGGCACACAAAATGGGATAAGCTTCATAACATCCTCGTGAGCTTATGAAAAAGTAGATGAAGGTATAGACAACACGAAATTGAAAGATCTCTATTAGCAAAATTTGGTAATACATAGATCTGTCGACAACAAAAAATAATCCCGCTTCTTAATCAGATAGTTAATTCACAAAACAAAGAAACTGGACCCTTTGTCATATTGAGAGATATTAAGCCACGAGTAGGCTAGTAATGAAGAAGGTTTTTACTATTCTGTTCGTTGATAGTTGTATTCTGAAGATGAAAGGAGAAAGCACTTTGGATGAATTTGAATTAGAGGACCCAAAGACATACACCCTTACTCTTCTAAAGGAGGCAGGTGCTAATGCTGGGACACACAGTTGCTCATATAGCTGCAAAAAACACAAGGATACATCGCTGTATGCCTTAAAGGAGCTTAAGATTTACACACTTGCTCAACCAAAGGAAAGTGGGGGAAATGCAGGATTAGCAGTCGCTCATATAGCTGTAGCAAATCAGAGAGAAGCAGTACTAAAAGCCTTGGAAGATCCTCAGATACTACTTAAGGACTCTCAAGGAAAAACTGTAAAACAAGTGATAGAATATATGTGGGGACTAAAACTATGATAAATCAGAGACATTGGCTATTGATCTGTCTTTTACAGCGGACAATCATCTCTGATATGTTCGTTTGGATGAGATGTGGCTTTGTGTTGAGTCTCTGTAAAAACATAGGCGGTTGATAAATTGAAACTAAAGACTTATCATTTGTTGAGGTAAATGATTAATCTTTTTAGGATTTGGGCTGTAATATTTTTTTATATCTACAAGGTGTAACATTTCTATTTTTTGGTAGGAATTATAACATTTCTATTTTGTATTGAAGGGGTGAATAATACTTTTTACAACTGAATATATACCACAGCACGCTTCAAAAGGTTCATTTTGTGGCAACAGGCAATTAAAAAAGAATTGTATTTTGGAAACAATTATATTATAATTTATGCTTTATGAAGGGCAAATATCTCTTTACTATAACGGAGCTACTGAAATTTATAGTGGAAAGAAAAAAGTGGTGGCTTATCCCTATAATTATAATACTTTTATTCACAGCTGTGATAATTATTCTTGGGCAGACCGCTGCTGCGCCATTTATCTACACTATATTCTAAGTAGGTAAGGTATGCTAGTTAAATTTGACAGAAAGCTTTATACGGAGAACGCAATTAAGAAGGCATATTCGGAGTTTTTAAACAAAGAACTAAGCACTATTAAAAAATCGTCCAAAGATTTTGTAGTTGAGCTCCCTGAGAATATTGAGGAAGATGATATACGGTATTTTGAGAGCATGGTGTTACTCTTTACAATAGAGGAAATAAGAAAATGAGATACAAAATCCCAAACAATACTTCTTTAAAATTGTATAAAATCAAAGAAGGTTTTCCGTACTTCTTCGATACAGGTAAAATAATTGTACTAACAAATGATGGAGGGGAATTTCACACTATCTCAGAAGGTGAATTTTACAAGCTCCTCAAAGGGGAAATAAGAGATGACTCAACACTGGGTCGACTGTTAATAGAAAAGAATTTATTCCCGGGCAAAGTTGACAAGGATAAAGTAGCAGAGCGACTATCAAAGAAGATCAGGTATCTTAATGCGGGGCCAAATCTTCATATTGTGATCCCTACCCTAAGATGCAATCAACAATGTTTGTATTGTCATGCCTCAAGGAAAGACGAAAGTAAAGAAGGTTTTGATATGACCGAAGATGTAGCGAGAAGAGTAGTTGATACAATATTCGATACCACCTCACCACATATCACAATTGAGTTTCAAGGAGGCGAGCCCCTTATAAACTTTGATATTGTAAAATTCATAATAGAATATGCCCTTGAAAAAAATAAAGAACTGCAAAAAAAACTATTCTTTTCTATAGTCACTAATCTGAGTAAACTTGATGAAAAGAAGATGAAGTTCTTATTGGACAAGGGGGTTTTATTTTGCACCTCTCTTGATGGGCCACAATACATTCACGATACAAATAGACCCTTTTCAAAAAGTAGCTCTTACAAAGATACAATCAAGTGGATGACAAAAATTAATAATGAATATAAAAGGCGGGGCTATGACACTAATATCTACCACGTAGATGCACTGATGACAACAACAAGGGCAAGCCTTACACATGCTAAAGAGATTGTGGACGAATACGTGAAGCATGGTATAAAAGTAATTCACATCAGACCACTAAACCCATTGGGTTTTGCCTCAAAGACATGGTCCAAAATTGGATATACAACCGATGAATTTCTTAAGTTTTACTTTAATGTGTTAGATTATATAATCGAGTTAAATCTCAAAGGTATTGAAATACAGGAGAGGACTGCGGCCTTTTTTATAATCAAAATGATAACAGATAGGGATCCAAATTTCTTAGATCTTAGATCCCCGTGTGGTGCAGGTATAGGTCAGATGGCATATAATTACGACGGAAAGATATTTACTTGTGATGAGGCGAGGATGCTACATGAAATGGGAGAGGATCTTTTCCTCTTAGGATCGGCGGGGAAAGATCTATATGTCGATATGATCGGATCTCCTATAACACGTTCTATACTTACTGCATCATTACTAGACGCCTACCCCTATTGTCAGGCATGTGCATATAAACCATTTTGTGGGATATGCCCCATTATTAATTATATAGAACAGGGAGATATATTTGGTTCAATGGAGCATAATAGCAGATGCCAGATAAACAAGGC
This sequence comes from Deltaproteobacteria bacterium, assembly GCA_026416535.1. GTDB lineage: Bacteria > Myxococcota > SpSt-1050 > SpSt-1050 > SpSt-1050 > SpSt-1050. The sequence continues at coordinate 16,371 of JAOAFA010000128.1, forward strand.
TATTTTAAGCTACCTTTTCAACAAAATGCACAACATATCAAATGAATTGTTGCAAATTTTTAAAAAATGGTCTATATTTAGAAGTAGAGAGTAAGAAGAGAGGGCTAAGATGAGAAACAACAAGAAGTTCAAATTAAAGAGAAATGCAAAACTCTTCTTAAACAGCGAAGAAGGAAAAATTACTAGAGGCAAGTCACTAGCTATATCTACTTCGCTTATGCTACTTGGTGGCGCAGTTGATGCAGCACATCAAAAAGATATTTCGGCTGATCTATCAGGTTCACTTGACACGGCTACCCTTATTGCATCCTCCACAACAGGTAGTGAGGTAGCTCACTGTTCACACGCCTCCCATGGTTCGCATGGTTCCCATGGCTCTCACGGTTCTCACGCATCTCACGGTTCTCATGGCTCTCATGCATCTCACGCATCCCATGCCTCACATGCCTCACATGGTTCCCATGGCTCTCACGGTTCTCATGGCTCGTGGTAAAAGATATTTCGCATCCGTTTGACAAACTAAAAAAGGCCATTATCAAATGGGGTTATAAGTGTAACAACGACTGTATATTCTGCCACAGTGCAAGTTATAGAAATGAAAGATGCCTGTCTACTGATGAACTAAAAAATAAGATCGAAGATGCCAAAAGACTCGGTGTCAAGCTTATACTCTTTTCAGGGGGCGAGCCACTTTTAATTCCACAACTTGAAGAAATCCTAGATTATACATTTGCTAGTGGCATGTATTCTGGACTAATAACAAATGGCAGACTACTCGCTAACAATATGAATTTGAAGAAACTATACGACAGGGGTCTTAGATATGTTTATATGTCACTTGTTAGCTTAAGTCCAAACAAATACAAAGAGATCACAGGCTTCGATGGTCTCAACGAAGCTATAACAGCTATTTCAAATATTGTCACCTACAAATCCATCCTTTTCACAATAAATATACCCATTATTAAACAAAACATAGATGAGATAGTCGATGTAGCCTGTAGGATCTCGTTATTGAGCATAAATAAGATAAAACTCTCTGTCATAGAACCTAAAGGCTATGCCTTTAAAAACTATAATGAGGTAGTTCCTCCTCTATCCAAAAGCGCATCCGTAATTAATGAGGCAATAAGAGAGGTAAATAAGATAAAATCAAAAACATCAACTTACCACGATGGTCTTCCCCCATGTTTATCGCCGGATTACGAAAGATATAATAGGGATATGTATTCAGAGAATATACTTTATATGTCAGAGTCTTTTGAAGGAAAGCTTTTTAAAGTAGATTATAAAAACATGGACTATGCAAAAGGGATATGTGATCTTTGCATCAAAAAGAAAAAATGCAAAGGTATATACAAAGGATATATTGAGGCAGGAGATACTCCTCTGATCCCATTTGGAAGACATAAACCAAAGGCAATTGAGAAAAAAGGAAAAGATATCCTAAATACCAATAAAAATTATGAAGTTAATATTGGTAAACTATGTAACAACTCTTGTATATTCTGTGCAAACGGCATTGTATCAAAAGAAGAAAATAAACTCGTAGATTTTCAAAAAATTAAATTCGAGATTCAAAAGGCATACAACTCAGGATTCAGATCACTTGGTTTTCTTGGTGGTGAAATCACTATTCACCCTGATGTCTTGAATATAATCAAATTCGCAAAAGAAGTGGGGTTCGAAAGGATCTCTCTTTGCACCAACGGCCGAAGATTATCTGATTACAATTTTACAAAGAGTCTTGTAGACGCAGGCGCAACACGATTTATGATCTCCATACACTCTCACAGAGAAGAGATAGAGAATTTTTTAAACAACAGGAATAATGCCTTCAGAGAGAAGATAGAAGGGCTAAAAAATCTTGTCAAGATGAATAATAAGATAAAGGATGGGATTTCACTAAATACATGTATTCACAACTTAAACTACAAAGAGCTCGAAGAATTTATTACTTTTTTCAAAAATCTAAAAATTTTTGATTTTAGATTCAACTTTATAAGACCTGAAAATAAGGCTCAATTTGACAAAAACATAATCCCCAATCTAACCTCACTAAAACCTTACATTGAAAACCTGATAATATTCAGTGAAAAGCAAAGTGATATAAGTGTAGCCATAGGGGATATACCATACTGCCTCCTACCAGATATTTTATTGAAGGACGGAAGATTACTTAAAAAATATATTGGGGAACTCAGAGATTTTGATACTTTTGTAACCACTTTTATGAGCAAAACGGATCCCAATTTTATAGATAGATTCAATTGGAGAGAGAGAAAAGTAAACTTCCTCAAAGTTAAATCACCTTTATGCAACAAATGCACTATGGATTTTATCTGCGAAGGACTTTTTAAAAACTATATAAGCTTATATGGTATAAAAGAACTAACTCCAATTAAAAATCTGCCGCAATTTTAAATGAATGCGTATTTACAGCATCAGGTGCAAGGGCAAATTCGTAATATGTCGTGACAATATGTCCTTTAATCTTCAACCCAAAAAGGAATCGATGATTCCACTGCCATTTAGAGTCAAAGGTAAACTGATCATTTGGGTAATTAGTTGAACCACCATTGTCCCTTGAATCCCATGGAGTAGCATTAATAGTCCTTCTACTAGTTACCACGGTTAAATATGTATATGCAAAATAAGGCGTTAGTTGTAAAAACCCTCCAACACCAAATGTCTTAGAAATAATCGTATCCAACCCCCCATTAGTAAGATCTAGGTCTTTTGCATTAAAAAGCCTATTGATAGCTAATCTAAGACCCAAATCTGGTAGATAATAAAATCCTTCATTTACTGCCCATTTTAACTCTACACCACCTAAAAACATCTGGCTCAAAAAGATATATGACACACTTGTTCCCACCTCAAAGCTATATGGGAAGCCTTTTCTTAATCTAAATGAACCGATTGTGAGCGTATCAGATGGTCTTCCGCCCTCAACAGATCTCTTCCAATAAGAGGCATTTGCATTTATTGGGGTTATCGACGTTTCGAGACCTAACTCGAAACCCGCCTGTCCAAGTGTCGTGGCAGGCGAAAGCAACTTAGGCGCAACTGCTACACCAAGTTCATTTACCAGTTTATAAAATGAAGCTTGATCGCCAACATATACCCCTCTTGAATAATCAAAATAAGAGAGACCTGATAAATTTAAATCATTTTGAAATCCACCATAAATATTAGGAGCAAAAAACAATAGTACAAGGATTAAATACAGTCGTTTCATCGCATACTCCTATGACAAATATGATCTTAAAAAGTATTATAAATTTATTAAAACTAAAAAGAAAAGTCAAACTAAAATTACTAATCCATGAATCTATAAATTAGAAATTACTAAACACATGGTTATAGTAGGGTTCGTAATGTCTGTAACATAGCACAGAAATACTTAGTTTATTCCTAAATGAGCCAAAGGAGAATACGTCGGCAACTTATAATGTGTGGACAAATCTTGCAACGGAGATGGGGCTCCCGGGCGCTACATACAATCCATATACAGGTTGAGTATTTGTAAACGAAGCAAAAAAGGTTTTTAATAAATATCACACCACATTAAAGACAAACAGCAAGATGTGCCTAAAACTGAAAAAGCTTACAACACTTAGAGTAAAATAATTACCTGTGCCAAGACAATTTTTAGTATCGTAGAAACCGGATACACAGTCGCATAACCCAAATTAGGTGAATCAAGGCCACTTTGCTGATTGGCAAAGGCAAGGGCAGACGGTTGTGTATGAATACCACTTACAACACCTGTCATAATACTGAAAGGAATCTTTAAAAGCTTATATCCAATAATGATAGCTAAGCTCACAGCAGAAATAGTTACAAAAGACCCCAAGAAAAATATCAAAGGGCCATTTCCCTCCTTCAAGGTATTATAAAAAGTAAAACCAGAACGAGTACCCACACCAGCCATAAAGAGGATAATACCTAACTGTCTTAGCGTAAGATTTGCATTATATGGGATCTGCCAAATTATATGACCAGTCTTCCCAAGACGCCCAAGTATAAGACCAACTATAAGAGGTCCCCCTGCTATCCCAAGCGTAATTTTGATCTCATGCGTAACAGGTATGGGTATGCTGCCAAGTAAGATACCCAACGCTATTCCTAGAGCAAATGGAACTATATCTATTTCGGATATAGCCTTAAAAGAATCACCAAAATATCTTGAAATCTCATCCATCCTTTCTCTTGGTCCGAGAACCCTTACCCTATCTCCCAATTCGAGAACAGTATCCCCATTGGGAACAAACTCTATGTCTCCACGTCTCACCCTCGTAATCAAAGCCCTAAATCTCTTTGGTATCTTCAAATCCCTAATTGGTCTTTCTACAACCTCCTTGTTTGAAACCAGAATCCTTCTAAAATCTAGAACTGTTCTATCCATGTCAATTGATATATTACTAACCTCACCTATCAATTCTACAGCCTTCATTACATCAGCCTCTTCACCAACCACAGTGACAAGATCCCCCAAATCCAAAACTGTATCACTCTCAACAAGCTCAAGTTTATTACCGCGCTTATATCGTCCAAAAATGACCCTCAATTGTCTATGAGCTATCAAATCAGATATCTTAATCCCCTTTATATCCCCTCTTGTAACTCTAATAGTAAGGTTGACTATTTTCCTTTGTCCACCTACTTGTTCGGGAAATTTCATAGCCTCTTCTACAAAGTCAATCTTAAATATCCTTTGAAGAAAATAGAATGAGAGGAGAATACCTATCACTCCCATGGGATATGCAATTGAATAACCAAACACCGGCTCCGATGCAAGCTGAGAAACCTCATCATCTAAAGATGAACGTTTTATTGCTTCAATTACAGCAGCCAATGCTGGTGTATTAGTAAAAGATCCACAAAATAGACCGGCGGCAACCCCTGAAGAGATGTGGAATACTTTTTTAATTAACACTATTATAAGAGCTCCAAATAAAAGAGTACCGACCGCAAGTAAATTTTCAGCCAGACCTCTACCTTTAAGTGAGGCAAAAAAGCCGGGACCACTTGAGACGCCCACGGCATAAACAAAGATTACAAGACCAAGCATCTGGACTATCTCTGGAAGTCTAATATCTTTATCCAATGCCCCGAAGAACAACCCCACAAATAGTACAGCTGAGATACCTAACGAAAACCCTTTTACCTTAATATGGCCTAAAGCATACCCCAATCCTGCTACTACAAATATAAGAAGCAGATGATTGTGCTTCAATATATCTATAAAGAACTGCATAGAAACTCCCAAAACTCGATCAAAATAATATTAACACAAAACAAATATTCAACTAAAATAAGCTAGTCTGTTTTTCAGTAAGAAAAAACCTTTCACCATGCAACAAAATTCAGACCAAAAAGATCATAGCTCACATCATAAAACCTAAACCAATTTTTACTTAACCTTAATTCAGCCACATCAAAACAATCATAAGTCAACCTTCAACAACAAACTCACCCTTTATATCACTCTATCACAAGGGTAAATCTACTTGTAAACGTGTCACCTTAAAAGGTCATAGCCAAGCACAACAATAACATTTAACCAACCTGTAGTTTATTGTCCACCACACATCCTTTCCAGATACACAACATCAAAAAACACCTCCACATAATAAAAAATTAAATTTGATAAAACTTCTACACATGCTATATACTTCCTACCTAATACTTCTACAACTATGATAATCAAGTATATTAAAAGATTTGCTAAATTTGATGAGCCAAAGAACCTTAAAATAAGGCTTATCCTTTGCACCGAGATGATAATCTTTGTTGTTGTCTTCTCTTATCTATCTATACTCAGACACAACAGATTAAACAGTGCAATATACGATTTGGGTCTCTTCGACCAGATAATATGGAACATCGCTCATGGTAGATTATTCGAAAGTTCTATAAAAGGATTCAATTATTTGGGAGATCACTTTTCTCCTATTCTTATAGTATTTGCGCCATTGTATTGGATCTGGGAAGATGTTAGGATGCTTCTAATTGCACAGACCGCAATTATCTCATTCGGGGGGTATTATGCCGGACTACTCACTTATCACCTGACTAAAGACATAAAGATCTCCTCTGCCTTTGGGCTCGCCATATTAGGCAATTCAAACGTACTACTGGTTGTATTATTCGACTTTCACCCAGAGGTAATCTCAATTCCACTCTTTACCTATATCATATATCAATTTGCGCTTAAAAACTTCAAGAAGGTACTAATAGTCTCACTAATCACACTCACAATAAAAGAAGATGTCTCTATAACGGTCACACTGATGGGTATTACGTTTGCAATTTTAAGTAAGGAAGGAAGATACCTCATAATATCACTTATAGGCATTGTGTATTTCTTGCTAGTTATGAAAGTATTTATTCCATATTTTAGGCCGGAGACATTCACTGGTGATTATCTATATCTTGAGAGATATTCATATCTAGGAAACAATTTTAGCGAGATCATAGTCAACATTGTTTCAAATCCACTCTACCCTATTATAAAGACATACAAATGGGCAAAGTTGAAGGTTCTTTTAAGACTATTTTATCCTACCATAATGCTAAGTCTCCTATCTCCTGCCTTTTTAATAGTAATCATCCCTATTTTATATATTAATTGGATAGCCAATTATCCACCTCAATTCGCCCTCAAGTACCAGTATCTCACTATTGTGATCCCATTTATAATAACCTCTTCAATATTTGGGTTTTACAAGCTAAAATGTCTACTAAAAGAGACAAACTATTTAGGAAGAAACCTGAGTCTTTTTACCTCAATCTTATTAGTTCTATTTGTGATAGGGAATCTAATAATATTATACAAAACTGTGATCAGATTCAAATATTTTGAGAAAAACTATTACGAAAAGTCATTTCATGAAGCAAAATCATTAATACCCAAAGATGCATCACTTGCTACAGCAAACACCCTAGGTCCACACTTTACTCACAGAGAAAAAATTGAACTTGCCGTTCCATTCAACCTACATATGTACCACTATCAGAGGATGGGGCTCAAAATGTTTTCAGATGCGGAATATCAACTGTTTCTTACAAAAGGTGACTCAACTGCTGACCCAATTATTTTAAAGGACAGAATAAAGGAATTGATTGAAAAATACAATTATTCTGTTATATTTAATAAGGATGATATATTATTGCTGAGGAAAAATCGATGAAAAAGATTTTTATTGTCTTTCTAATTTTATTCTCTACCGACCTTTTAGCACAAGAAAAAGGGAGACTTGGCCTACTAAATATAAGGAGTAGTAATATTGATAGATCACTCCTCAATGCCATAGATAAGAATATAAGACACGAGCTTATTTCCTCAAATAGATACATTCTTATTACACAAGAAGACATGCAGAAAAGTCTCGGTTTTTCCCCTGTAGAAGCTTTTGAAAACTGCAAATCTGATATTATGTGCATATCGCAACTGGGCGACTTAGTAAAGGTCTATTGGCTTCTCTCTATATCCCTTATGAAAGAAAAAGGCAATGTAATACTTAGAGGGATTCTCTATAACATACCAAATGCTAGGATAGATCTAAGACTCTTAAAGAGTTTCAAGATGAATGAGAATTTGGTCAAGGATATTGGAATATACGTTGAAGAGGCACTAAAAAAGATCGGGACAGGATCTATAAACGTAAACGCACCAGAAGACTTTCATGTATACATTGATGGCAATTACTATTCCAATGCCCCTATCATTGTTGACGGTCTGGCAAGCGGCATCCACAAAGTCAGAATAAAAAAGGGCGACAAAGATTGTGCGGTCTTCGAGGTCAATGTAACTGCATCCGAAATAAGCGAAATTAACCTTGATAAGTGTGATGAAATGCAGGGAGCTTTCTTAGAATCTACACCAAAAATAACGACAGAAAAAATTCATAAATTTTATGAGGAACCATCTTTCATAATATCTTCATCTACAGCAGTAATGTTCTTGTCAACAGGCATAGTCCTTGGGATATTATCTAAATCAGACGAATCTAAAGTTAAAAATGCAAAGTGTAGTGATATTGCCAATAGAGACTCTCTGTGTGAACAAATAAATGCCAAAAAAATATTAGATTCTGCTGATACAAAAGCTAAGGCAGCAAATGTCTCTTTCGGTTTGGCCGGGGCATCAGCACTCACAGCCATAGGATTGGGAGTTCATTATTATCTTAAGAATAAAAATATATCTTCAGCCATTATACTTGATGGTTCTTCTATTAGTTTTATCTTGGAATATTGACAATGAAGTCATTAACTTTTATTGCCATCTTTGCAATTCTTTTAAGTACGTGCTCTGTAGAAATTGAACTTGCACCATGCATGTCCAGTAACAACTGCCCTAAAAATCAATACTGCAGCAAAATTGACAACAGATGTCATTACACAAGATTCAAGACATATTCTTGTGAAAATTCAGGATGCGCTGAGAACGAATTCTGCTATCCACTCGATAAATCATGCCACCTCGTAGATGAAGTGGGTCTTAGTTGTGAGACTCACTCTGATTGTCCTCCCGGACAACTATGCACCAAAGATAAGACATGCATTCCTCCTGAGCAGCCTCAGTGTAGCGAGGACAGAGACTGTATAAAAGAAAACGTATCAACGGCAAGATGTGTATCAGGTGTCTGTATAATTGATAGATGCAATTTGGGGTTTAGAGATAAGGATATTGACTACTCAAATGGATGTGAAGAGATGCTTAGTTGCTCCAATGAAGGCCTTAACCCATATGAACAGTGCACGGGCAATAATGTATGTAAATGTGATTCTGATTGTATAATACTAAGCAATTACTATGGCATCAAATACGACAAAGGACTTTGCCTAAAACGGTGTTCACCCACAGATTCAAATAAGATTATTTCAAACGAGTTGTGTAACTGTACATTGAGTGAAGTGGGGATCTGCAAAAGGGCCAATCTCTTTCAGATTGCCCCACTCAAAGGTCAAGTAAGGGCTAAACTCCTAGATAAATGCGATAATTTTATGAATGAAAGCACAGAGCTTAAGGATGAAATATCAATAACCCTTGGCAATCATACATCTTCATACAACAGATGCTCAGCCTGCGAAAAAATGGAAAATGGAAAGCCCATAATACAGTTAAGTCTGTTTAAGATCTGTGGGATTTTACCGTGCGAAGATATAATCTCAATTACATTACCTAAAGACGTAAGATCCAAGCAAAGATTAGATACAAAAGAATCAGGGGCCATAAAGGCAAAGATCAAATACGACATATCAAACAGTGACACAGGTAACAACATTATAATCAAGGAGATCTGGATAAATGCTATATCAGGAAAGGGCAATATACAGGTCAATAATAATGGTTCTGATAGCACAAGGATGATAGACCTTTACTTAGATCTTATAATGGTAAGATACGATATTCCCATCTGCGGAGATATTGTTGAAAAAGCCTGTGAGAAACTATGAAGAACATAAAGGACAAAATAGAGATCTTACTTGGAGATATCACACAATTAAACACAGATGCTATCGTAAATGCTGCAAACAAGACATTACTTGGAGGCGGGGGTGTAGATGGCGCAATCCACAGAGCTGCAGGTCCCATGTTAAGAGAAGAGTGCAAAATGCTTGGCGGTTGTGAGACAGGCGAGGCAAAGATTACAAAAGGATACAATCTGAAAGCAAAATATGTAATCCATACAGTAGGTCCTGTGTATAAAGACGGAAGACACAATGAATCTGAATTGTTAAAAAATTGTTATTTAAACTCCCTAAGATTAGCGCTGATGTATAATATCAAGACCATTGCATTTCCGTCTATTTCCACAGGCGCATACGGCTATCCCATAAGGGAGGCTGCCCCCATAGCCATTCAAAGTGTAATCGAGTTCTTAAAAGAAAACAATGAAATAGAAAAAGTAATCTTTGTTTTATTTTCAAAGATAGATTTTGATATTTATAAAGAGACATTAAAAAACTATATGGAATAGGTTATGCATGAGATAGCAAGATTCCTAATTACAACAGGAGTGATATTGGGTGTGATTGGAGTTCTCTTGCTCTTTCACGACAAGATACCATACATTGGGAGACTACCCGGGGATATAGTAATCCAAAGGAAAAACTTTACATTCTACTTTCCATTAGTTAGCTCAATTATTATAAGCATAATAATTTCTATCCTCTTGAATATTTTTAGAAGATAAGGCAACAACTCAACCTACGGTCTGATCCATACAACATTACCACTTGCATTAACAATAGCTATCCTACCATCGTCCCTCACTAAAAGATAAGCATTTGGATTATTATCCGTATTTGATGCCCAAATAGCTTTGTTATTTACATCGTAAATTACAAAATTACCATCGCTTTGCATTATCGCCCACCTGGGTGAACATTTATTTTCAGTCTGCGATGTCCAAAGTGCCACATTATTAATTGTATCAACCAGCACCAAATTACAATCCCCTTGAAATATGAGTTTATATCTCCCATTTTCAGATATCCTAGTCTGATTTGGAGACAAATATTCATTTGGGTTCAATCTATTATTCACAAAAGGCACAATGCCACCTCTAACATATTTACATCCAACGAATAATTGTTCTGCAATTTCAGAAACACGATGTGCAAGATTCCATTCTACATCCTCTATCCTCCCTGTGTTTGGAGTATTCTCTCCCCATTTCCAGCATTTTCCATCAGGTGAAGTATACCAACCAATATCTATCTCAAGTCCTATCCAGTTCAATTGATAGGTCTTAAGCAATAAAGCCTTAATGGCATCATCATTACACAAATCAGGCATACCTCCGTCTGAAGAAGGCAAAATTGATTTTCCATAGTCCTTTCTCAAATGCTCCACATATTCAATTCCACTAGAACTTTCAAATCCATTTTCCGCTAATGATTCAATTGGATTTGGACCGAGCCAAAGGTGAGGCATATATACATCATATATTGGGGCAAGAAGTCCAGGGGCAGTTCCAGAATGATAAAGAGTTCCGCCAAGTGTAGCTCTAATCTTGTTGGCTAGCTTCGTTGTATATTCAAAATATATAATGTCAGAGTTTTCTTCCGATTCATGTGAAAACAATCCCGTCCCTCCCTCATTATCTATCTCCCAGTCTGTTATCTTTTGGTCAAACCCTCTCCTTTTTAACTCATCAATAAATTGTGAAAGCTTGTTTAATATATTTTCAGGACCAATATATTGTAAAGGATTTTCCTGTATCGCGAAAATTGACAATAACACTTTCATATTGTTTTGTTTCGCCAAATTTACAATAAAGTCCAATCTCTTAAAGTATTCTTCATTCCATTCGTTTAAATTCCAATACGGCCAATTATAACTACCACACTCTCCAGGAGCTGGCTCCCTCCTCTTCCAAGGACCAAATACCCATTCCTTCGCCCCTCTACTGCATTCACAGTCCATCAATGCCATAATTCTGATAAATTCTGAGCCGGCATTCGCAGCATTTTTTACAAAATGTGCTACCTGGGACTCAGAATAGCCGAGGTACAACAAATTATATGTGCTATACGATAACTTTAAACAGTCTACCAAACAATCATTCGGACAACTTCCTTTATTTTCACCTACAGAACAACACCCATCTCCACAGAGGGGACTACAGTCGGAGGGACAGGTACAGGCACTTTCATTTGAATTGCACTTAAAATCTCCACATCTCGGTTCTGATATCTTATCACAAATCTTCTTTTCTGCATTGCAACTATACCCACTAGGACAAGATGAGCTACAAGTCCCACCACAACCATCAGATGCACCATTGCATTTGAGATTACAATCAGGTATACACTCCCAATCTCCTTCTGCAAAGTCAGCCCCATGATTGTCATGTAAATCAACGACATCCCATGTTTCATTATCAATGACCACATCCATACCCTCCTCTCCTCCAAAATGTGTATCTTCTAACTGAGTGTAAAAATCAATAACACCTTCAGATAATATGTCATGGCCCACCTGCACATCTCCATTAGAACAATAGCAAGATATAAGTAATAAAACCATAGGCAGAAATCTCTTCATAAATCTCTCCTCCTTCAATAAGGTTTAATATGGAATACAATCCCCCTTGCAACACAAATTGCAGTCATAAGACGTCATCCAGTTGCCTGAACAACCACTATCATATAGGCAACACTTTCCTTCCTGATATCCACAGGAAGGTATACATGTTGGACATTCAAAATGAGGGCTATTACATTCACACCTATTATTTATACATCTATAACACTCCCATACCGAATCCCCACAAAACTGTCCCTCTCTACTATAATAAACACACTTCCCACCCTCACAATAATATCCTTCACAACGAGTATCAAAAGGAGAATTATCGCAATCACTGTCTGATAGACATTTCACACACTTCCCACTCCCATCACAAAATCCGTCGCTACATTTTTCATATTTGTCTTTAAATGGATGAATACAGCTCCCACTTTTACATACATCAAATGTACACTCAATTTCATCATCCTTACAGGCTACACCATCATGATATGACCAGCCATACTGATTTTGAGAGGCGTCACAATATAAACATTCATTTGTAGGATTTCTTTCACCGTCTTTATAACAGTTCATCTCTATAAAGCAATAATACTTTTTTATTCTATCCCTACATACCCCGTTATCACAATAACCTTCTGTACAATATGATGTGCCCTTACAATCTCCATCATTTCCACATTCAGCCAAACTAACATCTAATGATGGTTCTATATCCCTAAAATCAGTTAAGCTAATTATGTCAAAATAGTCATCCTCAATATTAGACAACTCATTTACTAATTCAGTATAGTCTCTACCTACTAACTCTTCCGCCCCAAATCTATCATCAAAGCTGATATCAGCTACATCTGTTGGTTGTATATTTTCATACAACCCAACACATCTATTGGCCCTACAAACAAGGTTGAACGGGCAGTCCATATCATTTGTGCAACTCTCATTGTGATGGCTACAAGAAAAAAGTAAAAGTAGGTATAAAAAACCACAGCAAAAAACATGTTTCATATCGAGGAATATTGTAACACATTATTAAACAAAATGTCAAAGTGTTGTATAAGTCAAGGACATTTGCGACATTTCTCCATTTTCAACTAAATACTCTAAAGGGCTTTTTAACCCAAGTGACTTGTGGGGTCTCTGAGTATTATAGAAAATCAAATATTCAGCGAGTCTTTGATGAAATAATGACTTATCGTGGATAATATCCAGATTTGCTTCAATGAACTCCTCCTGTATTGTTCTATCATACCTCTCAATATATGTGTTTATCTTTGGACAACGAGGATAGGAAAAATAATGAGGTATCCCTACAGAGCATATCC
>JAOAFA010000083.1 GCA_026416535.1 Deltaproteobacteria bacterium
ATGTGTATAAGAGACAGGTCCTGGGGAAGATGAAGATATTCAGGGATTGCCTTTTGTTGGTAGGGCTGGACAGCTTCTCACAAGAATAATCAAGGCTATGGGGTTTGAAAGATCAGATGTGTATATAGCAAATGTGGTAAAGTGTAGACCTCCTCAAAATAGAGCCCCATTTCCTGATGAGATGGATGTGTGTGGTCAATTTTTAAAAAGACAGATCAAGATTATTATACCGAAAGTCATTATTGCATTGGGAGCAACGGCTGCCTCTTATTTGTTGGGAGACTACAAGATTAAGATTGGACAGGTCAGATCCAGAGAACTTGTGTATAGAGATGGAGATGTTGAAATTCCCATGGTTGCGACGTTTCATCCTTCCTATGTGTTGAGAAGAGGAGAAACTCCAGAGGTAAAAAGGGAGGTCTGGAAAGATATAAGTATTGCATTGAGGATTATAGGTATGGAGGTAATGAAATAGATGTCTAAGGTTTTTCGATTGGTGATTTTTACATTATTTGTCTTGTCCCCTTTGACAACGACCGCATCAAAGATTTTAGTTGTAGAGATAAATAGCTCGATAAATCCTGCCACGGTGGACTATCTTAATGATGCAATTAGAGAGGCTACTTTAAAAAAGTATGAAGCAATTGTTATTTTATTGGATACACCAGGGGGTTTGGTAAGTTCTACGAGAGAGATAGTGAAGAGTATTATGTCCAGTGATGTACCTGTTATTGTATATGTATATCCTGATGGTGCTAGGGCTGGTTCTGCTGGAGTATTCATCACTATGGCTGCCCATATAGCGGCTATGGCACCCGGAACAAATATAGGGGCTGCCCACCCAGTTGAGGCAGGGGGGCAGGATGTTGATAAAAGGGGAGGTAGGGACCTTAAGAGGAAGATAGAGAATGATACAATAGCTTTTATTGAATCAATAGCCGAAAAGAGAAATAGGAATAAGGATTGGGCAATTAGGGCAGTGAGGGATTCAGTCTCTGTTACCGCTAGTAAGGCTTTAGAAGAAAAGGTAATTGATGTGGTAGCAAAAGATATAAATGAGCTTTTAATGCGTATTAATGGTATGGAAGTTGAGACAGCTTCAGGGAAGAAGATCTTAAATACGGGAAATGCAAGCCGCACTGTCTTCCAAATGAATATACGCCAAAAGATTACTAATCTATTTGCAGATCCAAACATAAGCTATATCCTAATGATGATTGGTATAGTAGGTATTATGATGGAACTTTATCATCCTGGCGTTATTTTCCCAGGCGTGATAGGTGGTATTTCGCTTATTTTAGCTTTTATGTCCTTTCAAGTAATACCGATTAATTATGGAGCTTTATTATTAATTTTGCTTGGAGTTATATTGATCATTGCAGAACTTTATGTTACAAGCTATGGGATATTGAGTATAGGAGCAGCTATCTCGATTATGATTGGATCGTTGCTCCTTGTGAATAAGCTTGATCCAAGGTTTTTATTTGAACCGGGATATGGAGTGGATAGAAGTATGATATACCTGACAACTCTTGTAATAGTTGGTTTTTTTGCACTCGTGGGATTCTTGGTAGTAAAATCTAGAGTTAAGAAACCTGTAATTGGACCAGAGGGGCTTATTGGCAAGACTGCAGAGGTTACCGATAAGATTACTCCTCAGCATGGAGGACGTGTATATGTAGGTGGAGAGTATTGGTTTGCTGATTCTGATGAAGAGATTGAAAAAGGGGCAAGTGTAGAAATTATAAAGGTTGAAAATTTGAGACTAAAGGTAAGAAAGAAGGTCAATTAAAAAAGGAGGTTTTTATGGGAAGCTCATTAATTCCGATCGCAATTATAGTGTTTTTGATCCTCTCAGGAATTAAAATCTTAAATGAGTATGAGAGAGGAGTAGTTTTAAGACTTGGAAAATACACAGGGCAAATAAAGGGACCGGGTATTATATGGATAATCCCGTTTGTTGATAGGATGATAAGAGTGGATTTAAGACTTATTGCTGAGGATGTTCCAAGTCAAGATATAATAACCAAAGATAACGTATCTATAAAAGTGAATGCTGTAGTTTATTATAGGGTAATGCAGCCTGAGAAGGCAATATTGGAGGTTTATAATTATTTATATGCTACTAGTCAGCTTGCACAGACAACATTGAGGTCTGTACTTGGTCAGTCAGAGTTGGACGAGCTCTTGGCTCATAGAGAGAAGATAAACTCACATCTCCAGGAAATCCTTGATAAAGACACTGAAAATTGGGGGATTAAAGTTAGCAAGGTTGAGGTAAAGCATATAGATTTGCCACAGGAGATGCAAAGGGCAATGGCAAAACAAGCTGAGGCGGAAAGAGAAAGACGGGCAAAGATTATTGCAGCAGATGGTGAGTTCCAGGCGGCAGAGAAACTTGCTCAAGCAGCCAAGATTATTTCTGAATCTCCAGGAGCGCTACAATTGAGATTTTTACAGACGATGAGGGAGGTTTCTGCAGAACATAATACCACGACTATTTTACCCTTACCTATTGAGATTTTCAAACCATTTTTAGAAAAGAAATCTTGATATTATGTTTAGATGAGGTTTATTTATGAAAATTGTATTTTTTTTAATGTTTTTATTCTTTATTGCTGAGGAAATGGTTTTTGCAGTAGAGTGTAGATGTGGTGATCCGGGTGTTACTCTTCTTGTTGTAGAAGGTTGTAAAGATTGGGAGGATGCTACGAAATGTTCGGGATGGGCATCTGTTGCTCATGCGAATGGAAGGGATGAAAATGACTTGTTTCCTGATAAAACCAAGTTAACTGCTTATGATTGCACCATTCAGATAAACTGTCCGTTAGGTGGTAATACCAATGATACGGGTTCAATAATAACTGAAGAAAAGAAGGAGGATGACTCGGGCTTTTGCTCTATACAGGGGTTAGAATAATTAGATGATATTAGGTATTTAAGATAACTTATTATTTTTTTGGTGAGTTCCGAGTTAATGAGAAGTAGAAAATAAGAAGTCAATTACCTCTTTTGCACTTTTGGCTGTTTTGACCGTGAGTTTTTTTAGTATTGAAGGTGGTATCTCTGTGAGATCTTTTTGATTATCATCTGGGATAATTACGGTCTTTATACCTGATCGTGTAGCTGCAAGTAGCTTTTCTTTGATGCCCCCTACTGGAAGTAGTCTCCCTTTGATTGTAATCTCGCCGGTGAGTGCTATATCTGTTGATATTGGTTTGTTTTTTAGTAAGGAGTATATAGAAAGTGCTATTGCTAGGCCTGCTGAGGGTCCATCTTTGGGTACAGCTCCTGCGGGGACGTGGACGTGAATTTCGCGCGTCATAAACACTTCGGTATTTATCCCAAGACTTTCAGCCGTAGATCTTAAGAAGGTAAGGGCAGTGTGTGCGGATTCCTTCATAATATCTCCAAGATGTCCTGTGAGAGTAAGGCCAGGCTTTCCGTTCATAAGGGCAGATTCTATCGTTAGAATTTCTCCGCCAAATGGTGTCCAAGCAAGTCCATGAATCATCCCGGGTTCTTTAAATTCTCCTTTTAAATCGAGATTGTATTTTCTGACCCCCAGTAACTTATTCACAGTTTTCCCATTTATTATGTGAGTGTATTTTTTCTTTTCTACTTTTTCTCTGACAATCTTTCTAATAACTGATGATATCTCCCTTTCAAGACTTCTTACTCCAGCTTCTCTTGTGTAGTATCTGATTATTTCTATAATGGCAGAATTTTTTATTTTAAGATTTAAGTCATTGGCACCGTTTTCTATGAGTTGTCTTGGAATTATATGCCGTTTTGCTATTTCAATCTTCTCCTCTTCGGTATATCCTGAGAGAAATATCATTTCCATTCTATCTTTTAGAGGTTCTGGTATTGTGTCAGGATGATTTGCTGTGGTAATAAAAAGAACCCTTGATAGATCAAACGGCAATCCTATGAAGTGGTCAACAAATGAATTATTCTGTTCAGGGTCAAGAACTTCAAGAAGTGCGGATGATGGATCGCCACGGTAATCAAGACCAATTTTATCTACCTCATCGAGCATAAAAACAGGATTTGATGAACCAGCATTTTTTATTCCTTGAATGATCTTTCCTGGGAGTGCCCCTACATATGTCCTTCTATGTCCTCTTATCTCCGCTTCGTCTCTAATGCCTCCTAGAGAGATTCTGACAAATTTTCTGCCCATTGCACGCGCGATAGATCTTCCTAGGGATGTCTTACCAACACCTGGAGGTCCAATAAAGCATAGTATAGGACCTTTATGGTCTTTTTTTACCATTCTAACGCTTAGAAATTCTAGTATTCGTTCCTTTATTTTCTCAAGATCGTAATGGTCTTCATCTAGTATCTTTTTTGCCTCTTCTAGGATGATGTTGTCATCTGTGTAGATGTTCCAAGGTAATGAGATTACCCAATCAATGTAGTTTCTAATTACGCTTGCCTCGGCAGAATCGGAATGCATTGATTCAAGGCGGTTAATCTGTTTTTCCATTTCCTTTTTGACTTCTTGAGGCATGTTCATCTGTAGAATCTTTTGTCTTAGTTCCTCAATGTCACTCATTTCCTTACCAATTCCAAGTTCTTTTTGAATTGCTCTGAGTTGCTCCATCAGTAGATACTGTCGCTGACTCTTATCCATCTCCTCTTTGACTCTATCTTGAATTCTCTGTTGGACTTGATATACCTCTGTTTCTCTTAAGATAAACTCGTTTACCTTTTTTAGGCGTTTTATGGGGTCTGGTTCCTCTAAGATGAGCTGTGCATCCTCTATTTTCAAAGTTAGATTTGGGACTATTATATCAGCCAATCTGCCAGGGTCGTTTATAGTTTGAACAAGAGAGAGAAATTCTTGGGAAAAATGCTTTCCTAATGCCTCCATCTTTTTGATGTTTTCTCTAATTGTTCTTACAAGCGCCTCGGTCTCAATGGAAAAATCAGCAACAGGTAATTCCTTAATAATGTTGATCTTAACTTTGAAAATAGGGTTTTCAGCTAAAAACTCTATTACCCTTGCCTTGGCAATACCTTGAAGAATTATCCTTGTTCTACCATCTTGAAGCTTTCGCATTCGTTGTATTATACATACAGTGCCAACTCTATAGATATCCTGGGACGATGGTTCTTCTATATTGCTATCTCTTTGGGTTAGGCAAAGTATCATCCTTCCTCGTAAAAGCGCCTCATCTATAGCCTTATAGGATATTGGTCTAGAAGCGACTAATGGGATGAGCATATATGGGAATATTACTATGTCTTTAATAGGAAGTGCTATTATCTCTTCCGGGATTATAAATGAGTCTTCAAGTCTTTCATTCATAATCTAATCCTCGAAATTTATTTCAACCTCCCTTTTTTCTCCGCGCCTTTCCTCGATCCTTTTTAGTTTTAGTGTAAGAACCCCGTTTTTGTATTCGCCGGTTATGCTCTTTGTGTCACATGCCTGAGGAAGTTCAATGACTCTTTTTATTGAGCCATAAGGTCTCTCCATCCAAATATAATTTACTTTTTCTTCCTTTGCACTGTCTGGTTTTGTCCCCTCTATGAAAAGCTTGTTTTTACTTACGAATACTTTTATATCTCCCTTTTTTAATCCCGGAATTTCAGCCTGAATAAAAACTTCGCTTTTAACTTCGTATATATCAACAGGAATGTGTATGTTATTTGATTCACTTATTAGATCTGTGTCTAATCCTGAGAATTCACGTATTAGTCTTTCCATCTCCCTCTTAATAAGGAGGATTCTTTCATAAGACTCTCTGGATATTGAACCCATATATTGGGACCTCCGTAAAGACTTGGTAATGTTATAACCTGAAAAATCAGTTTATACAAATAAAAATATTTAAGTACAAATCAAAATGAGTTTTTTGCGATGTGCTGGGATATGAGTAAAATAAGGCATCTACAAGATGCCTCTCAAAAAAATTCCAACAGCTTTGTGAGTGAAAAACTTTTTGGTATATTCTTCTTAAAACAAATTCTATCTCTTGAAAAGATGAAATGCAATAGCGAAAATAAGCATAATGGATAAAATTGTATATGGATTTGAGGGACACACGATAAGTGGGATATAGAAGATAAACATAATGATAGGGATGGAGATGATAGTTATAATAAGATATGTTGGTTAGTCATCACTTTTTTATATTGCAACAGCTCAAACTATACATTAATAGCTTTGGAATAAAATTACTACTAAGAAGCGAGCTGTTAATAGTTGATTACGAGTTGTGGATACTGGGTTTATACAATGTGTGAGGTAAAAAATGGAAATAGCAATCATCTATGAGGTTGCAGTGAATTTTTTGGACAAAACATTTATTTTATAGTAGATAAGAGCGGTTTTTCTTTGAAGAGGCCTATTTTAAAATATTGGAGGTCTTATTATGGAGGTCATCCTTGATAAGAATTATAATCCGCAGGATATAGAGAAGAAGTGGTACGATTTCTGGATTGAAAAGAATGTATTTTCTCCCGATAAAGGTAATAATAAGAGAGGTAGATTTTCGATAGTCATCCCACCACCTAACGTTACTGGGTCACTTCATATGGGTCATGCCCTTACAGTGACAATTGAGGACATTTTTGTAAGGTGGCATAGGATGAGACAAGAGAGGACTTTATGGCTTCCTGGGACTGATCATGCGGGTATAGCTACTCAGATGGTAGTAGAAAGGGAGCTTGCAAAAGAGGGTATTACACGGCATCAGCTTGGAAGGCGTGAGTTTTTGAAGAGGGTATGGGAATGGAAAGATAAGTATGGCAATAGGATTATTGAGCAGCTTAAATTACTTGGTGCCTCTTGTGATTGGTCAAGGCTTAGGTTTACGCTTGACGAACAGCTATCTAGAGCTGTTACTAGAGCATTTGTTTTATTGTTTAATGAAGGGCTCATTTATCGGGATTTTAGGCTAATCAATTGGTGTCCGAGGTGTCAGACAGCTTTGTCTGATTTGGAGGTGGATTATGAGGAGAATATCAAAGGGGAAATGTATTCATTTGCCTATCCGCTGTGCGATGGCGGAGAGATTATTGTTGCAACTACAAGACCTGAGACTATGTTAGGGGATACCGCTGTGGCTGTTCACCCTGAAGATGTTAGATATAAGCATTTAATTGGGAAAATGATTAGGCATCCAATTTTAGGATATGATCTACCTATTATAGCGGATGAGAGGCTCGTGGATATTGGATTTGGGACAGGTGCTGTAAAGGTTACCCCTGCCCATGATTTTAATGATTTTGAGACAGGAAAGCGGCACGGTCTTAAGAATATTAATATCTTAACGGATGACGGATGTATTAATGAAAATGGTGGGAAATTTAAAGGAATGAAAGTATTGGAGGCAAGAAGGGCGGTTAAGGAGGAGTTGAAGAGGTTAGGATTGGAGAGGGGAACTAAGGAACACATTATGTCTATTGGAAGATGTCAGAGGTGTCATGAGATTGTTGAGCCATATTTGTCAACTCAATGGTTTGTAATGACGAAGCCTCTTGCAGAGCCTGCCATTGAGGCAGTTGAAAAGGGTATTGTAAAGATTATACCAGAGAATTGGACAAAGACATACTTTCATTGGATGAAAAATATAACTGATTGGTGTATCTCAAGACAGCTTTGGTGGGGTCATCAAATACCAGCATATTATTGTACGGATTGTTCTAGGATCCCAGAAGATCGTAACCGTATACCTGTTGGTGCCAAACCAATAGTATCTGAGGCGGAGGTTAAGTTCTGTCCGTTGTGTAACAACTCAAGCATTATTCGAGATCCAGATGTGTTGGATACGTGGTTCTCATCTGCATTGTGGCCATTTTCGACCTTGGGTTGGCCTGATGATACAAAGGATATGAGAGATTTTTATCCTACTGATCTGATGGAAACAGGGTTTGATATTTTATTTTTCTGGGTAGCAAGGATGATGATGATGGGAATCCACTTTACCAATCCTGGGCAACCTCTTGATAAAAGGGTACCATTTAGGACCATATATCTTCATGCCATGGTGCGAGATGAAAAAGGTCAGAAGATGAGTAAGACTAAGGGGAATGTTATTGATCCCATAGATGTGACATCTAAATATGGGGCTGATGCCCTAAGATTTACTCTAGCCTCAATGGCTGCCCAGGGGCATGATGTTAAGTTGTCAATGGAGAGAGTTGAAGGTTATAAACACTTTGGGACGAAGCTTTATAATAGTGCTAGATTCATATTAATGAATCTTAAGGATTTTCATAAGGTGGATTTGTCGTTACCGCTTTCTTGTTATGACCGTTATTTTTTAGTGCGGATAAAAAAGCTTGCTAATTGTGTAAATGAATCTCTTTCGAATTATCGTATTGATGAGGCTGCTAATTCAATATACCATTTTGTGTGGCATGAGTTTTGCGATTGGTATTTGGAGTTGGCAAAGCCATTCATTTATCAAGTTGAAGATAAAAGTCGAAGGGAGGCCACCTTATCCGTACTTTTGGTCTCTCTTGATTATATTTTGAGGCTTTTGCATCCTTTTATGCCGTTTATTACAGAAGAGCTATGGCAAAAGATAAGGGTTTTTGTGGATAGTAGATCTGATGTGTTGGCAGAGGCAGAATATCCGTCGAGTGATGCTAAGGAAGTCGATGTTGACGCTGAGAGAAAAACTGAGAAGGTAATAAAGATTGTCTCTTCTTTGAGAACTTTTAGAACCGAACATCAAATAGATAATTTGAGAAAGTTGAGAGTGCTAATAAATAAGGATTTAGAATTAGATGAACTTGAGAAAATATCTTTGATTAGGCTTGCAAATATTGAATCTATAGAGAAGGTAGATTCAAGGCCTCATAGATCATTTGTGGTGCCTCTTTTGGATGTTGGTCTTGAGCTTTATGTCAGTGCTGAGGGTACTATAGATATTGAGAAGGAAATGAACAGATTAAAGAAGGAGCTTGATAAGACAGAGAGGGATCTAGAATTGATCAGACAGAAGATGTCAGATAATAACTTCTTATCCAAAGCACCGCCAGATGTGATAGAGGGTACTAACCTGCGGTTTGAAGAATTGAGCAAGAAGGTTTTAAGACTTAGAGAGTTAGTTAAAGAAATAGAAGGCATTATGTAAATAAGGGGGTGAGATGATGGATATTAAGACATTGGTGAGAAAGGCTTTGGAAGAAGACATCCCGATAACTGATATTACTACAGACTCAATTATCCCTGAGGGTATGAAAGGTAGAGCAGTACTACTGGTAAAAGAGGATTGTGTTATATCGGGTATTGAGATTTTCTCTGCCGTGTTCGAAGAATTGGGGGGTGTGGACATTGAGTTTAATGTCGGGGATGGTGATTTTGTTCCTTCAAAGACTGAGATAGCTTATTTAAGAGGAAATTTAAGAGCAGTACTTAAAGGTGAGAGGACGGCTCTAAATTTTATCACGCTTATGTCAGGTATAGCAACACAGACCAGAAAATATGTTGAAGCAGTTGAAGGGACTGGGGTAAAGATTGTTGATACTCGTAAGACCCATCCTCTTTTGAGATTACTGGAGAAGAAGGCTGTAAGAGATGGTGGGGGATTTAATCACCGGTTTTCATTGTCTGATGGAATTCTTATAAAGGATAATCATATAGCGGTGGCTGGTTCCATTAAGAGGGCCATAGAACTTGCAAAGAGAGCTCATTATCTCTTAAAGATTGAGGTTGAGGTTCAAAGGTTATTCCAAATAGAGGAGGCAATAGAGGCAGGTGCAGATCTAATAATGCTTGATAACATGGAAGAAGAGGATATTAGAAGGGCAATAGAAATAGTAAGGGGCAGAGTGCCAATAGAAGTATCAGGAGGAGTTAATCTAGAAAATATTAGAAGGATTGCCCAATATAAACCCAATTTTATTTCTGTGGGCAGGATTACTCATTCCCCAAATAGCGTCGATATGTCGCTTGAGGTAGTAAAGAGAAAATAGCCCATTTGTTAGGTTAAAAATTAACTATTTTCAAATAATTAATAATTTTTGAGTTGTAAAATAAAATAATTCTGATAAATTATGCCTTGTGCATATGGAATGGTTTAATAATTTTTGCGATCTTATGAAGAGTTTTAATGTTTGGAGGGTAGGGAAGTAATGTCTCAATCAAGGACAAAGCCAAAGACCCTGTCAAGGAGAGTTCTGAAGAGGACAAAACTTACTAAAGAGGACATTGAGGATTTAAAACATCTTCTGAGCCTTAAGAGACCGAGGAAAAGATCTGATTGTGTAAATTCTTTAAGACCTTGTCCATTTGTATCTTGTAAATATCATTTGTATTTGGATGTTAATGAAGAGAATGGGTCGATAAAAATAAATTTTCCTGATAAAACCATATGGGATCTCAAGGAGACGTGTGCACTTGATGTAGCGGAAAGAGGTGGTCTTACACTGGAGGAGGTGGGAGAATTAATGAATCTAACGAGAGAAAGAGTGAGGCAGATAGAAAATGAGGCAACTGAGATATTAAGGAAATTAGGGATTGATCCAGACTATGACCTTGGAGATAAGAAATGAACGTTCTGGTAATTGGGAATGGGGGAAGAGAACATGCACTTGTGTGGAAGATTAGAAAGTCACCTCTTGTTAAAGAGATTTATTGCGCAAGAGGAAACGCAGGGACAGCTGAGATAGCCATAAATGTCGATATACCACCTGAGGATATAATAGGCCTTAAGAATTTTGCAATAGCTAATAAGATAGACCTTACGGTTGTAGGTCCAGAGCTCCCACTCTCACTAGGTCTAGCAGATGAGTTTTTGAAAAATGGCCTATTGATTGTAGGCCCTATTCAAGGTGCTGCTGAGATAGAATCAAGTAAGGTCTTCTCGAAATTAGTGATGAGAGAGGCAGGGATCCCTACTGCTGATTTTGAAATATTCGATGATGCGGACAAGGCAGAGAAATATATTATGGGGGTCAATAGACCTCTGGTAGTAAAGGCCGATGGACTTGCCCAAGGTAAGGGAGTCTTTCCATGTCTAAACAAGGGAGAGGCTATAGCTGCAGTAAATGCGATTATGAGAGAGAGATTGTTTGGTCAAGCGGGTAATAGAATAGTAATTGAGGAGTTTCTTGAAGGGGAAGAGGTCTCCTTTATGGGAATCACGGATGGCGAAATCTTTATCCCGTTTGCTACTTCACAAGATCATAAGAGGGCATATGATAATGATGAGGGACCAAACACTGGTGGGATGGGTGCATTCTCTCCAGCAAGGATACTCGGTTCGGAGGAGCAGCAGAGGGTAATATCGGAGATCATAAGCCCTTTATTGAAAAAGATGAGTGAAAAGGGGAGACCATATAGAGGATTTTTGTATGCAGGTCTAATGGTAAAAGATGGGAGACCTTATGTGTTGGAGTTCAATGCACGTCTTGGTGACCCGGAGACACAACCGCTCATGCTCAGAATGAAGTCCGATATAGTCCCTATGCTAGTAGGGGCAGCGCAGGGCAATCTCAAGGCTCAAGAGATTAGTTGGGATGAGAGATTCTCTGTATGTGTAGTAATGACGGCACAAGGATATCCGGGGAGTTATAGAAAAGGGATGGAGATATTAGGTCTTGAGCAATTTAGGGATTCCGAGGACATTGTTATATTCCATGCAGGTACACTTAAAGATTGTGAAAGGATCATTACGAATGGGGGTAGGGTTTTAGGGGTTACAGGTATAGATGTAAGTCCACGAAATGCCATAGAGAAGGTTTATAGCGCTATATCTAAGATTCACTTTGATGGTTCGTTTTACAGAAGGGATATTGGCAAGAAGGTATTATTAAAATAAAACGTTATTGCGAAATAATGTCTGAGGTAGTAAACTATACTTATTCTCTTGGAGGAAACTATGAAAAGGATGGTTTCTTTGGCTATAGTGATTTTTGTATTCTTATTTATCCATGGTTGTAGCTCTGATACCTCCAAAAATGGGGGTAAAGATATAGGGCTGAGCGATATTCAATTTTTAGACGTATTTGACAAGCTAGATGCAGATTATGAGGATGCAGGACCTGTGGATAGGTTTGTTCAAAAAGATTACTTTTGTACTGAGAGAGATCAAGAATGTCCTCCTAATATGGTTTGTGATAGAGATAAAGGGAAATGTATAGCTGGGAAATCTTGCATGGACAATGCAAACTGTGCCTACTATTTCCCCTCTGGGGACTATTATTGTGATAGTGTTGGCAAGGTGTGTAAGAGGAGACTAATGATCTGTGAACCTTGTAATTCTGACGAAGAGTGTGGATATAATGCCTCTGACGGTGAAAGCGAGGATAGATGCATAGAGTATCTGGGGGGTAAGAAGTATTGTGGTAGGGCGTGTGGGAAGATGGCATGTCCACCAGGATTTGAATGTGTCAGTGTTGAAAATCCCCTACCAGATCCAAACCCGAATCAATGTAAACCTAAAAGACAGGATTATGCTGATCCATTTTCTTGTGCTGGAACGACAATCTGTAAGAGTGAGGAGGATTGCAAAGATCCGAATAAGAGTAAGTGTGTAAAGTATTTTGTAGGTTCAGAGTTGGGAGTTTGTGCGGGGTACTGCGAAAGTGATAGAGATTGCCCAATAGGTTATCTCTGTAGAAAAGATACTCATTCCTGTATTGCCTCATGTATAAAAAACGGTCAACCGTTTGACGCGCAATGTTCATCGGCAAAGCCCGTTTGTCACTATAATGGTAAGTGTGATCAACCATGCATGAATGATGGTGATTGTGATAATATGTTTGGTACATTGACTTTGCCAAGACAATGGCAGTGTAAAAATAGTAGATGTGTTATTCAGATATGTGATGAGAATAACAACTGCTCGCCAGGCTGCCTATCTGATTCTGAGTGTTGTTTTCCAGGATATTGCGATACCGATACAAATATGTGTATGTGTGATAAATGTCGTACAGAAAAGGATTGTTGGTCTGGTTATAAATGTGAGAATCAACTTTGCGTAAAACTCAATTGTCTGGAAAATGGGGGCGCTGTAATCTCATGCAATATTTTTGAGTTTTGCTGTGGCGAGGATCCCAGCAAGTCTCCATGTAAAAATCCAGAAGGGGAGATTGTTAAAGAGGGAGAGTGTTATCTTGCCTCAACACCTCCATGGTGTACTAAGTGTGAGAAGAATGAAGAGTGTGATAAAAAGAACGGGTTTGATGGGTATTGTTATGAGTTTCAGGATAAAGACGGGAATACCATTGGTAAGTTCTGTGGAGTACCTTGTACAGGTCGAGATGGTGAGTGTCCCAGAGGACATGAGTGTAGAGAAATAAAGGATCAGGACGGAAATCTTGTCTCTAAATCTTGTCTCTGGCTGAGATGTCCAGATTGGATAAAGCAGAATCAACAATAGTTAGATCTTTACATTGAAATAGATAAATTTGGTTGTAGAAATTAGGATATTTTTATAATTTTTGCTTTAGGTATTAAAATCTGTGAGGCAATTTATAGTTAGACTATTAATAGCATTTTTAATTCTTGTAATTGGAAATATTCTTTCGTTATATCCATTCTCATTGAATCTAAAAGATACATCACCTGATAATCCTGACGATGTCCTGCTTAATTCGTATATTATGCAGTGGGAATACGAACGGATATTTTCTCTGGATATTAAAAATTATTTCAACACCTTATATTATTATCCATATAAAAATACCCTTGCTTTTACAGAACACCATACGATTAGTCAGCTCTTTTTTATTCCTCTTTTCTCCATTTTTAAGGATCCTGTATTGGTTCATAACATAATGATCCTCATTTTATTAGTACTTGCTGGATTAACTATGTTTATCTATATTCACTACCTGACTGGCTCATTCTTTGTATCTTTACTTGGCGGAGTTCTTTTTTCTTTTGTCCCATATAGATACACTCATCTTGTTCATGTAAATGTTTTGCACTGGTGGCTCATTCCACTCACTTTTCTTTCATTTTATATTTACGCCAATAAGATAAGTCTCTTAAATTCTTTATGTTTTGGGCTGACTTTATTGGGAATGTTTCTCTGGTCAAATAATTTAACTGCCTTCTTCATTATTCCATTTTCAATTTATGCGTTGTTTATTGTTTGGGATAAAGCCCTATTTTTTAATAAAAGATTTTATATTTACTCTGGCATGGTATTTGTTTTTGTCCTTCTATTTGTATTGCCTTTTCTTTTGCAATATTTCAAGTTGCGTGAAGAGATGTTTTTTGAGAGATTTTTATTTGATGTTCGGTACTTTTCTCCACAAATTAAGAATTTTATGGGTGTTCATGAATCAAATCTGCTCTGGGGTAAGATCCTTGGTAAAAACGGTAAGTGGGAGTGTTATTTATTCCCTGGCGCAACTTTCTTGTTTTTATCAGCTCTTTCAGCTATGTTCTTACCTTTTAATGCTTATAGGAAATATACGTGCCTTTTTATGGGTATGGCCATAATCTCATTGATTTTTACTTTTGGTCCATATTTCAATGGACTTGAAGGTAAAATTAAGGCGCCTTATTATCTTTTGTGGGAATATATGCCTGGTTATTATGGTATAAGGGTGCCAACTCGCTTTGCTATTTTTTTCTTCTTTGCAATGGCAACGGCTATATCTTTGTCTATAGGAGGTATATATGAAAAACTGAAATCTCATGAATTCATAAGGAGTATTTTTATAATCTCTTTTCTAATAATATTTTATATTCTTGAAGGCTCACATAAGATTAATTTAAAAACACCATTAAATCATCCGGAAAGAGATCCTTTGTATAAAAAGTTGAAAGAACTACCTGATGGAGTACTATTTGAGTTTCCAGCTTATGTTAGGTACAAAGATGCTTCCCATGTTTTTGCAATACTTTATCATAGAAAACCTACGATAAATGGGTATTCAGGGTGGGGTTCAAAGCCACTTGAAAATTTATATAATGCCTCACTTAACTTTCATCCTTCGGCTTTAATTGAATTTTTTAACGATATTAATGTAAAATACTTTATACTAAGAGGCAATGTTGCGTCTGAGGTATACAATAGATTATCTAAGTTGGATGAGTATAATAGTGGAGTAAAAAAGTTATTTCAAGATGGGAAAGATATACTGTTTCAAATTGATAATTCTTCCTTAAAGATTTTTAATTACTATGAGGAAGAGCTATCGGATGCCAAGTTTTATCTTCCATCTTGCATAAGGACTGATAGTAAAGTTAATGGTGGAATAGTGTTTGATTCGACAGAACAATTTTATTTTTCTCATAGAAGGAGGTATAGAGATACCCTCGAATTTATAGATAAAAGTAATAACCTAAGAAAAAGGGTATCTACTGATGTTATAGCATATAGGGTGTATGAACCCGGCAATGTTCATCTCCTATTGAAGTTTAAGGCTAAACTTCCTGAAGGTAGATATTCTGTGTATTTGCGGAATGTGTTGGTAAGGGAGAATATTGATATCTCTAGTTTTTGTCATAATGAATTGTCTGATAAAATAGAAATCTCAGACATTAATATACCGATTAATTTGTTGGAAGGAGAACCTATAAAAATAGATTTTTTGATAAAGAATAAGGAGAAGTATCTATTGGCAGCTGTGGATATAGACGATTTTACAACAGATGGTGTTTTTAGAGTAGGTATTTTTCTTGAGGGAATTGATGATGGCAATAGAAATATAAGATATGAAGTAAGATATCCTATTTACTCAGATATGTCTGCAGGTGATGTTATACACTTTGGTCAAAAAATCCCTCTATATCTTACCAAGGGGAGATATAAATTGAAAGTGGATTTTGTCTCAGAGAAGAGATTTTGGTTTTCAAATAGGGGTCTCTTACCTATAGAAAGAGAAATTATAGTAGGGAATCAAAAATAGTAATAGTTGTTGAATTGTATTGATGATTGGGAAATTATTATATAGCATAGTTCACACGTCTTAGGGAGTTATATTACATGGTAAAATGTTTATTATTTATCATTATGTTTTTTTCGCATTTGGTTAACTTATATTCGGAAGAATTTCCCTCTTTGATAGTGTTTAATGTAATAGCTGAGGAAGGAGTTACAAAAGGTAAGGCAAATATGCTTACTGAAATTTTGATAGATGAAATAACCAAATTAAATAGATTCAAGGTTATTGGTCAGAAAGATTTGGATTCTATGTTCTTTTGGGAACAAAACAAACAGCTAAAAAATTGTACAGATTCATCATGTCTTGCCCAAATAGCAGGTGCGATGGGTGCCGAGTATTATGTGGAAGGTTCTGTTGGTCAAATCGGGGATAGATATATAATAGCGATCAAACTGATTAACGCATACAAAGTGGAAGTTGTAAACAGACTTATAAGTAAGGTTTATAAAAGTGATAATGCCCTTCTTGATGAGATGCCAAAAATAGTAAAGGAGCTATTTGATCCTAAAAGGCTTAAGAAAGAGTTCGAGGATGTGAAGGGCGAGGTCTTTTTTACCTCTGGGCTTGACATAGTAAGTGAACCAGTTGGGGCTAAGGTTATAGTTAATAATGAGTATAAAGGGGTGACACCACTGAAGATCGAGAAACTAAGGAATGGAAGACATGTAATTGTAGCTAAAAAGGAGGGGTATAAAGATGAGGTAGTCAATGTTATATTGAATAAAGACGAAATTAAACCGGTTATGATAAAACTTAGAAAGAAGATTTGCTCTGTTAGTGTGGAGACGGTTCCAGAGAGTGCAGAGGTCTTTTTTCAAGGCAAGAAATATTATACACCTGCGAGGATTGAGAATGTTACTCCTGGAAAATATGAGATGAAAGTATATAATAAGAAATATGGCGAAAGGAAAGTGCCTGTTGTTGTGATGGATGATAATGAAGAGACAAAAGTAGTTGTTGATTTTGAGGCAACAACAATAGATGCTATAAAGAAATATAAAAAGGATAGTGGAACAGGATATTTTACTATTGATGTTTTTTATAGTTTTGGTGGAACTTCGTATGGCGATGAAGATCCAATTTCGTCGCACATACTTCAATTAAGGACCAAACTAAATATATTTCCTTTTCTTATTACTCCTCAGTTCCAATTCCTTGCTACACATAGTAAATATTATTCAGGGAGCTTTTCACTCGTGGCATTTAGTACTCAGAGATTTGAACTTTTTACATTTGGTGTAGGATATACGCAAGGTCCATTAGGCGGTGGCCCTGGTGCCGTTTTTAATCTTTACAGAATGAATATTGCCTTGCATTCCATAACAAGGAATAATGATTTTCACCTCTTTATTGGATTTGTAGATGGTTATTCCGGTGGGAACAACTTTGTTGTATCGTTGATTTCTCTTGGGCTTGGTTGGGGAAGTTATATGTTCTGAGGTGTATATGGAGAGCATAGCCTTTTACGGTAAGGGTGGTATAGGTAAATCTTTTATAGCCGCTAATATGAGTTATCACTTTGCCAAAAAGGGGAAAAAGGTTTTACACATTGGCTGTGATCCAAAACACGATAGTACATTTTTGCTAACTAAGGGAGATTTAAGGATATTGACTGTATTGGATGCAATAGGTGATAAAATAACCTCAAGTAATATACCTGGGATTATTAATAAGGGGAAGTTGGGTATTGAGTGTATTGAGTCTGGTGGTCCCCCGCCTGGTGTGGGGTGTGCTGGCAGGGGTGTCGCGAGAACACTTGAGTTCTTACAAGAAAATCGTATTGTTGGTTCCTCGAGGTATGATGTAGTGATTTATGATATTCTGGGAGATGTGGTGTGTGGAGGCTTTGCGGCACCACTGAGATTGGGCTTTGCTAAAAAAGTAGTCATTGTTACATCCGAAGAGGTGATGTCTTTATATGCAGCAAATAATATTACAAAGGCTATTAATACCTACTTTGAAAATGGAATATATTTAGCGGGGTTAATAGTAAATTTAAAGGATAACGAGGCTAATAGGGATATACTACATGATTTTGCATGTCGTATTAATTCTGAGATACTAGGGTTTATAAGTAGATCAACTCTTGTATCAAGAGCCGAAAGGGAGAGGAAGACATTAGTAGAGAAGTTTCCACAATCTCCAGAAGCCAAAGAGTTATCGAGAATAGCCGATATAGTCTACAACCATAAGCTAAAATATAGGCGTCCCACCCCCATGAGGGATGATGAATTCTTTGATTTTATAAGAAAAGGATAAAATATTGTTGGAATTTTTAACTTGTAGTTATTAGTTCAATCTCCTTTTCTCTATCTTTAATAATCGACCACAAAGTTTTATTTTTTTCATTGGAAAGGGTAGGATCACTATTGATAATCTCAAAAGCGGAGACCCTTGCCTCTTCAAGTATGTCAGCATCTCTTATTAAGTTGCTCATGTGTAAATCAGGTATACCTGACTGTTTTGTTCCAGCGAGTTCACCAGGTCCCCTAATTCTCAAGTCTTCCTCTGCTATTTTAAAACCATTATTAGTCTTCTCCATAATTTTCAGTCTTTCATGTGCGTTTTCCGATAATGAATTGTACGTAATTAGATAACAGTAAGACTCCTTTGTTCCTCTTCCAACTCTACCTCTTAACTGATGTAGTTGAGATAATCCAAATCTTTCGGCATGTTCAATTACTATGATAGATGCATTGGGAACATCTACGCCTACCTCTATGACAGTTGTGGCAATTAATACTCTAATTTTCCCTTCCTTGAATTGGCTCATTATATCGTTTTTTTCTTCATCTTTCATTCTGCCATGTAGTAGCCCCAAGGGGATATTATTAAAATAGGTAGTTTTGAGTTTTTCATACATCTTTTCTGCTGCTTTTAGTTCCACCTTTTCACTCTCCGAGATGAGCGGATATACTATATAACACTGGGCACCATTTTTTAGTATCTGTTCTCTTATATGTAAGTACAAATTCTCCGAGTTTTCCCCACTTATTACATTTGTAATAATCTCCTTTCTCCCTGGAGGAAGCTCTTTAATTAGGCTTATATCTAGATCGCCGTATAAAGATATGGCAAGGGTCCTAGGTATAGGGGTGGCACTCATCATTAACAGGTCGGCTTTAATACCCTTCTTTTTCATTCTTGCCCTTTGGTTAATACCGAATTGATGCTGCTCATCTATTATGACGTAGGTCAAGTTTTTGAAGGTAATGTTTTCTTCTATTAGTGCGTGTGTCCCTATGATAATCTTTGCTGTCCCTAATTTAATATCTCCAAGTATTCTTAACCGTTCTTTACCTTTTATAGACCCTGTTAAAAGTCCTATCTTGTTTTTCATCTCTGGAAATATATGAATAAAGTTTTTGTAGTGTTGCCTTGCCAGAATTTCTGTTGGGACCAATATTGCGGCTTGAGTGCCTCCTTGGGCTACTAGATACGACGATATCATAGCAACGGCTGTTTTACCTGATCCTACATCACCTATAAGAATTCTATTCATCTCCTTATCACTTTTAAGATCATTAATTATTTCTGATAATGCTATATTTTGAGAATTTGTGAGCCTAAATGGGAGACGATTGATAGCATCTGCAACTCTGCTTTCTTCAATTTGGTGTGAAAACCCCCTCTCCTTATTAAATTGCTCTTTTCGTAGGGCAAGCATTATCTCCAAAGAAAATAGTTCGTCAAATATCAATCTTCTTCTCGGTCCCCATTTGTTGGAAAATAGTTCATCAAAATTTATATTATTGTTGGGGAAATGGATCTCCTTTATAGCCTCTGATAGTGGGATTAGATTGTGTTTTTCTCTTAGATATTGTGGAAGAGGGTCTAATACATATGGGGCATAATCATCTACGATGGACTTCATGATTTTTATGAGTAGACCTTCGCTAATCCCCTCTATTGTTGGATATATAGGAATTATTTTTTTGAAAAAGATGTCGTCTTCTAAATTTGTTGCTTCTTTTATGACTGGATGGTTTATTTGGACATTTCTTCTAAATATGTTTGTTTTGCCGCTTACTATTACCTGTGTATCTGGTTTAAATTTTTCATTCAGATAATTTAAATAATGAGGTTGGATGTTAAACCACACTAAGTCTAAAAATCCACTTTTGTCAGCAATCGTTATTGTATACGTCTTTGGTGTCTTCCCAGAACATATTACTTTTCCAATTACGGTGACGTTTTCTCCAATCGGTATATGGCTTATGGGTGTAATAAATCTTCTGTCTTCATAATCTCTTGGGAAGAAAAAGAGAGCATCTCTAATGGTTTTGATGCCTTTTTTCTTAAATTTCTCGAATAAAACAGGACCGACGCCCTTTACATATTGTATTGGTTTGGTTAAGATGTCATGTAGTTCCCCCTTTTTATGAAGTTTATTCTTGATAAATCCTCTCTTATTTAATTCACTTTCAATCAGAATTTTTAAGAGTATTAATGAGCTTTCATCGTTGTTTATTACTGTTTGATAAAGGTTATTGAGAAGGTTTAGTTTATCAGGGTATTGGGTTTTCATATGGCGTAGCTCTTCGCGAATCTTAAAAAACTTATTTTTGTCTATTTTTCCTGCTGAGGTAAGACTCAAGAGCCTCGAGAGTCTTATAGCAAATTCTTCATTCATTTAATTTTTCATTTATGCATTTATTGATTTCGTTTAACAAGACTTTTAGAGAGATATTGTGAATCTCGGCTGCGTTTTCAAGTGTAGATGTTGGAGCGAGTGCACACTCTTTACAGTTCATCCCATATTTTTCCAACACCTTGCATACCTCTGGATATTTTCTAATCAGTTCATCTATTAAGATATCCTTATTTATTATTTTTCTACTTTTCATCTTAAAATTGTCCTGTCATTGAAATATTCCAAAATATGATAAATGTATCGGCAATTTTGATCCTGTTTCCCCTTTGATCAAGGATGGGTTCGTATATAGGATTTGGTATGTCGCCTTCCTCTTTTGAACATCTGCCATTATTGTTTTTGTCCTCAGAGCATGAATTGGCAAAGGTGAGATAATGCCATGTGTCATGTCCAAACCCAACATTGCTCATTAACCTTAGGTATTTGGCTATTACAAAACTAATGCCAAACAGACCTCTAAATTCAAAGTATTGCTCAGTGGCAGTTATTCTCCCCCATGAGTCAATTATGGGTAGGTTATCATCTCCCAATATATGTTTTCCATCTTGGTCTTTTTTAAAGTTTGGCAAGAATTCAGCTACCTCTGAGTAGGCCTTTTCAGCATTGCTTATGAATGCAGCAGAGAGTCTAAAATCAAAGGCGAACTTATTCCCGAGTTGTACGTCCTCATAAGGAATAATCTCAGTTCCTATATCAAAGCCAGCTTTATGTGAGCCTGAAATTAAGGAGCTACTAATTGTTAGAGGTAGTTTGTAGTATACACCGAAGTAGGGATCAACGTATTCAAATCGTTTTGAAAAGGCTGTCCAAAAGGATAGTATCTGTATCTTATTACCGATATCACCTTTATTGGAAGATATTGCTTGTTCATCAAGGTCATATCTTGCTCCCGTTGGGATTGTATATTCGATCCCAAGAACCCACGTTGCCATTGTATCGTCCCAATTTAATTTTTGCTTATCTCTCTTAAGGATATGATATGGTTTTTGATCATAAAATGGAGCCCATTTAATCCCAACTGACATGTCCCCAAATCCACCCCTTACAGCTTTGTCCGGGATTTTTCTTATAATTCTATTGGGGTCCTCTGTAGTTTGACCATAGTAGGTATTAGTCTTATTCATTGTTATCTGTTTCCATCCTGTCTGAGTTGCAAAGTTAATAGACTTTTCATACAATAAGTATATGGGGAAGATAGCGTAGATCTCTAGGTCTTTATAAACTCCAATTTCAAGTTTGGGGACAAGTTGATAGTGAGTTTCGTCGTAATCAAGATTTTTTGCATCAATTAACACTGCCCTATTTTTGTCCAGAAATTCCCTTGTTATTGTTGAATTTTTATAGAAACCTTGAAAAAATATTTCAACATTGGCATCAAATGGATCGTCTTCGTAGAATGCCCCAGCAACTTTCGTGTAGTTTGAGGCGTAAACTGTAGTTGATAGGAGTATTAAGGTAGTCACTTTTGCAAGAGTTTTCATAACTAGCTCCTTTATAATTTAGAGAGCATAATTCCCTTTTTTCCCTAAGGGTTCAAATAATACAATCCCTTAAAAACTTTTGAAGAATATACTCATTTGATTTATAATTGTCAAGAATAAGGCACAGTAAAAATATTTTTTAGAATGTGTTATTTATCACTTGAAAATGGATCGGAATAGGTTATATTAAGCAAATCTCATAAACTTTAAAAGGAGGAGAAATGCCGAGATTAATAACATTGCTTGTTTTTATCTCTCTTATAATTTCTGGTTCATTATTTGCTGAAAAAAGGCTTCAAATTCCTACTCAATCTTCTAATATTGATGCCAAGAAAGGGACAGATGTAGGTGTTGACAAGAAAGATTCAAAAGAGATAAAAAGAGATACTCAAAAAAATGTAGAGGTGGATAAGAAGGAGATCCAACTAAAGCTAAGATCGGTTGCTAAGAATATAAGTAAAGAACTTGAAAGGCTAAAGGCGGGAGCAATTGTAAGAGTGGTAGTCAGTAGTTTCTCTAATAATGGGGAGCTGGCAAGGAAAAAAGAGATAGGGACCCTTGTAATGGGTGAACTTATGATTAATCTTTCAAGATTTAACAATATAGAGCTTATTGAAAGAGAAAAGCTTGCAAAGGTATTGGATGAAATGAAATTAGTTCAATTAGGTTTTGCTGATGAAAAGACGGCAGCTCAGGTGGGGAAGTTGCTTCAGGCACAGGTGGTAATTGTTGGTGAAGTAGCAGAGGCTGCAGATAAGTTTGTCATTAATTCAAGGGTTGTAGATGTAGAGACGGCTAAGGTATTGTATCAAGAGGGTTTTAATTCGCCAATAGAAGGAATGATAGCCTTATCAAGTGAATCTCTTGTGTTAAGGAGTAAGCTAGATGCCGCGTACAGGTCTCTAATATTGCCTGGCTGGGGACAGTTTTATAACGGGGAAAAAATTAAAGGAGGAGTAATTACATTTTTAGAGGTAGGTCTATTTGCTACTGCCATAGCCATGCATATAAATGGTAAAAATAAGGAAGATGAGTATAGAAAAACCGATTGCACAGAAAAGGGACAAGAGTGTATTGATAGGGTTCAGAGATTAAGGTCAGATGGGGAGGATTTTTACAAGATGAGAAATTATTTTATATATGGTGGAGTTGTCTTGTGGGCACTGAATGTCCTTGATGCATATGTATCAGGTAAGGATTTTGATTCAGCTCTTAAGATGTCAGATAATAGATTTGATATTTCATTGAGTGGACTTAGTTTAAGTCTTACTTTTTGAGAATGGGAATATATAACAAGAAGGATTTTTACTATAAAAAGGCGAAGTTAGAAGGCTATTTATCACGAGCTGCTTATAAACTTATAGAAATAAATAGAAAATATTCCTTGATTAAGAAGGGGGATATTGTTGCTGATCTTGGTTGTGCACCGGGCGGGTTTTTGCAGGTAGCATCGGAACTTGTAGGCAGTGATGGGATTGTGGTCGGTGTAGACTTAGAGGTTATCGGTTTGGAAAAAGAAAATATATTCTTTGTCCACGGTGACTTTACTAAGGAAGAGATCAAAGACAAGATGCTGTCTCTTTTAAATGGGCGAAGATTTGATGTGATATTATCTGATATGGCGCCTAAAACCACAGGGATTACTTTTAGGGATGCATACCTTTCTTTTGGGCTTGCGAATGAGGCTTTTGTTTCTGCAAGAAGGCTTCTTAAGAAGGGAGGAAATATATTAATTAAAATTTTCGAGGGTGATGAGACCAAAATATTAATTAATGATATGAAAAAATGCTTTGGGGCTATATATTTAAATCGTCCAGACTCTACAAGAAAAGGTTCCAAAGAAATTTATATAATTGCTAAGCAGTACAAATTACTTATGGAATAAATTTAGGTTGGGCGGATTTTTATCTTTTGATTTATTAAAAAAACCTGATTCTCAGTCTATATGAACCTATACCAATGTAATCATCTTTCTTCAATATTCGCTCTGTTATCTTCGTCCCGTTAACAGTGACAGCCGGGAAGCTTTTTAGCGATATTATTTTAATGTTTTCTCCATCATATTCGATCTTGGCATGTTTTGCGCCTATTAAGAATCCATTTAATCTAATCTTGCAGTCGGCGTCTTTGCCAATGTATACTACTTCTTCTGATATGTTAATCTTCTCCTTTGTATCAACAACCTCGACATAGGCTATAGGTTTTATTTGCTTTTTATTATTTGTTTGGATTGGAGTTATTTTAATAACTGCGGTGGGGTCATATTTTATGGATTCGTCTACCTGCCCCTTTTTTTGTTCAGACTCTTCTTCTAAAATTTTACTGAAGTTAATAGAATAGGTTGAACTCGTTTCTTTGCTGCTGATTCTATCATAAAAAATAATCTTACACTTACCTATGGTTAACTCAGTCCCTGAATTTAGCTGGCAAAGGGTTACTCTGGAATTATTAATATATGTTCCATTTGTTGAGCAGAGGTCCTCATAATACCATTTGCCATTCTTTTTAAAAATTCTTCCATGCTTTCTAGAAACAGACAGGTTTGGTATGAAAACATCTACTTCCGGGGCACGCCCAACTAATATATTTTCTTTACTCACTGAATGGGTGCCTATTTCTCTATCTCCAACCATTACTTTTATAGTACTCATAATTAGCTTTTTATATAAGGTAAACACCTTAGTCAAGAAAAATATAGTCCCAAACATTACTTGTTGAGTTCTTTACGATGCAATTGCAATATGGTATTTAGTAAAATGAGGTATCTTGTAGATACCTATCAGAAAAATTCTCTTGCCTCTTGGGAGTAAAGTATGTTGATATATACCCAAGCATAACCTTTTGAAAAGCAAAACACAAATGTATTGGTATTCAAGAGATGGAGGCTAATTAAGAGGATGGCATATAGGTGGAATGAATGTATTATAAGGGCAGTATAGAATGGCCTTCTAGTAATGTCTGTACAAAACACGAGAATATCAGGTTTTAAGGGTGGAGTTGATGAGGAATCTGCTACTGAACCTGTGATGGGAAAGGGAGGAAGTGTTTTAGGAAATTAATAGCAGATTACAGTAGAGATTGAGGTTTTACATTGCGAAAAGCTTAGAATAAATAGTATTGTTAGATTTTCGCATGTGTAGCTATGCCATAGTTTACTTAGATTGATAGAGCAGTTATTGTAGAGTGTTAGGACCTTTGGATGGAGTAACAGAGATATACTGCGAAGAAAAAGGACCTTGTTTGGCACTACAAGAAGAGAGAAAGTAATAATGAGCAAGATGAGCAATATAGACACACACTTTGTGTAAATTGAAGTATCTTTGTACTCTTGAACCCTTGGGTGTGGGCATAGAGTTCTACTATTAGCTTACCTTACATCTAGAATTCCCTGATTTCTAATCATTTGTTGTATGATCCTATACTTTTACATAGGAACGAAGTAGAAATAATTCAAGATAATAAAATAATATCCCGAGTAATCCGAGATACTCTAATTTGGATTCACATTTAAAGGAATACCATCTTATGCCAATCTTAAATTGTTGCATAGGTAATGAAAATTGTTGCATTTCAATTTGCCGGTTATTATAATATCCCCAGCTGGGAGGGTTTGTGGCCACGAAGAGTGTGAGAGAGCTCATAAACAATATTAGTAATTTAATAAACGAGGGAAGGTATAAGAAGGCTTCTGATCTAATCAAGCAATTAGATATAAATGCCTTATCTGAAGAGGAGAAGAAAAAATATTTAAATTTTAAGCAGATTCTGGCTGTAGATAAGGTATATCTGTTAGTTGCAGTGGGTTTGATTTTAATTATTTTTATGTATTTTGTCTTAGTAAAAGTAAAATAGGAGGTTTAAAGATGAAAAGATCTATAATTTTCAGTCTCATTTTGATGTCTATCGTAATTGTTGGTTGTAATTGCGATGATACTGGGTTAACAGCTTTATATCCGAAGAGTGAGATAAGAGACCCAAGTGGAAATATGAAAAAGACTGGAGAAACCTATGAACTTGACTTTGGAAATGTGGTGGTTGGATCTCTTAAGATGATAGAGTTGGAGGTTCACAACATAGGTGAAAGTGAACTGATTATTGAAAATCCAACAATTACTGGTTCTACGGAGTTTACATACAAACTTCTGCTAACAAAGATTAATCCCAGTGCAAAGACCTATCTTCAGATTACTTATTCCCCTGTAAATAGGGGTTTAGATATTGCTAAACTGACCATAAATTCAAACGACAAAGATAATAAAACCATAACAATCAACCTCAAAGGCAAAGGAGTAATAGCCGATATTGAGGTCTGCCTAATAGATGAAAATAAGTGCAATGAAGATAAGACAGATGTCCTTTATATAGACTTTGGAAGTGTCTCATTTGGTCAAGAGAGCAAAAAGTATGGAATCTCAATTGGAAATACTGGCGATTACAACTTAAATGTGGTGAGCTACAGAATAATTCAGTGTCCATTTAACAATGAGAATTGCGACATAAAGGATATGGAGACACCAACTTTCCCAGAATTTGTAATCGAACCACCTGAAATAACGGGTGAGTATTTGGGTGGCAGTGTCAAAAACTTCCAGATCTCATACAAACCTGTAAATGGCGGTATAGACAAAGGTGCACTCGAGATTGTAAGCGATGACCCTGATGAACTTAAAGTCTATATAATCCTTAAAGGTAGGTGTATCGCCCCAAGGGTTTGTCCACAACCACCTTATTACATTGACTTTGGCTCAGTTGTAATAGGTCAGACCAAAGAAATGACATTCGAGCTTACTTCCTGTGGAACAGAGAAGCTCATAATCTCCAAAATGGAGTATTCAAGCACTACATCAAATGAATTTGGCTGGGTAGAGACCCCGAATATTCCTATGGAATTAAATCCTCCGGATAAATATGTGCTAAAGGTGAAATACACTCCGAAAGATGTCGGTGAGGATAATGGTAGGATTGAGATCAACACGAATGATCCACAATCACCTAATGGTTATGTAACTGTCAAAGGGGAAGGGAAAGAGGGACCAAGTTGTTCGCTCGTAGTTGATCCAGTAGAATTAGATATGGGATCAGTTATGGAGGGTAAGACGAGTTCAGAAAAAGCAGTAATGCTCACAAACAAAGGTGAGATCGACTGCAACATTACATCATTTGTCAAGATTCAGGGTCCTGACTCATTCAAAATGACGAGACCGGATTTTTCCAATGGAGCAACAATCAAACCAGGTCAATCCCTAAATGTATATTTTACATATACACCATCAATAATTGGTGTTGAACAATCCAGGTGGAGACTGACAAGCAATGATAAGGTTAGACCTAATCAAGATGTGGTTCTCAAAGGAGAAGGAACAAAGACCTTACCCTGTTCAATTGAGGCTACCCCAAACCCAATTCAATTTGGACTTGTGCAGCTTGGTACCTCTAAAGTAGTTAGTGTAACTATTAAGAATGTTGGAAATCAAAACTGTTTAATTACGGGATTGAAATTAGACCCTAACTCAAGTCCTACGTTTACAATTGGTAACTTTCCTATACCGAAGACACTTATACCAAATGCAACTGCGAAGTTTGATGTAACTTTTAAGCCAAGAGACATTAAAACAGAGACAGGAAAGGTTCTGGTGGAAATCCTTTCAGGATTTTTACCGAAGAATGCCGCAACAATTCCAGTATCTGGTGGTGGAACCGGACCGAAGATATGTGTTAATCCCAAAAAAGTTGAATTTGGTATCGTTAATATCGGGACACACTTAGATAAGATTGTGGAGATTATCAACTGTGGAACTGCAGAACTAAATGTTACATCTATAAAACTCTCATCGCAAAGTTCCCCGGATTTCTCTATTCAAGGAGCCGTGCCAACAGGCAAATACGCTGCTGGTGAGAAGAAGACAGTAACGGTTAGGTATAAACCGATGGAAGAAGGAGAAGATAAAGGCAAACTTGACATTGCCAGCACAGATGCAATTGACCCAGTCTATTCAGTAGTTCTCAATGGCTATGGAGCTGATCCTAATACTCAGTGCGGTAACGTCACAGGTAGAGTATGCTCACCCGGGCAAGAGATTTGGATTGGTGGAGCTAAGGTCTGTGTGGGTACAAAGTGCACCATTTCTGATCCGGATGGTTATTTTACATTGTCCTGTGTTCCTGTAGGGAATCAAGTAGTGCATATCGAGGCTGGTTCATTCACCACTGATGTTCCTGTTGTGGTTAAAAATAGAGAGACTACGGATATCGGTGCTCAGTGTGTAAAATCCAATGCAAAAATTGCCGTTATGCAAGGGCAGTGGGATCAAATGGAACATATACTTGATGATCTAAAATTGCCGTACACACTTTATCCGCAGGATGATGATAGGGTAATAACCAACATAAATGAATTGAACAAGTATGATATCTTAATAATAAATTGTGGTGCCATAGAAAACTTTGACCCAGGTGTTGTTTCAAATTTAAGAAATTGGGTTGCAGCAGGTAATTCATTTATGACTTCTGACTATTCTTATGATTACTTTGAAAAGGTGTTCCCCAACGCAGTCGATTTTTATGGGGACGATAATTCCAGCGAT
This sequence comes from Deltaproteobacteria bacterium, assembly GCA_026416535.1. Classification (GTDB taxonomy): domain Bacteria; phylum Myxococcota; class SpSt-1050; order SpSt-1050; family SpSt-1050; genus SpSt-1050. The sequence continues at coordinate 28,590 of JAOAFA010000083.1, forward strand.
GCTGCTCAAACAGGTGGTTCGGCAAGGGGAATGAGAGGATGCACGGCTCCATTACCTTGCAATATAGTCGACCAAAATATGGTTGCATTACTCGGTGTAAATCAGGTAGGAATTGCTTCTATATGTTGGACGACGATGGACTCTGCTGCCCAAAATACCGTGATTCACATAGAAGGTGATGTATATAACGATAAGAGTATGAGACCTGTTATAGTTAGCTATAAAGACTCCCCGAATTCTGGTAAGGCAGTTTACGCCTCATTCCACCTAAAAGATCAAAATGCCCAGTATATGGAAAAGATATTCTTTTATTTAATCTTCCAAATGTAATTAAGAAAAGGACATTAACAGGTATATGGATATAGAGGAGTGATTTTTTGAGGTTAAAATTTTGGGGAACTCGGGGATCTATACCATCTCCAGGGTGTGGAAGAGAATATTATGGTGGGAATACACCATGTCTTGAACTAATTACGAGTTCTGGTCTGCAGATAATTGTGGACGCAGGTACCGGAGTTAGAGAGTTAGGTAATTATATGGTTGCAAATAACATAGTTGCAAAAAATTCATATCTTTTTCTTACGCACTTTCACTGGGATCACATTCAAGGACTACCGTTTTTCGTACCCGCCTATACTTTAGGAAATGAATTTTTTGTTGTTGGGGTTGAAGAGGACAAGGAAACTCTGAGGCAGATAGTCTCAAGTCAAATGAAGCCGCCATACTTTCCAGTTGGTTTTGAAGCTATAGAAAATCAGTTAAATTTTTTGAATCTATTTCCTAATGGCTCTGAGATCGAGGGTATAAAAGTTTATTTTACACACACGAACCATCCTCAAAAGACACTTGCATTTAGATTTGAAGAGGGGAGAAAGACTGTCACTTTTATGACAGATTGCGAACTATCCTCTCATGCGAAGGATGCAAGGCCGATTGAATTTTTTGCCGAATTTTGCAAAGACTCAGATTATCTTATTGTAGACGCACAATTTACCGAACAAGAGCTTTGTAATAGATCTGGGTGGGGACATTCATCAAATATGGACGCCTTAAAACTTGCATCTTTATCTCGCTCAAAGACTCTAATACTCTTTCACCATGATCCGAATCACGACGACGAGCTCATAGATAGAATGGTTAAAGATGTCATCTCAAGTGCCAATGAGAAAAAAATAGATATAGCTTGTTTCGCTGCCAGAGATTATGATAGTTTTGATATCTAATCTCATCTCCAACTAAGATTATCTATATACTCGAGGTCAATTATCATCAATTCAAAAAGTACTATGCCATTGAGGTCTAAGATATTGATACCCTTACCTTGTTTTGTTACTATTGCGATGGCATTTGCGTTTGGTGAAAACGCTATACCATCAATGCCGTTGTGTGTCTCCTCAGAGATTCTTTTACGCGTAGAAATACCGTCAACCAAGTAGTATCCTGACTCTGGAAAGAGCACATGCAAATAAGCATATCTACTTGATATGGGCGACCACTCAGCCGATCTATTTGCCACTTTTGCTTGTATCTTTCTTGCCTCATTCGTTATGTTAACTAAAAAACCCGTTTCAAGATCGTAAATGAATAAATCACTTGAATACACGTCATATGAACCTGTTGGGTTGAGTATAGAAAAAAGGATCTTCTTTGAATCTGGCGAGAACGAAGGTGAGGATGGGCGATTATTCATTTCGCCGTCCATGAAGGTAGTTATTTGAGAGTACTTTTTGGTTTCAAGATTATACAAGAAGAGCTCATAGTCGTATTCGCCTATATCATTAACTTTTACGTATTTGCTTAACACTATTAATTTTTCATCGTTGGATACAGCAAAATCTGTGCCAGAGCAAACCTCTATTGGTTCAAATTTGCCGAATACGGTCTTAAATATCTTGCCAGAAGATTCAAAATAAAATGAATTACCATCAGGTGCCCAAAATGGCCTTTTAAATTCGTCGGGGAGGTCTGGAGAAATTTTTTTGGGATAACCACCTTGAGGATCTACATAAAATATCGAGAACTTATTATTAAATTTTTCGCGAGCTGAAAACAGTATTCCTCTTTTTGTGCCAAAATCTACGAATCCTGTATCAGATACTATAGCATCTGTGTAATCTAGATCAACTAAACCTGAGTAAATGTCTTCTATCTCGCTATAACTATCATCAAACCCAAAATCTGCTTTATCATAATCTATTCCATCAATTAGGATCTCTTCTCCAATATCTAATTTGTTACTAAACTCAGTATCAGCTAAGATGTCCATACCTGCTTTTTCATCAGTATAAATTATATCTTCTGCATCCTCGTATAAAATTACTTCGTCAAAGACGTCATTATTGTGGATATCGGAGTAATATATATCCCAAATGCCTAATGTGTCGTTAGAGCGCGAAGTGTCAATATTACTCTGATTTGAAGAATCAGAACAATAATAAAAAAGAAGTGATGCCAATAAAGATAATAACATCTTTTTCATTCAAGGGCTCCTTAGTCAATCTTTGTTTTTATCCTCAACTTGAGTTCGGCGTTCAAATTATAACCTGTCTCAAACTCTTTTAAAGATGAAATACATTCATGCATAAAGGGACTCTTTGTTTTGCTTTTTAAAACCTTTATCTCTTCAAATGTTCCATGTGTCATCTTTATTTTAACAATCCAATCTGAGTTAAATAATTTTTTATCCCTCCTTTGATACTCTTCTCTCTCGATCAAAATCTTTGAAACACAATCCTTAACACTCCCCTCGACCTTTTTTGCCAGATCATCCTTTTGATCCCTTGTCAACTTTCTCCCTTTCACCTCAACATCTAAACGCAAAAGTTTGTTGATAATCTCAAACACAGAAATCTTCTTGTTCTTTCTTTTGTCTTTTTTACTCTCGATGCCTTTCTCATCCAGTCTAACTTCTTCTTTGATTCCCTCCTCTTGAGCACCTAAATAACCTCCTAGAAAGAAAAGAAAAACGAACAAGAAGATATATGATCTCATTAAAAACCTCCTATTATAGATAGTAGAGGAAAAACTAATAAATGATTGCTCAAGATTTGTAAAGAGCTTTTGTTCGATTTCAGAAAATACCTGTTATTGCAAAGTAGAGTACTTTTTCAATGAGAGGTTAACATTTTACAGGTATAGGATTGTAGTAAATCTTTATGATTGGGAGAGGGAATGTTATATTGGTCCATTAAAAAGATGCGTCTCCACCTGCTCCTGGGGAATCATCTATAACTTCTATATTTCATCTCACTCCATCAAAATACGTCCTATATAACTTATCTCCCCCATGTACTTGGATAAGTGTTATTCCTAAAGTTAATTTTACTTTTAAAATATCACATTACTTAATACTCTTCTCCATGGGTGATTCAACGGTGGTATGTATTCCCCTTTCTCCCTTTTTTCTCTCCAACTTCATCAATCCTAAATACTAAAAATTCTTCTCATCTCTCTGTTTCTGCCTCAAATTATTCTTTGCCTCTATCTTCTAAGTATGATAACTCTTTACCTTCTCATAAAATCCCTATTCTCCCATCCAGAAGTTCGCATATCTCTACCCACCTCCCGCAGAAACAACTTATCCCGTTAAATGGAAGGATTTGGTAAATATCCCCAAAGAATCAAACAGTATTCTACTTATTCACCTTTCTTGCATGTTTTATTGAAAAGATAAAGTCAAGGTCTTTTATAAATTATGAGTATGTCTTACTTTTCTTATATCCCGTGATATTTTAATGTAGTAACCACATCCAACAGATTTCTCTTGCCTTTCGAAATCAGTTTGGTTATACTTCTTTTTATATAATATAAACCTCAGCAACGGGGTTTGAGTTGCCTGAGGTTATAAAATTTAGTTCTCACACCTATCTATCTATCGTGTAGTTTATTCAGAAAAAAATATAGATTCAATTGCAGGAGGTAGTGCAACACTCTTTACAGGGGATAAGTTTGATGGTAATATGAGTCTGAAAATGGAAGGGAATACGTGGAAGACGCAGAATATTAATCAGATAAGGCTCAACAGGGGGAGTGTATTGAG
>JAOAFA010000022.1 GCA_026416535.1 Deltaproteobacteria bacterium
AGACAAGACGGGACTCAGATGCAATGTAGTCACCCTCTATGGGGGTGGTCAATATGTGCTTTACAGATATAAAAAATTCACAGATGTTAGACTTGTATTTGCACCAGAGCAGCAGATTGCCTTCTTCGGTGGGGACCCTGATAACTTTACATACCCAAGATATGACCTTGATATGGCATTTTTCAGAATCTACGAAAATGATAGACCATATCAGCCCGAGTATTTTTTTGCATTCAGTGAGAATGGTGCAAAAGAGAATGAACTTATCTTTGTCATAGGCAATCCTGGCACAACAAAGAGGTTATACTCGGTTGCACAGCTCAGATTTCAGAGGGACATATTCTACCCTGCCAGGGTAAAGAAGGCAGAAAGATTTATTGATGCCCTCAAGAAATATGCCTCAGAATCAGAAGAGAATGCAAGACAGAGCAAAGAACTTATATTTATGTTTGAGAACTCATACAAGGCAAACAAAGGGATGCTGGACGCACTCCTTAACAAAGAAATTTTCGAAAGGAAAGAGTCCGAAGAGAAAGGGCTCATTGCCTCTGTATCAAAGAATCCCAATGACTTGAAAGAATTAAGGAATGCATTAAGAAAGATTGAGGTAGCCCAAAACGAATACAAGAGGATATTCCCCACGGCCTTTGCCGTTAGAACTATTGTAAATTACTCAGAACTCTTTTCAAGGGCATTTACTATTGTTCAGATGGTGATCGAGAAAAAGAAGCCCAACGAGGAGAGATTCGAAGAATACAGAGATACTGCACTTTCATCACTTGAACACCAACTGTATTCAACTGCCCCCATTTACAAAGGTGTTGAGAGAGTTCTGCTTAAGACTGCCATTGACGATGCATTAAAAGAACTCACTGATAAAAATGAATTTATTAAGACATTGCTATCCGGCAAAAAGATAGAGGAACTGGTTGATGAGATTGTTGAAAAGACAGGGATTTACAATGTGGATTATAGAAAAGAATTGGTTAAAAAAGGCGATTCAATGAGTGAAAAAGAGTGGAAGGAGTTTTTACAAAAGTCAAATGACCCGCTTTTAAGGATTGCATCGCTTGTTGAACCTGTGGTCAGAAAGAACAGGAAAGAATATGAGGATAAAGTAGAGAGCGTCGAGAAGACCGCTGCAAGAGTAATTCAGAACATAAGATTCAGAATTTATGGCAAGGAGCTCCCACCCGATGCAACATTTACACCTAGAATATCTTACGGAGTAGTCAAGGGTTATCCGTCAGAAGGCACCATCATACCATACAAGACCTCATTTTACGGACTATATGAAAGGAGTGCAAATTTCGACAATAGACCACCCTTTGATTTGCCAAAAAGGTATGTTGAAAGAGAGAAATTTATAAACATGAAAACTCCCCTCAATTTTGTCTCAACTGCTGACATTGTCGGTGGAAATTCTGGTAGTCCCGTCATCAATACAAAACACCAAATTGTAGGACTTATATTTGATTCAAACATCTATGGACTTGCAAACACTTTTGTCTACTCGGAGGAGAAGGCAAGAGCTGTCTCCGTCCATTCCTCAGGCATGATAGAGGCATTAAAGAGTGTGTACGATATGAACTGGATCGCGGAGGAATTGTTGGGTATGGAGAAGAGACAATAAATAAATGAGAAGCACATTGTAAGATGTCCCTCCTGTGGATAGGAGATAGATGCAAGTAAGCTCTTCATAAACATAGAAAAAATTCACTATGGATTCAAGAGAACAAAAGTATTTAAAAAGCAACGTATAAAAACTCAGAGATGATGCATTGCGGGAGAAGACTGATCCAGCGGCAATTATGACAGAGACAATGCTAAAAAGTGAAAGTGAATGCTGTAAATAAATAGGGTTCCGAATATATAAATTCAGTGAGGTACAGAAATATCTCACTGGTTTTAAGACACCTAGCTGACCAGGGTTATATAGCAACCATTGTTTAAAGCAACAAAAATACGTAGATGGGTATGCTCTGCAACTATCTTACAGGAAATGAATTTCAGGGACATTCTGAATCAATGGTTCAAGGTTTTATTGAACCAAAAGAGGGATATGACAAAGAGAAATGGCAAAACAGAAGATAGAGAAACAACGAGAAACAACTTGAGAGATACTCAAGAGCACAATTGGTTTCTACGATATAACAAGAGGAATCGCAGGTTCAACAATACCATTTGGCAAGAGCTGGAGACATATAATTATAATTTACATCAAAGAACTAAACCCTCCCCAAAAACAATAAAAATTAAGCCGATTCCTAGCCGCCCCTTTCCAGAACTTTGAAAATCTTTAGTTTTAGTTCTTTTATATCCGCCCTTAAGAATTCTCCAGTATTGTAATCAGTATATAGGTCAACTGTGCGATATTTTTTTAGTTTGAAATTATAGTGATATGCATCAATCGTCTTACCTGATATTCTTATCTTCACTTTTTTGGGGATCTCAACTGTTACATCCTTTATCTTCCCGTCTTGAGGAATAAATACCTTGAGCTCATTTTTCTTGTTTGGATTTAGCTTTGGGATGAGCGACAAAAAATGGGATGCCACATAATTGTCCAGAATCGCATGTCGCTCTGCACGTGTAAGAACAGCAAAATACTCCTTGCCTTTTATCTCCGATTCAGCCGTGTAGGCAAATTTGGCATTTAGTCTCTTTATGTCAAGTTTAACCTTTGTGTTATTTATTATTCCTTCTACTATATAGGTATTGGGTTCACCATCAATGTCAAAAAGTGTCTTCTGTCTGAAATTGTAACCGTTATTTAGTTCTACAACTGACTCTACCATCCTATCCTGTATCCAATATCGCTCTGTCCCAATTAGTTGATTGTTTACATAAAACTCAAATATGCCAGTCTGCGCAAAAAGCAAAAGATTTGTTAATAGCACTAAATTTCCTACTAACATACAATTATAATTTTACATATGTTTATCAAAGAACTCAAACAAATAACATTATAAATGTATAACAAAATCCGAACTTGAATTTTTATAAAATACATTAAAACCCTACTTCAGAGAAGATAGGAGTTTTATTGTTCTTTAACTTTCAAAGTTACATGATAATAGACAATACTACTCAAATCAACTCTCCTATGTCATATACCGCAACTTTTATATCAAGCAGAGATAAAAAATGTGCGCAACAAACTAATCAGAATGTATTCAGACCCCACACCATCTACAAAGTACAAGGCTAATCGATAACTTTCGAAATTATTTTATATGGTATCCAACAGTTAAGTTATTATCATCTTGAGTGTAACCCGAAATAGGGAATAACTAGTCAGGATTTGAGTTTTCCTCAAATTAGATCTTCCGGCATCACAGGAACTCAACAATAAGAAGGTGTTGGTATGCCAACTTTTAAGACCCGCCCTGATATTACCAGAAGACTCACATCTAAGGATATTTAATAAGGAAATATTTTTGTGTATGATAAACTCCCCTGGGGAATGTGGAAAATTTTTCTTTGATATTTTTTAAATCACTGATATAGATTTCTCTGTCCTTGGGATAAGAAGGAGAGAGCTATGGAAGATGTGTGTTGGGTAAAATTAGATGTTCTTGAAAACTTCATGAGGGATGTCTTTGTAAAGTTAGGAGTGCCTCTCAAGGAGGCTAAGATATGTGCTAATGTTCTTGCAACTGCTGATAGAATGGGGTTCGATTCACACGGGATTTCAAGGATGAAGTCCATCTACTACGATAGGATAAAGGCTGGAATTCAGAGACCTATCACAAAGCTTGAAATAGTAAAAGAGACAAAGACAACAGCCGTAATAGATGCAAATCATGGAATGGGGCAATATACGGCATACAAAGCTATGGAGATGGCTATTAAAAAGGCAAAGAGGTTCGGGCTTGGTATGACTGTTGTAAGGAATTCTACTCATTATGGAATAGCAGGATACTACTCACTTATGGCTGTAAAAAACAAGATGATAGGTATTACTGGTACAAACGCGAGACCCTCTGTCGCCCCAACCTTTGGCGTAGAGAATATGTTAGGAACAAATCCACTTACATTCGGGATCCCGACTGACGAGGAATTCCCATTCCTCTTAGATTGCGCAACATCTATTACTCAAAGAGGTAAGATAGAGGTATATGCAAAGCTAAATAAACCACTCCCAGTAGGTTGGGTAATTGATCAAAATGGAAATTCAAAAACAGATCCACATGAGGTATTGAAAGACCTAACAAACGGTACTGCCGCTCTCGTCCCTTTAGGAGGAATCGGAGAAGAACATGGTGGTTATAAAGGTTATGGATATTCTACTGTTGTTGAAATATTATCTGCCGCCCTGCAAGATGGGGCCTACCTGAAAATGCTTACGGGAACCAAAGACGGAAAGAAGACCTTCTACTGCCTTGGTCACTTCTTTATTGCTATAAATATTGCGTCTTTTATCAACTACAAGAAATTTATAAGAATTGCAGGCAATATCTTGCGAGAACTCAGAAGTTCAAAAAAAATGATGGGGGCAGAGAGGATATACACAGCTGGAGAGAAGGAATACCTAACATCGCTCGAAAGAGAGAAAAAGGGAGCTCCGATTAACATTGAAACCCAAAAAGAGATAATTATCATGAGGGATGAATGTGGACTTAAAAAATATAAATTCCCATTTGAGCATTAATATCAATCTTTAAACAATAAAGAGATTACCTTCACCAATCACAAGGATCAATCATTTCACTGTTTTGAATTAATACTAACATTTAAATAACCTAATGAAATTGAGATCTACTAATAAAAAAGCGAGATGCAAAAAGCCCGCTCAAGAAAATAATCGTAAATAACCATGACATAAATAATGGTTTATTGCCAACGAGGAAAATAAATGATTTTTTATTAGCCCTCCGTGATATAGGGCGCATAGACTCTCAATTGAATTAACACATTTATGTTTGGTTGAGCTGAAGATGGTTTCGGTTCTATATGATTTTTCCCTCGTTATTAAGATAGATTGTATAAGGAGTGGAATTTACAAAAATTTGGTGAGACCTGTGTAAGGTAAAAAATCTAAATGGAATTCCATGGTGTTCTTATATCAAATTTATCTCATCAAAGATGCAAAATACTTGCTTATTTACATTATTTCCTTGTAAAAACCGATCAAAATGCATATATTCTGGCAACAATTGCTTGGATGTGCAATGAAAAACAGCTTCAATTTTAAGAAATTCCTTAGTTTATTCGAAGAACTTGGGATGTTTTTCTTACTATGCGCGGAGGTAATCATTGCCACATTTAGACCACCCTATAGAATAAAAAATATTCTAAAAGAGATGGACACAATAGGAATACAATCTCTATTTGTGGTTCTTTTAACGGGTGCGTTTACTGGGATGGTTATGGCATTACAATCATTAAATGTATTTGCAAAATTCAATGCTGAGGGGTTAGTAGGTTCAACAGTAGCTATATCTGTTGCACGTGAACTTGGTCCTGTTTTATCAGCCTTTATGGTAACAGGTAGGGCAGGTTCTGCTATGTCCACAGAACTTGGTTCCATGAGAGTAACTGAGCAGATAGATGCACTATACACAATGGGCGTCGATCCTAAGCAATACCTTATTGTCCCGAAAGTAATTGCCGGCATAATCATGCTCCCCATTCTAACAGCTGCCTTTAATCTAGTAAGTGTCGCTGGGTCTTATTTCGTAGCTGTTATCCTTATGGGAGTAGATGCCGGTATTTTCATAGATAAAATAAGATATTTTATGGACCCCGTGGATATCATAAGTGGTCTAATAAAGGCTGCCGTGTTTGGTTATGTACTTACAATGATTTGTACATATAATGGCTTCTATGCAAGCGGTGGGGCAAAAGGGGTTGGAGAGGCTACAACCCGATCTGTGGTTGTAAGTTTCATAACAATCCTAATCGTCGATTACTTTCTAACAGTCCTCATGACAAAATATCTACCGGGCTATGTCCTCGGAGGTTGATTTTCATATGCCCAAAATAGAGATCAGAGGGCTCAAAAAGCGATTCGGAAACAATGAGGTGCTCAAGGGTGTTAATCTCGAGATAGAAGAGGGCGAGATATTAGTCATACTCGGTGCCTCCGGCTCAGGCAAAAGCGTCCTTATAAAGCATATCATAGGACTTTTAAAACCCGATGAAGGCTCTATAATAGTCAAAGGTGTAGATATAACCAAATTGAGTGAAAAGGCCCTAAATGAGGTAAGAAAATCATTTGGTATGGTGTTCCAAAATTCTGCGCTATTTGACTCTATGACTGTCTACGAGAATGTTGCATTCCCTCTCATAGAACATACCAAACTTAGTGAGAATGAAGTCAGGGAAAAGGTTAGAGAGAAATTAAATATCCTTGGGTTGTTTGATGTAGAAGACAAATATCCATCAGAGTTGTCAGGTGGTATGAAAAAAAGGGTGGGACTCGCCAGAGCTGTAATCCTAAATCCAGAGATTGTGCTGTATGACGAACCTACGACAGGATTAGACCCCATTACTACAATGACTGTAAATGAGATGATTCTGGATGCAAGAGAGAGATTTAACGTGACTTCCATAGTAATTAGCCATGATATTGGCTCAGCGTTTATGGTTGCGGATAAAATTGCCTTTTTATATAACGGTGTTATTATTGCTGTTGGTCCTCCAGACCAGATAAGAAAAATGGAAGACGAAAATCTGAGAAAGTTTTTAGACACTTGGTTTAGAAAGGTTTGAAGATGAGTAACCTCATAACACCACTTAAGGTTGGGATCATATCCGCCATAATAATTGTATTAATAATAATTTTCATTGGTGACGTATCCAAGTCCAAATATCATAGTGAAAACAGCTATCAGCTCTCTGCATTATTTGATGACACAACGGGACTCGTAGATAAGACAAAGGTTGTTATAGCCGGAGTAAATATCGGCACTATATCAAAGATCGAGCTTGAGGGTAATAAGGCGCGTGTCTACCTTAGGATAGACAACAAGGTTAGACTCTATGAAAACGCAACAATAACTAAGAGGTCAACATCAATTTTAGGAGACTACTATTTAGAAATAAACACTGGGACACCAGATTTTGCGCAACTGCGAGATGGGGACGAAATAAAGAATGTGATCAAACCTGTGAAGATAGAGGATGTATTTGGATCACTTAATGTAATAACTCAGGATATTAGAGAAGTGACAAGGGCCCTGGCAGAGGTCTTTGGTTCGAAGGAAGGTAAAGGCTCTATGCAGGATATCGTAAACGAGACACAGAGGATATCCAAGCAGGTATCAGAACTTTTGATGCAGAACACAGAAAGTCTAAGGCACATTATGTCAAATATTGAAGAGGTCAGCAAGAATCTAAAGATAATCTCAAGTGGATCTCAAGAGGATATAATAGCTGCCATAAAAAACATCAGAGAGTTAACAAAAGATACAAGGGCTCTCGTAAATAACGTCCAGACCATAATTGGTAGGCGCGAGGGGGAATTAGCAGAAGGTGTATCTGATTTCAGAAAAATCCTCCAGAAACTTGATAAATCACTCACTAACATAGAAAAGGTAACGGATTCAATAGAGAAAGGAGAAGGAACTCTTGGGAAGGTACTGAAGGATGAGAAGATTGCCAAATCGATTGAAGAGACTGCTGATGGAATATCCGATTATGTTCAACAATTGTCGCGGCTGCAAGTAAATATTAATATAAGGGATGAATACAGCTTTTTGCAAAAGGTCTCCAAAACATTTTTTGCATTAAGACTTCAACCTAAAGAGGATAAATTTTATTTAATAGAGCTGATCGATGATCCGAGAGGGGATGTGGTACAGTCTTATACATCAATAAAAAGGAAGGTAGGAAATACCTATGAAGAAGTTGAGAGACAAGAGACAATTAATAGTCCTCCCAATAAGTTAAAACTTTCCCTAGAGTTTGCGAAAAAGTTTGACTTTATTACACTCAGAATAGGATTGATTGAAAGCACAGGTGGCTCAGGTATTGATATCGATCTGTTTCAGCAAAGGCTGAAATTCAAAACCGATATATTTGAACTCGCATTTCCAGGCAAAAATCCAAGGATGAGGATAACAGCTATGATAGCCCTAAATGATTACATCTTTATATCTACTGGTGTTGACGACATACTCAATTACAAAGAGGGATATCCTAATATGTCACGAGATTACTTCCTCGGTGGTGGAATACAGTTTAACGATGACGATTTAAAATCTTTATTCTCCGTTATGCCAACCTCGGCAATCAAAAAGTAATATGTATAAAGCATTTGCCTTTGACCTAGGAAATGTAATAGTTCCGTTTAATCATTCAACAATAGCGCCAAGACTGTTGAATTACTCAATCCGGAAGGAGATATATTCCTCAAGTGAAATCCATAATTATTTGTACAAGACAGCAGAAGTCGAACATCTCTACGAAGAAGGGAAGATCAGTACAAAAGAATTCGTAGAAAGAATAAAGTATCAGTTCGAGCTTGAGATCTCAGATGAAGAATTTAGGAGTATCTTTTGCGATATATTCTTTGATGCCCACCCAGAGACAATAGCTATCATAAAAGCAATTAAGCAAAAAAGTATTCCCTTGATACTTGTAAGTAATACAAACGAAATGCACTTTGAATTTATCAAATCAAGATATGAATTTATTAATCTATTTGACGCTTTTTTACTATCATATAAAGTAGGGGTCAGAAAACCCAATAAAAAAATATACGAAGAGCTAATTAAAATAACAAGATTAATGCCAAATGAGATATTTTATATTGACGACATCGAAGAATATGTAAAATCTGCTGCAGAATTGGATATAGCTACATATCACTTCACAACACCACAAGCCTTTTTCGTTCACCTCAGTAGAATACTCACTCAAGTAAACTAATCACAAGATCAAAAGATCTATAATCAGATTCCATTCAAAATTCAATATGTAATCCCAACCATTTAAACGATCCTTCTCCGTTATTTATATACTGGGTCAACACATTAGTGATGCCTTTAGTCTGTAATTAAATATAGCTAGAATTGGAGGGAAAATCTAATTAATGTTTGTGGGATTTGATTCAATAATTGAGCAATAACAAAAAGCCTTGTCTTGATCCCAAGATGACTTGGACTTTTTGGGGATAAAAAACATTTACTTTACAAACAATTAATTGTTGGATATAAAACAACAACTTTTATTAGTTTGGTGACACTAGTATTTTACATAGCACTGTTTATTATACTACCATACTCAGTGTGGGCAAGACCGGAGAGTATAAGTGTAGTCATTGACAACAACTATCCGCCATACGCCTTTACAGAAGATGGTAGCGAGTTGAAGGGCATCTCGATCGATCTATGGAGAGAATGGGAAAAATACACAGGTATCAAGGTTAATATTACTGGGACAAGCTGGATGGATGCTCAAAAAAGAATGGAAAATGGAGAGTTTGACGTAATTGATACAATGTTTTATACCGAAGCAAGGGCAAGAAAGTATGAGTTTTCAAAACCTTACGCCAGAATAGATGTAGTCATATTCTTTGATGGTTCTATCTCTGGAATTAAAGATGTCAAATCCCTTAGAGGGTTCATGGTTGGTGCCAAAAAGGGGGATGCAAACATAGATTTCCTCAGAGAAAACGGCGTCCAATACCTAGTTGAATTCGAGAACTATGAGGATATCATAATTGCGGCCAAAGAAAACAGGATCAAGATCTTTGTTGTAGACAAACCTCCTGGGATCTACTTTTTGTACAAACACAAAATAGAACAACTATACAAGATCTCCGAACCTCTATACTTTGGTGAGTTTCATAGAGCCGTCATAAAAGGCAATAATAAATTACTTACAATCATAGAGAGTGGCTTTGATAAGATTCCTACCGAGATTGTCGACGACATAAACACAAGATGGGCGGGTAAACAGATATCAGATGGAAACTATTCGAAATTATTTAAGATACTTATATTGTTACTACTCGCATTAGTGACTTTCCTTATAATTGCCTATATATGGGTCATTTCACTCAGGCGAGCAGTAAGGGAGAGAACATTTCAACTACAAATTGAAAAAGAAAAGGCAGAAAACTTTGCAAATGAATTACTCAAAAGCGAAAGAAAGTTTTTGAACTTATACAATAATATATCAGATATAATCTTCACAATGAGATTAGATGGTAAATTCTTGGATATGAATCCAAAGGGGTTAGCCTTATTAGGATACAGTGAGGCCGAACTAAAAGATCTCTGGATGGAACAGGTCTTACTACCAGAGGATATTCAAAAAGCTAAAGAGGGAATTAAGGCAAGGTTAAATGGAGAAGAGAGACCAATGGAATTTAGGGTGAAGACAAAAAAGGGTGATATATTAATTATTGAGTCAAGAGGGACAGTACTGAATCAAGATGGGAAACCATATGCTATACAGGCTATAGCAAGAGATATAACACAACAAAGACAGATGGAAGAAAGACTTCTTGAGTCACAAAAACTTGAATCTCTGGGACTCCTCGCTGGAGGAATTGCACATGATTTTAATAACATATTAATGAGCATTATCAATTACATTGAATTTATAAAAAGAGATTATGGAAATAAAGACCTATTTCTATCCGACATAAACCATTTGAAAAACTCTGCAGATAGAGCTGCAAGGCTTGT
>JAOAFA010000132.1 GCA_026416535.1 Deltaproteobacteria bacterium
GTATATCTATTGCCTCGTCTTTTAGGTGTCCGCCTTTTATTACAACGTATTGGGCTCCCATATTGTGGATCCTTCTAGCTGCCTCCATCATTGACTCGGTATCCTTTACAATGGTCTCACACAAAACAGTTGCTTCCCTTAGATTTGGTGTAACGACTGTGGATATTGGTATCATCTCTTTAATGAGAGTTTTGACAGATATTGGATCCATGATAGATGCGCCTGTTGATGATACGATTACCGGGTCAAGCACTATAGGACCTGAATATCCTATGTCTTTTAAAAACCTTGTTATTGCTACTATATTTGATCTGGAGGATATCATCCCTATTTTGATTGCATCTATGTGAAAGTCTGCAAAGAGGAGTTCGAGCTGTCTAATTATCATAGAGCTACTGACTGGGCTCACCACAGTGAGGTCGGTGGAATTCTGTGCTGTTATAGCAGTGGCTACACCGAATCCATATACCCCCATTGATGAAAATACCTTGATGTCAGCAAGAATTCCAGCACCGGCAGACGGATCATAACCAGCGATTGAAAGTGAAATTTTCATTTCCTCCTCGCTTTTTTAATAAAGTATTCAAATAATTTTAGGTGTTGTTTATATCTTATTAGTGCCTCTGGATGATATTGAACACCTATTATGAGCTGATTTGATGAGTATTCAATGGCTTCTACTATTCCGTCCTCAGCTATTGCTGTGATTTTAAAAAATGAGGGTATAAAGTTGACCGCCTGATGATGGGTCGAGTTCACTTTAAGTTCTTTCTTATTTAGTGCCTTGAATAGGTGTGATTTTGTATATATTTTTATTTTGTGGGCCATATCGAAGTATTTCTTTTTGTGAATTCTTGAACCTGTATGAGAGGGTATATCATCTATTAAAGTGCCACCGAATAGTACATTTATAAGTTGCATCCCACCACATATTCCAAGGACGGGTAAACCTTTGTCAATGGCGGATGAAGTTAGACTGAATTCGAATGCATGTCTTAAGGTTGCGTTCTTCTGTGGACAGATTTTAGATTTTCCTAAGAAATATTGATCAATGTCATCTCTTGAGCCAGAGATAATCAGCCCATCAATCTTTGATACAATCTCTTCTACCCCTGTTGTATTACTGCCAAAGGGTATAATAATTGGGATCCCTCCAGCCAATTCTACGGCTTTTATATAAGAGGATTTTAATCTATATGTTAATAGTGTTGGATATTGATTGTCATATCCATCTGCGTAATCTGACGTGATTCCTATAATAGGTCTATGCATAAGATTTAAGGTGTTTTGCAACATCTAAACCCGATTGTTCTGCTTAAAAAGTCTGCTTTTACCGGTGGAGCCTCATAAGTGCATTTTGTAAATAATTCTGTTCCATTTAAGTAAGAGCCACCTCTAACTCCCTTCTTCCCATCGGGATAATCTGTGGCGTTCCACTCTTCTACATTTCCACTCATGTCAAAGACCCCATAGGTAGATTTACATTTTATATATGACCCTGTTGGGAATATGATACCTGGATTTGGGTCATCAGAGCCATTGCACGCACTCGGATCATATATATCTCCATATGGATAGATATATCTGCCTTCACCCTGACATGCCTTCTTCCATTCTTCAGCTGTACATAATCTCTTTCCTGCAGCTTTACATGCCTTGTATGCTGTTGTCCAATCTACGTTGGTCCAGGGTAAGACACCAGCTCTTGATGTAGCATAGCTATTATTCACACCTACGGTTTTATCAGTTGCGTCAGGTCTTGATGCCTCAAATCTGTCTATACACAAACACAAGCCCACGGCGACCATATCCGGTGGACAATCTGCACTTCCCTCATCTGTTAGACCGTTGCAGTTATCGTCTTTTTCGTTGCATATCTCTTTTGTAGGTTGCGGAGGGTTATATCTCTTCCATACCCCATTTTGACAATATTCGTATCCTGTTCCACATGGTGAGTTACAGAGATAAGAGTCTGCACCTTGACATTCCCTCATTAGATTATCATCTGTTTCCCCGTTGCAATCGTCGTCAATATTGTTGCACTCTTCAACGGTAGGACCTATGTAGTCTTTGCAGTTCCTATCCCAAACTCCATTTATACATTCATAATACCCCTCTTTGCATCTTCCTATATTGGAACCACAAGGCATCTTACTACCATCCGTGCATGAACAGGTTTCGTCTATGAATCCATTGCAATCGTTATCTTTGCCGTCACAAATTTCAATGCCATTATTTGTTTTTGAGCATTGATATTCGCATCCATCTTTTATGTCCTGGTTTATGTCATAAAATCCTTCTTTGCAACCCATAAATCTGCATTCAGAATTAATACATTCGGAATTTGCACCGTAAAATGTGCATGTCTTATTACACATCCCACAATTATTGATATCCACAGATGTGTCTGTCTCACACCCATTGGAAATTTTTTTGTCACAGTTAGCAAAAGGTTTGATACAATTCAAAATGGAGCAGGTAGAAAATTGACAATCTGATATTGAGTTTGGGAATTGACATTTGTAACCACAGTATCCACAATTTTCTGGATCTGAACCGGAGTATGTCTCACACCCATCTTCAAATTTGTTATTGCAGTCTGCCCTTCCTTCTATACACGATTCTATTGTGCATCTTCCGGCAACGCATAAGACAGATGAGGGATTTCCATATGAATTGTCTGGATTAATGTGTTCAGTGCATATAAATCCTATGTTTCCACAATTGTTGGGATCATCATGAGTGTTTATTATATCCGTCTCCAAAATAGCATCTGATGTGTCAAGTGGCAGACCATCAAATACAATAATATCATCGGTATCATTAGTTAGATATATGTCCTCTAAAGGTATTTCGTAAATTTTTGAATCTCTTGAAGCTGAAGCAGATGCATCATACTCTTGTATATTAACTGCATCAGTACAGCTGGCTACTACAGATAATAAGCAAAGAGTTAATGCTCTATAAACCAAGTTCACCTGATATCTCCTTCATTGAGTTAAGAGCAATTGTTATAAATTCTTCTAGTGATAATCCCAGGTCTTCACATCTCTTAATGTCTTCTCTTCTTGCCCCTGCTGCAAATCTCTTTTCGCAAAATCTATTCAATACGAAGTTGGTGTCGATGGCATTAAGTCTTTTTTCTGGATGAATAAGGGCAGAGGATATAATAAGACCAGAGAGTGGATCAGAGGCAAAAAGGGCTATCTCTAGGCTATTTTCTGGGGTTTTGTGACCTGCATGAGCGAGAACAGCATTTACAATTTTATCATCATAGCCGATTTGCTTTAGCCACTCCGCTCCTACTTTACCATGCATTGTCGGCTCTTTCCCATATTCATCTATATCTATGTCATGTAGTAATCCGGCGATCCCCCACAAATACTCATCTTCATCCAACCTTTTTGCGATCCCCTTCATAATTGCCTCAACGGCGAGCATATGTTTTATGAGGTTTTTTGTCTTTACCTTTTCCTTTAGTATTTTTAGAGACTCCTCTCTATTTTTCATATCTCTACTCCCTTATTCGTAGATGTAAAATTTTTTTATCTCCTTTACCATAGTTGCCTCTTCTGTTTTCACAAAGTCTACAATCGTCTTAAGATTTATTTGTTTGTCTATCATATTTCTTATTTTATCATTACCAAAGAGTAGATCAATGGCGAGTCTATCGGACACAAATTCATATGGTTCTTCTCTCCATTTTAGCTGTTCTCCATAGATTTTTCTTATGGTGTGTAGTATTGAGATGCCTGTTGTGTATGGTCTAAACTTTTTTCGTTCCGTTATATGAACAAATATTCCTCCTATGGTTTTATCAGCATACTTGTGAAATTTTGGCATAAAAAATGTAGGCCTGAAGAATACACCTTCCAAACCTAATTTGTTGAGCTCTTTAGAAAGCACGAAGGGGTCTATGAAGTCAGCTCCGAAGAGTTCAAATGGTCTGGTTGTCCCCCTGCCTTCACTAATATTTGTTCCTTCAAATAGGCACCCCATTGGGTATACTATGGCCGTGTTAAGTGATGGCATGTTAGGTGAGGGGGGGATGAAGAAGTTGCTATAGGTATCAAGGTATCTATTTCTATCATATCCACAGATTTTGATAATAGTTAATGGTACATTTATGTTTTCTACTTCATTGAAGAATATGGCCAATTCACCAATTGTGAGAGAATGTCTTACCGGGATATTTGCTATCCCTACAAAGGATTTAAATTTATCTTCTACGCCGTTACCTTCTATTTGTTGTCCACCTATGGGATTTGGTCTATCGCATATAATAAATCTAATTTCTTTGCCTGAGGCTTTTTTCATAAGTAGAAACATTGTGGCCGCAAAGGTGTAAAATCTTGTTCCAATATCAAATAGGTCTATTATAATTGTGTCGACATTTTTAAGTATGTTTTCACCAGGTGCTAGTGATTCGATTGAGTCTCCATATAATGAAATAACAGGTATACCCCTATACTGGTTTATCTCCTTTACTTTAATCATATCCTGGAAAACACCATAAAGTCCATGTTCTGGCGAGAAGATATAGGTAGGTTTTATTTTGTTATTTATCAAAATGTCAGCTATATGTTCAAATTTAGAATTTACGGAAGCCTGATTACATAACAAGGCTATACGATGTTTTTTATTGAGATATTGTTTTACCCTCGCCGTAAGTATGTCAGTTCCAATCTTCATTTTGCTGGGTTAAATTCCATCTCGTAACCTACTTTTCCTTTGCTGCCAGCTGGAAATTTCATCGCTAATGCATTGCCGTAGATGCATGCCTCAAGTACAGGGTCATTTATAGTATTTTTTTCGAATGTTACTTCTGTTACATTTCCATTGGTGTCGTAAGTAATAGATATAGCGACTTTACCTTTCATCTTTGGTCTTTCCTTTAGGAGTTCTTTGTATGATTTTAAGACATATTTAGAGAAGTTTCCTAGTACCTGTTCTAGGGTTCTACCCGTAATTGGCGTCTCAGATATCTTGAACCTCTTTTTCAGAGCCTCCATCTCAGATTTTGCATCACTATCATCTGGTCTTTCTTTTAAAGCAAGTATGAAGTTTTCCATTGCTTTTTTATGATCTTCTTTTTTCTTAGCTATTCTACCAAGCCAAACGTAGATCTCTGCCGAATTTCCTTTTATCTTTGCTACATTTTTAAATTCCTCTTCGGCCCTACTTAAGTTATTTTTTTGGAAATATATTTTTGCTAGCTTTGTTCTTAATTCACTATTGTCTGGTAGTACTCTAGTAGAATCTTCAAGGGCTTTTATGAGCCTTGCCTCTGCGTTGATCTTCTCTAAGAGAGGTACTAATTTTATGTATACTCCCGCCTCGTTGGGCCATTGATCTATGATCTTTTCGTAAAGTTGTGCAGCATCTTCTACTTTGTTTAGTTTTTCCGCTGTTTGGGCTAGATTTAGCATGGCTTCTTTGCTAGATGACCTTATGTCAACCGCCTTTTTGTATTCATTGTAGGAATCTTCTATTTTATTAGCCCTTTCATAGATTATCCCCAGATAGAGGTGAGGAGTGTATTGGTTGTTATCCATCTCATTTGATTTCTTGAAATACCGTTCTGCCTCTTCGTATTTCTCCATTTTGGTGTATATTAGTCCATATAGATTTAAGACTATAATGTTTTCTTGAAACCTCGGTTGTATTCTTTTCATATACTCAAGAGCTTTGTCATATTCATTTTTTTTGAAATAGTAGTTTGCGTGAAAATAATTTACGAGAAAGTGGTTTGGAGCAAATTTTGATGCCTTGTTTAAGTTTGCCTCTGCTTTGTCATATACCTTCCATTCGGTCTCGATAATAGCCTTTCCTAAGTAACCATAGTACTTCTCTGGTTCTTTGGTGAGAATTTGATTGAAGACACTCCATGCCTCTTCACGATTCTTAAGTGTCAGGGCATAGTAAAACATTGTGTCTATTGATTCTGGTGATTTTTTGTATTCAGCGTTGAATCCATCAAATAATTCTTGTTGTTTACCTTTATCTATTCCTATAAGTATTTCAATTACTTGTCTTGTAAAGCTATCATCGAATTGTATTTCAGGATCAATTTGTTTGGGTCTTGGTTCTTCAATTGGAGCACAGCTAAATATGACTTGTATGAGGATAATCCATAGAATGAAAATTTTCATTTTAGAATCCTCCTTAATAGCTCGACATTTAGGCGTTTCAAGCCCAATCAAAATCAAAAGTTTATTTAACATGACAATGCACAAAGTCAAAGTATTTTGTTTCATAAATGATATATCTTTTATGAACCTAACAAATATAGAAACTTTAATCTGAAGACTGTGGATATCGAATTAAATTTAATTCTAAACTCCATAGATATTAGTGAATGTACGTGAAGAGTTTTAATAGACTTAGTGTAAGTTTACGTTCTTGGACTAAAGGGTTTTAGCTTGTAGTTGATTATGAATTAGGAATAGGTTTGATTAGGTCGGTAGTAAGAGGATGTATAAAACTTGTTACGGTTTTGGGGAGGAAGACTAAATAAGGTTTGAGTAGAGATTATTATGACTCTTTTATCTTTCGGATTCTCTCATGTAAAAAGCCTTTAAAATCGTTCAAGTAGGGTAGAGTCCTTTTTTTGACACTCGTTTTGAATTAAATTAGATAATACATTTCCCTTAATTTTGGAGATATAAAGCCCATTTGGAATATTGTGTTTGGGGAAACGACCGGAAAACAATAGATAATATTCATCATTTTCTGAATAAAAGAACAAATTCTCCTTAATCGAATCGGATTTTTCAATGTAATCTTTTTCAATAATGATGGGATTTACTTTATCACCTGAGAATTTTCCATTTTCACAATCAACGTATAGATCTATATCAGATCTGTTTGGTAGATCTTTTCGGACTATTAGAACCTCTTTCCCTGCAACTTTACCATAGGCTATATCCGTAAATTTAAGATAGGCTTTTTCAATAATTATAGAGACAGGTTCACTTTTTAAGGTTTTTATCTTGATTTTATTTCTCTCCTCCGAATCTACATATATAATCTTGTAATCGTTATTTGGATTGGGGATTACAACGAGAGACTCAGCATTAAGTTTTGAAATTTTACGCATATTTTCCCATTGCCAGATATTATTTGTTATTACCTGAAATAGTTCTGAATCGCTAATGAAAAATAGACTTAAAAAAGGTCTATTTTCCTCAGTGAAGTCATTAAGTAAATAACCAAATTTTGTTTTATTAATTCTGTGATTATTGATAAGTTCGGAGTTAAAAATGTAACCTGCCTCTTTGAGCATTTTTATGTTGGTCCCAAATAGGAGAGATAGTCTACTTTCTCGTTCCTCAATTTGACAGTTATAAAGTAGGTAGTAAAATTTGTCTTGCTTTATTAGAGATATTCCGTTAATTCCGTATTTACAGCTCTTTTTTGTGTCAAAGATAATCTCTGATTCCTTGAGAATATCAACTGGGGGGTTATTATAAAATTCACTCGGTACAAAATATGTTGATTCTCTCCACATCTTTGCATGTTTGAGTAAGATCTCAGAGTTTGAGGTTTCGGCAATAATCTTTAATAGTAGATAGTTATCATCAAGGTATTTATGTTCGACTATTGGATTTTTTGGGAGATTGGTTTTTACGTTATCTACTAATTCTTTCTTTATGTGAAATTTGTTTACATTACTTTTGTTTAATTCACCTTTTAATTCACCGACTAAATGATATTCTTTCCCGTCGTAAACCTGTAGTTGAATAGATTTTTCTGATAATCTCTTAAATTTTATCTCAATTTCTATCTCGTCGCATGAAGGATCTAAGTATGTATAAAAAGGTGAATGATTATACTCCCCAATATTTTGATTGATAATTCTTCCATTCTTCAACCTCTTAGACCAATTAGTATATTCTTTAGCAGAAAAGATATATATAGGTTCTTCTGAATCATCATCTCTTTTGGTGCCTAATTTGAGTGAAAATTGATTGATTGTCTCGTTATTTCTTAGGCAAAATGAAGAGATATTTTCAATCAAAGCTAAGCCTTCTCCAAAAAATCTGAAGAGTATTTCAGGTCTTTTAATTACTAGGCTATAATAGCTTAGTAAGACTCCTGTCTTTTCATCGAGTTTTTCATATCTTGATATATTATCCTCAATCCACTTTACATATTTGAAAAACAGACCTTTTGCTTCTTCATCTTTTGTTACTAAATAGTAGTCCCATAGAGCAATAGCTGCAATAGCACTACCATTGAATACACCGTTTAGTTCTTTTGTTGGATACTCCTCGAATAGTGCTGAGTCACTATATAATCTGACAAATCCACCTTTTTCTATAGGGATTCTGTATGACTCAAATATTTTCTTGGCTATTTTGAGATACTTTTTTTCTCCTGTCTTTACATATAGATGTGTGAAAAGACCAAGCGATAGGCCTTGAGTAATACCTGAGACCCACCCCTTTCTCAAATTGATAGGCATATAAGGAATAAAGTCAAATTCGAATGGAAAGAATAGTGCGTCCTTTATAGATGTTGAATTTTTTAGTAGAATTTCAGAACAATGTATGGCTTTTTCCTTTTTGTCTTCAAAGATGGATATAAGCCCGTCTGTTGCAGCTTTGGTAGGTGAATATACATAATCTTTATGGGTTTTTACACCAAATATGGGTTTAGTGTACGAATCACATTCGTTGGGCAGGACCTTTTTCTTCTTGGGAGTGACTAAATAAGAATATGGGTTGTTTTTATAAAACTGAGGAAGTGCAAAATTGCTCGCGACTAAGCTTTTATATGATATTATGTATATAAGTAGCAAAAGAAGCGAATTCTTCATAAGTGATATTCCTCTTTCATATATCTTTTCATAACTTATTTCAAGACTGAAAGTTTCCTTAAATTTGCTATTAGTAATAGAAAAACCCGTAGTTAGGTTTTGTTGACAGCAAGTGTTTATTATCTTCCTTATTATATTTTGCTTTGATTTTCATGCGATTGTTTAAAATTTATATTTTCCTTGACAATTCTTAATATACCTAAGAGTATTAAAAAGGCATGCATCATAGTGAGTTGCTGAGTAAGATTCCTAAAGAAGTGCTTTTGCTTTTGCAAGTGATAAAGAAAAATTTATATGAGGCATATCTTGTCGGGGGCTCAGTGAGAGATATTTTACTTAATAGGGAGATAGATGATTGGGATGTAGGGACCTCTGCCACTCCAGCTCAGATTATGCGGTTATTTAAAAAGACTTATCCTACAGGAATAAGACATGGAACTGTCACAGTGATTTACAAAGGTGTTAAATTTGAGATTACTACCTTTAGAGGGGAATCTGATTATAGAGATGGAAGGCATCCAGAAAAGGTAAGATTTGGGGTTAGTATTGAAGAGGATCTATCAAGGAGAGACTTTACAATAAATGCGGTTGCTTATGACCCTTTGGCTAATGTTATCATTGATCCATATGGTGGGATCAAGGATTTAAATCAGAGGTTGATTAAATGTGTTGGGGATGCAAGACAAAGATTTTCTGAGGATGGATTGAGGAGTCTTAGGGCTATAAGATTTGCTTCTATTCTTGGATTCAGACTTCACAAGGATATACTACCGGCTATTAAAGATACATTGTCTGTATTCAGGAAAGTATCCATAGAAAGAGTTCGTGAAGAGATTTTGAAGATTATGGGTGCAGTTAAACCCTCAGGGGGGATAATTCTAATGGAAAAATCAGGACTTTTGGAACATATATTTCCAGAGCTAAAGCCTACTATCGGATTTGAACAAAATAGATGGCATAAATATGATCTTTTTACCCACTCCCTCAAAACTATGGATTATCTTCCTCCTACCGACCCTGAGTTGAGATTGGTAGGGCTTTTACATGATGTTGCAAAGCCTTTGTGTAAGATTGGAGAAAATGAGAATGCCGCTTATTATGGACATGATATTAAAGGTGCTGAAATTGTGTCAGAAATTTTTTCAAGGCTAAAATTTCCTAATAAGTCAATTAAGAGGGCGGAATTAATTGTCGCGAATCATATGATCGGTTATAGTAGTGATTGGACAGATGCAGCAGTGAGAAGACTAATGAAGAAGCTTGGAGCAGAGGTTCGTAATCTGATTTTATTTCAGAAGGCTGATGTCCGTGCTAGAGGTAAGGCAGTAAAAAGTTCAATCAGACTTTTGGAGGAGCTTGAAGCAAGAATTGATATGCTTGAAAAAGAATCTTCGCCAATTAATTTAAATCAACTTAAGGTAAATGGCTATGATGTCATGAGAGTAAGAAATATACCTCCATCTCCAGAGGTAGGTAGAATTTTAAAAAGGCTTATGGAAATGGTAATAGAGAGGCCTGAATTGAACCGGCGGGATCAACTTTTAAAACTGATCAAGACTGTTTGATGAAACTTTTTTATGTAATATTTCTACTCTTTGGAAACCTATACAGAATTGAGTCCGATAATTTTATTGTTGAGGCAGATTTTCAACTCAGGAGGCTCGCAGATTCAGTAGTGGGCTCGGCTGAAAAGCAGATAGAAGAGATGTATAGTATTATACCGATAGAGTTGGATGGGAAGATTACTGTTAGGATAGCAGGTTCTTTAAGAGAGTATGAAGATTTTCAACCTATAGATCATAAGGCACCGGTATGGTCTGTAGGCATAGCTTATCCTAAAAGGAGGTTAATTGTCTTACGAGGTGATGCCACTCATGGACCAGACGAGATTTTGAGAACTTTTAGACACGAATTGGCTCATGTATTTTTGCATAATTTTTCAAACAAGAAGATACCAAAATGGTTTTCGGAGGGATTCTCTATGTATTTTGAAGATAGAGGTGGCATTGTAAAGAGTCTTAAATTGATTAGGCAGGCTATTGTAAATAGTTATGTCCCTATTGATAGTATCGAAGAGAGTTTTCCAGATGATCCAATAGATATACAAAATGCCTATCTGACATCTACAGAGTTCTTTTCCTATCTTCTATCGGAGATTAAGGAGGAAGGCCTAAATCAGGTTTTCCAGTATGTATTAGATGGATTGGATTTTAAGTATGCAATTTATAAGGTCTCTGGTAAGACCATATCTGAGATGGAGAGGGATTTTAAGAGAAGGTCTCGCTTCAGATATGCATGGTTACCACTAATCACTAGTTCTACTTCGATATGGTTATTTATGACGTTTCTCTTCGTTTATGTATACATAATTAAAAAGCGTCGTTCAGATAAGAGGTTAGAGCTCATGAGGCTTGAAGAGGAGCTGACTATACTAAAAAAGCTGGAGAGTGAGGAGAGGTATGATAATCACGAAAGGCGTATTAATTAATATGAGATGTTAGGAGATAGTATTTAATTTTGCTAGTCTTTTAGAGAAACCCCAAATTAATATATTTTTTTTATGTATAGCATGTTAATTATTTTCATAAAATTTTAGGTATAGTTTAAGGGCCATTTCGTATTCGTCTGGACTAAGTTGAATTGATGAATCTGAAAGTGCATTAGTTGGGCTTGGATGGACCTCTGCGTATAAACCACTAAATCCCATTGCCCCAGCTATTTTTGAGAAAGCAAATGCGTATCTCTTATCTCCCCCGGATGAATTATTGGAGTTAGCAGGTTTTTGGCATGAATGTGTAATATCCATAATTACTTCTACACCATGAGATAATAAGAAGTCAGCTGTTCTAAAATCCACGACAAGATCTGAGTAACCAAAGGTAGTTCCGCGCTCTGTAATAAACACCCTGTTGTTCGTATGTTTTATTGCCTTTTCAAATGCGAGTAATGCCTCTTTGGGTGACATGAACTGACCCTTTTTGATATTTACCATTTTTCCACTTTTAGCAGCTTCAATTATCAAATCAGTTTGTCTTGACAAGAATGCCGGTATTTGAATGACATCCACTATCTCACTTACTTTTTCAACCTGATAGGTCTCATGAATATCAGTGAGGATTTTTAGTCCAAACTCATTTTTTATCTCTTTCAAGAGTTTTAATCCTCTTTTTAAACCTACTCCACGAAAAGAGTCTATGGAGCTTCTATTTGCTTTGTCAAAAGAGGCCTTAAAGAAGAGAGGGTACCTGATTGACTTTTTCATTGTATTTATGAACCCTGCGATTTTATAAAGCATTTTTCTATTCTCAATAACGCAAGGTCCAGCTATTAATATAGGATCTTTCCTCATTCTTCTATCTTCTATTCTCTTTCTTGTTTTCGTAGGATGCTTTAATAAATGCAATGAACAGTGGGTGTGGGTCTAGTGGCCTCGATTTAAACTCTGGGTGGAATTGACAGCCCAAATAGAATCTGTGTCCTTTGAGTTCCATTATCTCGACAAGTTTTGAGTCAGGCGATAAACCTGAGAAGATTATGCCATTTTTTTCGAATTTTTCTCTATATTCATTATTAAATTCATATCTATGTCTATGTCTTTCAATGATTTCATCTTTTTGATAGCATCTGTAAGCAAGCGATTTTTTGTTCAAAACACATTTATACCCCCCGAGTCTCATTGTTCCTCCCATTTTAGTAATATTTTTTTGTTCATCCATCATGCAAATGACTGGATGCCTTGTCTTTTCATCAAACTCTATTGAGTTTGCATCTGGACAGCCTAGCTTATTTCTTAAAAATTCTATGGCCATTATCTGCATTCCAAGACAAATACCGAAAAATGGCACATTGTTTTCTCTAGCATATTTTGCAGCAAGAATTTTTCCCTTGATACCTCTATGGCCAAAACCACCAGGTATTAATATACCGTCTAGATTCTTTAAGTGGTCTTCATAGTTTTGTTCATTTAAATTTTCGGAATCTATAAATTTGGTCTCTACTCTTAGATTGTTTGCGATACCGCCATGAACAAGCGCCTCAAATAGACTCTTGTATGCATCAATGACCTGGACATACTTACCTACTAATCCTATGGTTACTATATCTTGTGGGTTATAAAGTTTGTCTATGAGTTTTTTCCATTTATCTAATCTTGGCGCTGGGGCAAACATGTTTAGATGATCCGCAATCTTATCATCAAGTCCTTCTTCTCTGAGTTTTAGTGGGACCTCGTATATGTATTTTACGTCTATTTCAGAGATTACATTCTCTGGAATTACATTGCAAAAGAGAGCTATCTTTTCTTTTATATCTTGGGGAAGGGCTGCCTTTGTGCGACATACAATAAAATCAGGTTGTATTCCTATCATTCTTAATTCTTTTACGCTATGCTGGGTAGGTTTTGTCTTCATCTCTTGGACTGTCTCGATAAAAGGGACGAGCGTAACATGAATGTAACAGACGTTTTGTGGACCCATGTCAACCTTCATCTGCCTGACAGCCTCCAAAAATGGTTGGCTTTCGATATCTCCAACGGTCCCACCTACTTCAACAATTGCTACATCACTCTCTTTGGCCGCAAGTATTATCCTGTTTTTTATCTCATCAGTAATATGTGGAATTACCTGGACCGTCTTGCCAAGGTAATCACCTCTTCTCTCCCTTTCTATTACAGACTGATATACCTTGCCTGTTGTAATATTATTGTTGGCTGTCATTGTTGATGATGTGAATCTCTCGTAGTGCCCAAGGTCTAGATCGCATTCTGCACCATCCTCTGTGACATATACCTCTCCGTGTTGATAAGGGTTCATTGTTCCAGGATCGATATTTATGTAGGGATCCATCTTAATGTTTGTTACTCTAAACCCTCTTGCCTCTATAAGACATGCAATAGATGAAGCTGTAATTCCCTTACCTAAGGAAGATACAACTCCACCGGTTATAAATATAAATTTGTTTTTTTTCTTACTTGTCATTTTTAATTCCTCTTATCTTCTGATATTCTTTTACATTATCAATCTTGCAGTACTGCTTGTTTGTTACAAAGGCATAAATGTCTATGCCGTTTTCAATAAATCTCATCTGCTCCAGTGATTCACACTCTTCAAGATATGTGGGAGGTAATCTTTTGTACTTGAGCAGTGTATCTCTTTTATAACAATAAATGCCTATATGGCGGAATATTGAGGGACTAAGTTTAGATGAATATCTGAAATATGGGATAGGTGCCCTTGTAAAATATATGCACTTGCTATCCTTATTTAAAACTGCTTTGACAATATCCTTGTTTTCCCTGTCAGCATTTTGTAGTGGGGCGACAGCTGTACAGACCTCTGCATCTTTTTTAATGAGTGTGTTAATAACACCACTGATCAGTTTGTAATCAGCATCAATTTCGTCTCCTTGTAAATCTATAATTATATTTGATTTAATTTTTCCATTAGTGATTGCCTCTGCAACTCTTTCACTTCCATTTCTAGGTCTGGAAGATGTCTTTATAAACCTAATTTTTCTCTTTGTACATTCTTCCAATATCTCAACATCTGATGTTGCAATGAAAAGAGAGTTTATTTTGCTTTTTAAATTGTTGTATATATGAACAAATAGCGGTTCTCCATTGAGTTTTAGAAGAGGTTTCCCCTTTAGTCTGTCCGATGCAATGCGTAAAGGGATTATCACCGTAAAATCGCTCATTTGATAAAAAAATCACACCTTATATTTCGCTTTTTTGGTTTATAATAATCCATATTTTATTGCAAAATAGTGGAGGCGGCAACCGGACTCGAACCGGTGAATAACGGTTTTGCAGACCGTTGCCTTACCACTTGGCGATGCCGCCACCTTCAGAACGGAATTTAATGTTAATAGGACTTTTGGGTCTTTGTCAAGATTTTTATCAGATGTGATTGCTATTTTAAAATGTCACAGGATATCACTAATTTGAAATGTCACCCATATGATAGCCTTCTTCTTAAGAGGCTTAATTCTCTAAAGCAGTAATACGAGAGCTGAAACTGTTGGGTATAGATCATATACAGAGG
>JAOAFA010000004.1 GCA_026416535.1 Deltaproteobacteria bacterium
CTTATTGTTCTGAATATCAATGTAAATGTTATGATGGATATGGGAACTGTGATGACAAGTGGAATAATGGATGTGAAATAGATTTGAGAAGGGATGTAAATAACTGTGGAGTATGTGGAAATATTTGTAAAGTGGAAAAAGGTATAACTACTTGTGAGAATAAAATTTGTAAAATTAAGAGCTGTGAACTTAATTATGGGGATTGTAATGCGGAATATAGCGATGGGTGTGAGGAGGAACTAACGTCAGTATCTCATTGTGGAAGTTGTGAAAATGATTGTACGCAAAAGAAGTGGTATAAAGTTAGTGAGTATAGATGTATACCTACAGTCATTGACAATTATATCTGTGATATAAGTATGTGTGAATTAAATTATGCAAATTGTAATAGAAAGAGTGAGGATGGTTGTGAAGTAGATATAGGAGGGGATGTCAATAATTGTGGTGAGTGTGAAAAGGTTTGTGATGCTAATACAATGAATGTAGTGAAGCCTTTTTGCAAAAATGGAAGTTGTGACTATGATAGATGCAGAGTTGCATGGGAGGATAAGAATTATAGTAGAACTGATGGATGTGAAACATATAACTATTTCCCAAAGACTTATGGAAAGGATGGCATTAATGAAGAGGGAAGTACTATAATTCCTGTTAAAGGCGGAGATGAGGGCTTCTTTTTGGTCGGCAATTCTGGAAATCATATTCTGGCGGTAAGGCTTGATATAAATGGTAATATAAGTTGGGCAAAAAAATATGGTGACTCTATAAATAAATATTCTTCGACAAACGCAATTATAGAAGTAGGTGCTGGTGGAGTTATATCTTACTTTATTCTTGGATCAATTAACATAGCAAATGTCAACAGAAGAGATCTGTTAGCCCTAAGGATATCTGATAAGGGTGAGATTTTATCAGGATTGGTTTTTTCTACTGCCTCAGGTAATAGTGAAGCAACTTCACTCTTGAAGGCAAGAGATGGTGATTATGTTGTTCTTGGCAACCATATAAAAAATAACGATTCGGATGTTTTGGTTATTAAACTAAACAATAATGAGATTGTATGGGCTAATAGTTATTCATATAAGGATAATGTTAATCCAGGGAACTATGTGTATGAGTATGCATATTCTATTTTTCAGACTACAGATGGTTATTATCTTATTGGGGGATCTACCTCATTAAATAATTATGATTTTCTTATGATTTTATTGAAAGAGGATGGCGATGTTTTTGATGCTGCTAATTTTGGAGGTAGTGGAGGGGATTATGGTAAGGTAATAATACCATCGAATAACGGATACATGATTGGAGGGTTTACTAATTCATCGGGCTCTGGTAATGAGGATATTGCGGTAATATTTTACACCAAGGATTTGATGGGATATTGGGCACGTACTTATGGTAATAGTAATACAAATATACTCATTAATATGAATTCTACGGATAACGGATATATAATCTCTGCACAGACACTCTCGAGTAGCAATTTCTATGAAGGATTGCTAATGAATATCTCAAATGAAGGTAGTATTATCTGGCAGAAATCCTATGGAGGGAAAGAGAGGGATATGTTTGTAAATTCTTTACAGATGTTTGATGGAGGGATTATATCTGTTGGCAAGAGCAACTCTTTTAACAGTGATTATGATATATGGGTTGTTAAGACTGATAAGAGAGGAAATGTTCCTGGTAAATGTCCATCTGGTTTCTCTTCCACACTTGATTTTTTGGCGAAACTTTTTCCTTTAAGTTTCAATAAGTATCAACTTAATAAGGTTAATCTCTCAACTTTACCTCCATCTATACCGAGTTTTTCTGGAACTGGTGAAGAACTTAATGTGAAGATGCAATGTGAGAAGCCTTAATTTTAGCTAAATTTTTTGTCATTTTTATGCTTGAATAATTGTTTGATATCGTGCTTATAAAAATATATTTACATAGCCTTTGTTTAATATTATAGATTTAATTTGTATGTCTGCTGGAGATATAAGATGGCGAGAATAAACATTACTTTGAATGATAAAGATTATACTTTTGAATCTGATATTATGAATATTGTAGAATTACTCAATAAAATAGATCTTAAGCCGGAAGGTATAGCGGTCTGTGTCAATGGAGAAATTGTAAAAAAAAGGGATTATCTAAATTTTACTTTAAAAGAGGGGGATAGAGTGGACATTATAACGATGGTTGGAGGTGGATAGTGGATAAGCCTCTAGTCATTGCGAATAGAGAATTCAGATCAAGACTTATGATAGGAACAGGGAAATTTGCCTCCTCGGAATTGTTAAAGAGTGCTCTTCAATCTTCTGGCGCTGAGATAGTAACGGTTGCAATAAGAAGGGTGGATATTTCAAATAAAGAAGAGCCTATATTAAAAGCTATTGATAGAGGTCGGTATTTTTTGCTTCCAAATACATCTGGAGCAAGAGATGCAAAAGAGGCACTGAAAGTTGCCCAGATAGCAAGAGAGATTTTAGAAACCGATTGGATAAAGCTGGAAGTTACACCAGATCCGAGAAGTTTACTACCAGATCCTGTTGAGACATATCTTGCCGCGAAGATGATGATTGAAGATGGTTTTGTTGTCCTACCATATATGCCTGCTGATCCGATCTTGGCTAAAAGACTGGAGGACTTGGGGTGTGCTACTGTTATGCCTTTAGGTTCACCGATTGGATCGAACAGGGGAATAAGAACAGAGGATGCCATAAGAATGATAATAGAGAATTCTTCTGTTCCGGTGGTTGTAGATGCAGGGATAGGTGCGCCTTCTCATGCTGCCTATGCCATGGAGATGGGTGCTGATGCCGTACTTGTTAATACTTGTATTGCTACTGCAAAGGATCCTGTGCTTATGGCAGAGGCCATTAGGGATGCAGTGATCGCTGGTAGGAAGGCATTTATAGCAGGCATTCCTCCACAGAGTATTTATGCAAGACCGTCAAGTCCGCTTAAAGGTCAAATTTTTTGATTATGGATTTCTATGATATTTTAAC
Organism: Deltaproteobacteria bacterium; assembly: GCA_026416535.1. Lineage (GTDB taxonomy): Bacteria > Myxococcota > SpSt-1050 > SpSt-1050 > SpSt-1050 > SpSt-1050. The sequence continues at coordinate 2,997 of JAOAFA010000004.1, forward strand.
AAGGATTGATAAAAGAAGATTTTATAAAGATCTGGCGTGTGTAACAGAACAAGATGTTGAGTTTGTCCTTACCAAAGATGCATTTTCTATTTCTGATTTACCCGTATTACTCTCTGATAAAATGATGCCTTATGTAAATTTGTTGAAGGAAAAGGCAAAAATTATTACCAAGAGGAGATTTGGTAATAATATTCTGTTATATGCTCCTCTATATATTAGTAATGAGTGTGTAAATGACTGTGAATATTGTGGGTATAGAATTTCACAAAGTAGTAATAAAAAAACTTTGACGATTGATGAGGTAATAAAAGAGGCAGATAAGCTCTTCTCCATTGGTTTTAGGCACGTTCTTCTGGTGTCTGGAGAGGAAAGAACAAAGGTAACTAATGAATATTTGGCAAGGATTGTCCAATTGTTATCAAAGAAATTCGCATCAGTTTCGATAGAAGTAGGTCCTCAGAGTCTGGAGGAATATCATATCCTTGTGAAAAATGGGTTAGACGGACTTACGATATATCAGGAGACCTACGATCAAGAGGTGTATAATAGGTATCACAAAAGGGGACCAAAATCAGATTTTTATAGAAGATTGATAACTCCTGAGTATGGTCTAATGGCAGGTATTAGGAGGCTTGGTATAGGTATCCTTATGGGATTGAATGATTTTAAATTTGATCTCTATTTGCTATCTCTTCATCTTGATTATCTGATGAGAAAGTATTGGAGGACATTTTATACAGTATCATTTCCGAGAATAAGAAAGAGTGTAGCAAACTTTAATGTGCCTAATCCTGTAAGTGATGAGGAGCTTGTGCTTGCAATTTGCGTTATAAGAAATATTTTTGAAGATGTCGGCTTGGTCCTCTCTACAAGAGAGCCTGCCACACTGAGAGATCAACTTATAGGTGTTGGTATTACCCAAATGAGCGCAGGTTCAAAGACGAACCCAGGTGGATATAGTTTGAATCTTAACTCTGAGAATCAATTTGATGTTGAGGATACAAGGACCCTAAATGATGTTGTGCAGATAATAAAGGCTACAGGGTATGAATGTGTTTTTAAAGATTGGGATAGTTCATTTTTTGTAGTTTAATGCATGGATAAAGAAGAAAAGATAGAAGTTTTTAAAAATTCGCTTCTGTATCCTGTAACCTCAGAAGTTCACTCCAGAGGTAGAACTGATGAAGAGGTTGTAACAGCAATAGCTGCAGGTGGTGCAAAGATTGTTCAATTTAGAGATAAGTTCTCCAATAAAAGAAGGTTTTATGAAAAGGCAAAGAGGATAAGAGAAATTACTAGAAATCATAATATGCTTTTGATAATAAATGACTATGTAGATGTGGCACTTGCAGTGGAGGCTGATGGTGTTCATCTTGGGCAAGAAGACCTCCCTTTAGAATCTGCTAAAAAAATAGCTCCTAATCTTATTATTGGGATTTCAACACATAATAAGGATGAGATCTTAAGTGCCCAAGCTGGTGGTGCCGACTACATAAATATTGGTCCTATATTTGAAACTAAGACAAGGGAAGGTCATACTCAATTTTTGGGAGTAAATGGATTCATAGAGCTGAAGAGGTATGTTCAGATTCCATTTTCGGTAATGGGAGGAATAAAGGAAAAACATCTTTCTGAACTTGTATCGGTAGGAGCTAGAGTGATAGCGATGGTAACTGAGATTACAGAAGCTGAATGTATTAGCGAAAAGGTTAGAGGTATTTTGCATAAGATAAGGGAGTGTATGCAAAACTAATTACCCAGAGAATTTAAGACGAAATTGTTATATAAATTGTCTACTTTTTAATTGTTTTTGTTTATGATTTGTTTGCTATTTTTTAGGTTTAGTTTTTAGGGCTAGGAAAGGATGTATATCGTATTCCTCACATTACTGGGAAAAATTGGAGTGCTTATCCAACAAAATTAATTGACCAATTGAGAGGCAAGACTGAGATTAGGTGTACCGGTGATAATGGAGTGCTTGATGGACTTAGGGTTGGTGATGTAATTTTTCCCCTATGTTAGAATGTATTAGGTTTGTAGGATTTGTAAAGAGTTGAACCAGTGATTATTAAAGAATAGATAGCAAGATGATGAGAAAGAGAATAGTTTTTTATTAGCAAAATACTGTATATTGTGGTAGGCTTAATAAGTTTTTGAATCTTGTGTCTCTGATGAGCTTATTTTTCAGGAGGTATTATGCGTAAGAACTTTGTCCTTGATACGAATATCTTGCTCCACGACCCAATGGCTATCTTTGCCTTTGCAGATAATACTGTGGTAGTTCCAATATATGCTATTGAAGAAATTGATAGCTTTAAGAAGGAGTTATCAGAGCTTGGAAGAAATGCAAGAACAGTAACAAGGACGATAGATCAACTGCGCACAAAGGGTTCTATTGTTGATGGGATAAAACTCGACAATGGGGGGGTGATAAAGGTGTTGTTTTCATCAGAGGAATTGCCTGAATATATTACGAGTAGGAGAAGTGTTGATAATAAGATACTTGCTGTGGCATTAAGGCTAAAAAAAGAAGAGCCAGATGTTCCTACTATATTTGTTTCTCAGGATGTTAATTTGAGGATACGAGCAAATATTTTGGGAATAAAAGCTGTTAACTATGTGAGGGATAGAAAGGATGTAACGGAGATCTACAAGGGCTATAGAGAGGTCATTACTAACTCTGAGAAGATTGATCAGTTTTATGAGCTTGGGACAATGGATTTCGATACCTCAGATTTTTTCCCCAATGAATTTGTTCAATTAAAATCTGAGACGAATCCTTCTCACTCGGCACTTGCGAGAGTTGATACTGAAAGAAAGATTTTTAAAAGGTTGATGAATATTCCAAAAGAAGGTGTTTGGGGTATACGACCTAAGAATAGAGAACAATCATTTGCAATGGAGTTGCTTCTTGATGATTCGGTGCAGATAGTCACCTTAGTTGGTAAAGCGGGGACAGGTAAGACCCTACTTGCAATTGCAGCCGGTCTTATGAAAGTGGCTGATGAAAATAAGTACTTGAAAATGTTAGTCTCGAGACCTATATTTCCATTAGGACGTGATATAGGTTTTATCCCTGGTGAGATTGAGGAAAAACTCAATCCATGGATGAAACCGATTTTTGATAATATAGAGTTTATTATGGGAGTCACGCGGGCTGACAAAAAACGGACAAGAGGATACAAGGAGTTGGAAGATATGGGTATTATAGAGATTGAACCTCTTACATATATAAGAGGCAGATCTCTTCCCAGGCAGTACATAATTATTGATGAGGCTCAGAATCTAACACCCCATGAAGTGAAGACTATTATTACAAGGGCAGGAGAGGGCACCAAAATCATTCTTACAGGTGATCCATACCAGATTGATAATCCTTATGTTGATTCAATGAATAATGGTCTTGTGTATATTGTTCATAAATTTATGTCAGAAAAGATCTATGGACATGTGATGCTCGAAAAAGGTGAGAGATCTTATCTCGCAGAGTTAGCCGCTAACAAATTATGAATGGAGGATGTGATGTCCAAATGGGATTTTTATTACGAATTTGTCTCTTTTGCTCAAAGGTTTTCGGATATGTTTGATGATCTAACTATTAGACACAAAAGGGACACATTACAGGGAGGGTCATGGGAGCCACCTGTTGATGCATTTGAGAATGAAAAAGAAATAGTTGTAGAGGCGGAAATTCCAGGCACGACTCAAAAGAATATTGAGATTCGTCTGGAAGATAATATATTGATAATTAAGGGTGTAAGAAACATGGATGAAAACGCTTTACAAGGCAATTTTTATAGAATGGAAAGAATGTATGGCAGTTTTATAAGAACTTTTACTCTCCCTGATCTGGTGGATAAAGAAAAAATATCGGCAAGTTATAAAAATGGTGTTTTGACTGTTAGAATGCCAAAACGTAGAAGGGATAGTATTACAATAGAGGTGAAGTAAGGTATATGAAGGATTACTACGAAATTTTAGGTGTGTCGAGAAATGCAACTGATAAAGAGATAAAGAGTGCCTACAAAAGACTTGCAAAAAAATATCATCCAGATCTTAACCCGGGTAATAAGGCCGCTGAAGAAAAGTTTAAGGAGATAAATGAGGCTTATGAGGTCTTGTCTGATCCTGAGAAGAGAAAGAGATATGATATGTTCGGAGATATAAAGGGAGGCTATGGATCTGGTCAATATCAGGGTGGAGATTTTTATCAAGATATAAATTTTGAAGATTTTGGATTTTCTGGGTTTCAAGATATATTTTCTCAGATATTCAGCCAGGGTTTTTCAAATCAATCAAGAAGGATGAGGGACGAGGATGGTCAAGATATCAATTATCCTGTGTATATAACCTTAAGAGATGTGGTTCTGGGTAATAACGTAGATGTATCTTTTGAGAAACCTGTTAGATGTGAAGAGTGTAGAGGAACAGGGATGTCTGGTTCGAAAGGCAGGATAACCTGTCCAGATTGTAATGGCACAGGATTTAAAGGAATATTAAAAGGTACTTTTAGAATAGGATCTAAGTGTAGGACTTGTAACGGTAGTGGATTTATTTCTCACTCTACATGTTTGAGATGTGATGGTAGTGGATTTTATAATAAAGAACAAAAGTTATCGATTAAAATTCCTAAAGGGGTAGATGATAATTATAAGATACGCATTGCAGGAAAAGGAATGCCTGGTAGGGGTAGCGGAAAGGATGGAGATCTCTATCTTGAGGTTCATATAAAGGAGGATCCAACATATACAAGAAAAGGAGATGATCTTTATAGAGACATCTATATATCTTTATACGAAGCGGTTGCCGGCGGAAGAGTAGATGTAGATACGTTTGATGGTATAATTTCTGTTAAGATTCCAGAGATGACTTCCTCCGGAACGGTTTTGAGAGTTCCTCAAAAGGGTGTTCCACATTTGAAGGATTCAGGAAGGGGGGACTTGTATCTAAGAATCTTAGTAGAGATACCCAAAAATCTGCCTCAAAAGATTGTGGATTTAATAAAGGATTATTATAAGAAAACTACTAAATCCTTCTAGCAATACCGTAATTACTGTGTGGGGTTCTGATGTTTTATTGATTTTTGTTCAAAGTGAGTGGATTATCTTCTCTATTCAGTGTATGTATTGGCGTTGGATTGGTTTTTTAGAATGTAATAAATTTAGGTAATTTGTTATTGTTTATGGAGAGTAAAGATAGGGAGGCTGAACAGTTGTGGTATGGAGGACTTTTATTAGTGTGGGCTAGAAAGTTTTTAAGTTGGATCCCTAAGCATTTATAACTTTCTCAATACTAAAGGCTCGATTCCCAGATAATTATGTATAAAATTTATCTTGACCAATTGCTAATGATAAAATAGCATAAGTCAATTTAATTGTTTATTAGGAGGTTATTATGAGAAAAGTATTTTTGTTATTTGTCTTATCATGCTTTTCCTTATTAAATTGTTCCTCTGGGGATGATAGTGAATCAGCTGATGTAAATATTACGAACGATATTGGTGGTGGGGTCAGTGATATCATTACGAACAATGATACAGGGGGAGGTAATCAAACCTCTTGTGAAAAAGAACAGTGTATTACGTCATGTCCAGCAGGGTATTGCTATACTTGTGTAACCGCTGAGAATTGTGTAAACGACTGTGCTGGGGGTTATTGTAAGATGTTTTGCAAGGGAAACGTAGATTGTCAGTTTAGCTGTAGTGGTGGATACTGTGAATATACGTGTGGTGGTAATTCAAATTGTGAAGGGAGTTGTTCGGGTGGTAGATGTAAGTTCAACTGTGTAGACAATGCAAATTGTGAATTTTCTTGCACAGGTGGTAATTGTTCTCACAATTGTAGTACTAAAGGAGTTTGTGAAAATATATAGTAATTTTTGTGACGTGTAAAAGACGTTTTTATAATTTACTAAATAAAAAATCTAAATTATATTTTCTTTAGGTGGAGGTGTATTTTGGTTTTTGATGGCAACGAAGAGATTATTAAAGTTTTATCAGAGCTAATTAAGATTGATACCTCTAATCCACCTGGCAATGAGAAAGAAGCGATTGAATATTGTGCAAGGTACTTAAAGTCTTATGGTGTTGAACCAATTGTTATTGAATCAGCACCCAAACGAGCAAATCTTGTAGCACGTGTAAAGGGGACCGGTAGGACACCATTCTTACTCACTGGTCATATAGATACGGTGCCGGCTGATGAAGCGAATTGGAGATTTCCTCCCTTTTCTGGTGTTTTAGAAGATGGTGCGATATGGGGTAGGGGGGCACTTGATATGAAGCATTTTGTAGCTATGCTTTTGGTTGTTATAAGGGAGCTTATTGCTGAGAACTTTAAGACTAAGAGGGATATAATAATTGTAATAACTTGTGATGAGGAAGAGGGTTCACAGTGCGGGGCCAGATTTCTCGTAGAGAAACACCCCGATCTTATTGATGCAGAATTTGGCCTTGGTGAGGTTGGGGGATTTTCAATGAGCGTCGCCGGCAAGAGGTTGTATCCTGTTATGACGTCGGAGAAGGGTTTTGCGTGGCTGAAAATTACAGCGGAGGGAGAATCGGGACATGGGTCTATGCCTGTTTTTCGAAATTCAATTGGTCGATTAGGGTTAGCAGCATGGAGACTGTCAAATATATTGCTTCCCCTTCATATTACAAAAGATGCATCTAATTTTTTGAGGAATCTCGGTAGTATTATTGGCTACAAAGGTAAACTTCTAAGACTTCTTGAATATAATCTGACTAATGAATTAGTAGTAGAGAAACTTGTAACTAATCAGAGTCAAAAAAAATATTTTAAGTCCCTATTGAGGAATACCGCTTCTCCAACATTATTTTTTGCTGGTGATAAAATTAATGTAATACCCAAGGTTGCGTATCTTAAGGTTGATCTTAGATATCTACCAGGGATTTCACTTGAGGAGGCCGTAGATGAAGTGCGTGAAGTTGTTGGTGATGATGTCAATATTGAAGTTGAGTCTTATGGTGAACCTGTTCAATTTGAGTCGAATACCGAGTTGTTTAAATTGATTAAGGATGTTGTTGAAAGGGAAGATAGGTTCTCGATTGTGACCCCATATATGTCGCCTGGTTTTACCGATGCAAAATATTTTAGTAAAAAAAATATAACAGTGTATGGTTTTACGCCCCTAAGGTTTGAAGGCGATTTCTCTTACGTATCTCTTATTCATTCGGAAAACGAGAGGGTGCCAGTTAGTGCACTATTATGGGGTAAACATGTATTAAAGCAGATAATAAAAGAGTATTGCGGATAAACTATGAAACCTACAATCTTTGGGAATTACGCTCTTATTAAGAAGATAGGAAAAGGGGGTATGGCAGAGATATTTTTGGCTACACCAATTAAGTCCCCTCAATTTCTTGTAGTTATTAAAAAGATTAATCCCGAACTTGTGGAGGATAAACATTATATTACAATGTTTCTGGATGAGGCGAAGTTGATGTCTTGTCTGATCCATCCAAACATAATTCAGATTCTTGATGTGGGAGAGGTAAAAGGAGAATACTATATTTGTATGGAGTATGTGCATGGAAAGGACCTTCTTACAATAATTGAATATTGTGTAGGGGCAGGTATAAGGATACCAGAGGATATAGGGCTTCACATAATGTTGGAGCTTTTAGAGGGACTTGATTATATTCACAATGTAAAGGGGCCTGATAATCAAGAGCTTAAAGTGATTCATAGAGATCTTTCACCATCCAATATTCTCATCTCACTTGATGGAGAGGTAAAGATAGGAGACTTTGGGATAGCTAAGACGGCGTTGCAAAAGAATGTGACAAGGGCGGGTTATATCAAGGGCAAGATTGGATATATGTCGCCTGAACAAGTGGAGGGGAAGAAGCTTGACCATAGGACAGATGTCTATGTTGCAGGGTTGGTGCTTTACGAGATTTTTGCACAGAGCATGTATTTTAATATTGATAATGAATTTGAGGCCCTAAAGGCTATGCGAGAGGCAAAGCCGAAAGATAAAAGTGAGCTTTCAAAGTATATGTCGCCTGGATTAATTGATATTTTATACAAGGCATTGAAGAAAGATCCAGATGAGAGATTTCAAACTGCCTTGGATTTCTCATCCGCGATAATGCAATACATGATTGAAAACAGGCTTTCGACTAACGTAAGTATACTTTCCTCTTTTATGCGTTCTCTTTTTCCAACAGATGAGACCCTTCTTGAACAAGTGCATAATGTCTCTAAAAAGTCATCTGTGATTGTCAAGCCTCTTAGTTATAAGAAAAAGGAATCTAAGGGTAGCCCAAAAACATTAAAGTTTTTTTTAAAAGATAAACATGGCAAAGTAGTTGGTCCATTCCTAGTTGATGTCCTTATTAACATAATAAAGATCTACAATCTTCCATCGAATACACTGGCATCCACTGATAATAAATCTTTTAAACCACTGGATCAATATCCAGAATTTATTGAAGCCTTTCAATGTAGTCCAGAGGATAGAACAGGATTATTTTCTTTAAATCCGCAATATCAAGGATTGTTGAGTGAAATCTCAGTTACAAAATTGTTTTATAGATTTGCATCTGCTAAGGTTACAGGGAAGCTGGTATTCAGAAATGGCGATATTGAGAAGATTGTATATTTAAGGGATGGATTCCCTGAGCATATAGAGACAAACAAAAAAGATGAACTATTTGGAGAGATTCTTGTAAGTAGAAAGATTATAACGCGAACAAGTTTAAGTTTATCGTTAAAAGAGCAGGAGAAGAAGAAGCAGAAGATAGGTAATATTCTTATTGAAAAGGGTTATATTAAGCCTGCTGATTTAATAAAATTACTCACTGAGCAGATGCGCATAAGGTATTTTGAACTTTTTAATTGGCGAGATGGTCAATATCAATTTTATGCATGTTCCATTAATAAAAATGTAGCTAATCCAATGGGCATGGGTGCGTTTGCTTTAATATCTGAGGCTGTAAGAAATAGGATGAATTATTCTATTATTGAAGAGACTTTGTCACCTCTTTTAACGAAGAAGATTAGATTTGCAAAGGAAAGGGTCGTTAATCCGGAAAATTTTAGGTTAACACAAGAAGAATTAAAGATAACTTATGAACTTAATAACATGAGTGTGAATTCAATTTATAGAAGATTTAGGATGACTTCCAATGAGGTTATTGATAGACTTGTGTATCTGCTTTATCAGACGGAGATTATAACATTTGAGGAGTAGCAAAAGATGAAAAGAAGATGGGTCTTGTCGAGCGTAATATTGATGATAGCTATTGTTGTGTATATTAGTTTTTTTATATTTTCACCTTTTGAGAAAAAAGTTAAAGTTCAGAACTCGAATGGTAATAGAGATCCAAGCAATACTAATATTGTAGTAACTTTGGAGCCTCCAGATACAGTCTATAAAATCATTCCCCATCCTTCTCGGCTTATTTATGGGCAAGATGACGCGATTGTCAAAGTAATCCTTTTTGCAGACTTTAGCAACAAAAAATCTTCCGAGGCTTTGAGAACATTAAAAGAGCTTGTTAATTCCAATAATAGCGTTGCAGTCTATCTGTATTCCTTTCCTATTTATCAGAATGAATTTTCTATTCCATTGTCTAATCTTTTTTTAATTTCTATTGATAAGGGGAAGAAAGGAGATTTCGTTAATTTTATTGAAAATACAGTGATAAAAGATGAATCAAGTATTATAGATTTCGTTGAGAGGCATAAGATTGATGTTCAAAAGGTTTTTGAACAGTACTTAGAAAATGAATTAAGTAAGTTGCCGGCATTAGATGATATGAATTTAGGTGTCAATTTTGGAGTCAAGATACCTCCTACATTCTTTGTTAATGGAGTCAGGGTAGATGGGTTGAAGACAAAGGATGAATTACAGACTATTATTGAAAATGAATTGGCTAAGGCAGAAAAGATATTAGATGCAGGTGTGAATCGGTCTGAAGTCTACCATTTAATAGTTAAAAACGGGAAGGAGACAGCTTATAAAGTTAAGGTCGTGGATAGAGTAGAACATAAGGAGAAGACTGTTATTGATGACAACATTTACGAAGAGGATTTAAGATTTGTTCCTATTAGAGGTCCCAGGTATGCTTATGTCACCATTGTTGTCTTTGTTGATTATGAGTGCCCTTATACAAAAAGGTTTTTTCGCATTTTAAACTCTTTATATAAAAACTATGAAAAGGATGTTAGAATCTTTGTAAAACACTATCCTTTGAGTACACATAAGCGTTCTTATGAGGTTGCAAAGATTCTTGCTGCTGCACTTGTACAAAGGAAGTTTTGGGTGCTATTTGAAAAGATAATGGAGACTCCAGAGTTTACTGATGAAGAGAAAATCTATGATATAGCGATGAATAATGGTATTGATTTAGAACAACTAAAGAGTATGAGAGATTCCGATAGAGTCAAAAAGTATGTAGAAGATGATTTAATAAAAGGTAGGGAGCTTGGAATAAAAGTCTTGCCAACAACTTACATAAATGGAGTTAGGTATGAGGGTGTATTGTCCTCTTCTTTCCTTGAAAAGATAATAAAGGACGAAAAGAGATTGGCAGAGAGATTAATCGGAGAGGGGATCAAAATGGAAGAATTGTATGATAATATTGTAAGGAGGAATAAAGTAAAGAATTTCTTTACCAAAGGCATACAGAAACCGTATATTGAAAAAATAAAATGAGAATTTCATAGACAAATATTATATTTGATTATAAATTTGGAATATGATTAAGCATATGAATATAGCAATTGAAGGGCCAATAGGAGTTGGCAAGACAGAACTAGCGAGGATGTTAAGTAATACATTTGATGCTCGACTAATTCTTGAGCCTCAAGAAGATAATCCATTTTTGGAAAAGTTTTACAAACAGCCGCAAAGATATGCATTTCAAACACAGATCCATTTTTTGTTTGAGAGATACAGGTTGATAGAACAATTTAAGCAACAAGACCTTTTTCATAAAGTTACTATATCAGATTTTATCTATGAGAAGGATCGGATATTTGCATATATCAACCTAACTGATCCAGAACTCATTCTTTATGAAAAGATCTGGAATATCGTTATTGGAGAGCCAATAAAATTTGATTTGGTTATATATCTTGAAGCAAGGATAGACGTATTAATCAATCGTATAAGGAAGAGGAATAGACCCTACGAACGGGATATTTCGATTGGTTATCTTGATAAATTAATAAAGGCATATAACGAATTTTTCTATAGATGGAATAATTCTCCGCTCCTTGTTGTCCATACTTCAGAGATTGATTTTGTTAAAAATCCTGAGGACTATGAAAGATTAGTTGAAAATATTAGACAGATGAAGGGTGGTAGGCAAGATTTTATTCCTTCCATGAGGTAGTATATTTATGAGAGTTATCAGAAGTGTAGGCTCTATGCAGAGTATATCAAGAGATCTAAAGAAAAAGGGAAAAACTATTGCCTTTGTTCCTACAATGGGCTATTTGCATGAAGGACATCTAAGGCTTGTAGATGTTGCTAAAAATTGTGGTGATGTTGTTGTTGTAAGCATCTTTGTAAATCCTATACAGTTTGGTCCAACCGAGGATTTCAAAAAATATCCGAGAGACATAAAGGGGGATTTAACAAAGCTTAGAAAAAGAGGTACTGATATAGTCTTTTTACCTGTTTCCAGAGATGTTTATCCTGATGGATTTCAAACTTTTGTAGATGTTGTAGAGATATCTAAGCCATTATGTGGTAAATATAGGGAGGGTCACTTCAGAGGTGTGGCCACGATTGTTGCTAAGTTGTTTAATATAGTAATGCCGGATATTGCGGTATTTGGCAAGAAGGATTACCAACAATATATACTTGTTAAACGAATGGTTTGTGACCTAAATTTTCCTATCAAAATAATTGGGGTTGAGACAGTGCGAGAAGAGGATGGGTTGGCAATGTCATCAAGAAATTCATATCTCTCTGCTAAGGAAAGAAAACTTTCTTCCCATTTTGCAGAAAGCCTTTATTTGGCATCAAGGTTGTATAAAAAAGGAAGATTTTCAAATCCAAATCAGATAATCAGATTTGTGAGAGATTATTTGAGAGATTTTTCTGGAATTAAGGTTCAGTATGTAGATATCAGGAGTGCTGATAATCTTAATCCAGTGGGTGATTTCTCGAAAGACATGGTTTTAGCAGCGGCCGTATTTATTGGCAAGACGCGGCTGATAGATAATAGGATTTTAAGGGCAAGATGTCAATAAAGGTAGTGTGTAAGAACCCTAATGTTTTTAAGGATTATGATATTGTTGAAAGGTATGAGGCAGGTATTGTGTTGTTGGGTTCCGAGGTCAAATCTCTGAGAAATGGTGCTGTTTCTATTAAAGAGGCGTATGTAAAAGTAGAGGATGGAGAGGCATTTTTGATTAATTCTCATATAGCTGACTATAAGGCTGCCTCATTTTTGAACCACAAACCAAATAGGAAGAGAAAACTCTTATTGAAGAAACGTGAGATCGAGAAGATTGCAGGTAGGATTACCCAGAAAGGGTTTACAGTTGTTCCAATACAAATATATTTCAAAGAAGGTATTGCAAAGATTGAAATTGGAGTTGGCAGGGGTAAACATAAAGAGGATAAGAGGGAGCAAATAAGATTGAGGGAGGAAAAGAGGAGATTAGAAAAGACACTCAAGCCGCGGATATAATTTTAATTTTTTATATATAGATTGATAGAGGTGAAGGGGGAGTTTACTATAAAAGTTTCCATAACAAATTGAACTACTACGTATTAATATGTAGCATAAATTGGGCTTGGGTTTGATGATGTGCTTGTTTAAAATGTTTATTGATTTTTTCCAGATTTAAAAAGTTTTTTAAGATGATTCTCAAAAACTGTTAGTGCCTCTATCATGTTCTTTCTACCAAAACCAATTCGAAAGTGCCTATTATCGTAGTCATAATAATTTCCGGGTAGAAGTAGAACACCAGTGTTATTTACTAGTTCTATGCAAAACTTTTCTACATCTTCTCCTGTCTTAAGTTCTGGAAAGGCTATTGTCCCTCCCTTGGGCTTTAGATAATTGAAAAATTCCTTGTGCCTTTTGAAGAATTCATCTAGAATTTTCAGGTTTTCTTTTACTATGGCCAAATTTCTCTTCAATAAGAAATCTCTATTCTTAAGTGCAAATATTGCTAAAAGTTCACTTATGCCACTATTGCATATTGTAGTAAAATCTTTGTAGTAGTTTATCTCATTTATTAGGTTTTTATTTTTTGATGCTATCCATCCAATTCTAAGGCCAGCTAGTCCATAGGCCTTTGATAGACCACCAATGGAGACACCATTCTCGTAGAGGTCACATATGTATGGTAGCCTGTCATTAGGGTCATATTCAAGGCCGTTGTATACTTCGTCATTTAGAACCATTATATTTTTTTCACGGGCTATATTTATAATTTCAGTGAAGGTTTTTTTGTCGACAATAAATCCAGTTGGATTGTGAGGCATGTTTAAAACTATAACACTTGTGTTATCTCTAATATTTTCTATCAGGTACTCTAAGTTCAATCGCCATTCTCTGTCTTTTTCTAACTCCCAAAATGACACATTCACCCCTTTGTACTTAGCTATTTCACCTAATGACTGATAAAAAGGATATTGAATTATTATGTGTTCGCCCTTTTTTAATGCGACATTCATGAATAAATAAATTGATTCTTCAGCTCCATTTGTCACAACAATGTTATCTGGCTTTATAGAATCATACATATCAGCTATCAGCTCTCTTAATTCGTATTGCCCATCAGTATTAATGTAGCCAAGGCGAAATTTCATAACACGATCTAAATATGATGGATCTAGATTGATAAGTTCTTCAAATGTCAATGATTCACAGTCAGAAGTACAAAGTAAGTAAGGGGCCTTAAATTCATATTTGGCAAAAAATCTTTCAAGTTTAAATGGAGATAAATTCATAATACAAATCCTGTATTTCATAATCATCTATCCTTTATGTTTGTCAAGATATTAAGATAAAAAATTTATCTTATTTGTGTTATATGGGCTGTAATTGTTTTAATATAAATACACTTAGTTTCTCAAAGGAGTGAGTACTTGCATCTCTGTGGACGACTTGTAAGGTACAAATCCCAAAATCCCATTTTGTTAAAATATTCTCACAAACCTCTTGCCTGTATGGTCATGTTAGATATGGCATAGAGTGAATTTTTATAAACCTGAGGGCTTAGATTCTATGTTTAGGAGGAAGACCTACTTTATGAAAAAACTACTGAGATGAAGGGCTAAGTAAGAACAAGAGTTTTGATTTGTATCTATTTGGAGGAGCTGCGGTGTATACTCTGAAAAAGATACTTGAAAAAGCACAATATTTTTCGTATTAGTATTTCTGGGAGTTATTTATGGGCTTTAAGTGTGGTATTGTAGGTCTTCCAAATGTGGGGAAATCTACACTTTTTAATGCACTTACAAAAAGTAATGTACCAGCTGAAAACTATCCATTTTGCACTGTTGAACCTAATATTGGTGTCGTGAGTGTACCTGATGAAAGGTTGAAAAATATAGTTAAGTTAGTAAAACCAGAGAAGGTAACCTACAATACGCTGGAGTTTGTTGATATAGCTGGTCTTGTAAAAGGTGCCTCAAATGGGGAGGGTCTCGGTAATAAATTTCTTTCACATATTAGGGAAGTAGATGCTATATGTCATTTGGTGAGAGGTTTTGAAGATGAGAAAATTGTAAATGTAAACCCTGATCTTAATCCAGTAAGGGATGCTGAGATAGTAAATACAGAATTGATTCTTTCTGATTTAGAGATAGTATCTCGCAGATTAGAAAAACTAAGAGGTGCTGTAAAGAGCGGCAGCAAGGATGCGAGTTATGAATATGGGATGCTTATCGAAATTGAAAGGTGTCTAAATGAGGGAGTTTTTATTGCTAACTCTAAGCTTAAGAGCGAGGTTAAGCAGTATGCGAGGCAGATATCTCTTCTGACAATAAAACCTCTCTTTTATGTCCTTAATATATCAGACAGGGGGCAGAATACCTCGATGATTTCTTCATTTGAAAATTTTGTTAGTAAAAGTAACGCGAGATTGGTCAAAATAGCTTGTAAGTTTGAAGCAGATCTGATTGAATTCGAAGAGAAGGAGAGAGAGCAGATGCTAAAAGAGGCTGGGTTTGCCGAGGGTGCACTTTATAAGATAATAAAAACAGGTTATGAGGTCTTGAACTTGCTTACCTTTTATACAATAGTAGGCTCTGAGACAAGGGCTTGGTCAATAAAGGCAGGAGGCAAGATAATAGATGCGGCTGCAAAGATACATACTGATATGGCTAAAGGCTTTGTTAAAGGTGAGGTGATTCATTATTATGATTTTATGGATTGTAAGGGAGAAGAGGGAGCGGCGAAAAAAGGAAGGGTGCTGATAGTTGGTAGAGATTATGTTATACAAGATGGTGATATAATAAAAATAAGGTTTAATATGTAGGAGATGACAATGAGAATAGATTCAAGGGCAAATGACCAGATAAGGAAGATTGAGATCCAGACAAATATCAATAAATATGCCGAGGGTTCGTTGATAATCTCATTTGGGGATACAAAGGTTCTAATTACAGTTTCGCTTGAGGATAAACTCCCACAGTGGCTTATTGGTAAAGATTCGGGTTGGATAACAGCAGAGTATAATATGCTTCCAAGGGCAAATCAGAAGAGAACGCCAAGAGATGCGATTCTTAAGTCTGGTAGGACACATGAAATCCAAAGATTGATAGGTAGGTCAATAAGAGCTGTTACCGATCTCACCGTTTTAAAAGATAAATCAATCATTATTGACTGTGATGTTATCCAGGCTGATGGTGGAACTAGAACTTGTGCCATCACGGGTTCTTATATTGCGGTTCAAAATGCGTTACATAGGCTTTACAACATGGGTGTTATACCAGCTATGCCTCTTAAGGAACCTGTTGCAGCGGTATCGGCTGGAATAGTAGATGGTGAATTTTTATTGGATTTAAATTATTTGGAGGATTCAAATGCGGAGATTGATATGAACCTTGTGATGACGGAGAGCCAGAATATAGTAGAATTTCAATGCACGTCTGAAAAAAGGGTTGTCTCTAAGGATGAGGTTGATAGACTGTTTTTGCTTGCCAAAAAGGGAATCATGGATATAATAAAAATTCAAAAGGATTTTCTTCTTTAATAGAATGTATGGAGTATTATAATAGGCGAAAAGATGAGAGGGTAAAATATCCACTTCTGATACGATTAGAGGGGGAAAAATCTGGAGTAAATAAGGATTTTGCAACGAATATCTCACGAGGAGGATGTTTTGTTCATACTCATGCACCCCCTGAAGTGGGCCAAACTGTAAAGTTTGAAATACTAAAGAGTAATGGTGAGGTTTTATTCTCTGGTGAAGGGGTTGTGGTTTGGAGAAAGACGGAGAGTGAGGATAAAAGGGAACATGGATGTGGAATCAAATTTACACGACTTTCTCCAGATTCTATTCGAATAATAGAAGAGATTGTTGCTCAAGAGGTTGAAAAGAAAGGGGCTGTTAAAGAGTTTAAAGATGGAAGGGATCTAGAATCTCAAAGGACGGTTTTGGGTCCATCTATAAAAAAGTCTAGAAAGATAATCGGGATTGATCTGGGGACGACCTATTCCTGTGTATCCTCAGTTGTAAATAATAAGCCTATTGTGATCCCCTCTAGACAGGGATATAGGACGGTACCTTCTATAGTAGCGATTAATGAGAAAGGTAAACTACTTGTAGGTAATCCTGCCAGGGAACAGCTGCTTATTAACCCTAAAAATACAGTTTACGGAGCAAAAAGATTAATTGGTAGAAAGTATAAATCAAAGATTGTTCAAGATATCAAAAGTAGATTTTCTTATGAGATTTTAGAAGGTGAAAATGATAATTGTGTAGTGAGTATTGCAAATACCATATTTACTCTGGAGGAGATTTCATCCTTTATACTAAGAGAGCTAAAGGAGATTGCTGAGACCTTTTTTGGAGAAGAGATAAATCGTGCTGTTATTACTGTACCTGCATATTACAATGAATCTCAAAGACAGGCAGTTAAAGAGGCGGGTAGGCTTGCCGGGCTTGATGTAGAGAGGATATTAAATGAGCCTACCGCAGCAGCCATTGCATTTGGGTTTTTCAAGGGTATGAAGAAGAGAATAATGGTATATGACCTAGGAGGTGGAACCTTTGATGTGTCTATTATGGATATTCATGACAATGTATTTGAGGTGTTATCTACTGGTGGTGATACCTTCTTAGGTGGAGTAGATTTTGATACTAGGATCGTGAATTATATAGTGCAAGAATTTTATAAGCAATACAATGTTGATTTATCAAAGGATATGGTAGTAATGCAGAGACTTTTATTCGCCGCGGAAAATGCGAAGATCGAACTTTCATCCTCTTTTGAAAAGGAAGTGCACATTCCGTTTGTATCTCTGATTAATGGTAAGGCTGTTGATATAAGGCAACATTTGACCAGACAAAAGGTAGAAGAGCTAACATCTGATCTTGTTGATAGAACAATTATAGTATGTGAAGAGGTCCTGTCAGCGAAAGGGATTGATATAAGGAGTATTGATGAAATTCTGCTAGTCGGTGGTCAGAGTAGAATGCCTCTTGTTAGAAAGAAGATTAAGGAGTATTTTGGTAAGGAGCCTCATAAAGGTGTTCACCCTGATGAGGCAGTGGGGATTGGCGCTGCACTAATAGCTGATTCTATTCTTAGAAACGAGAATGTCCTTCTTATTGATGTTCTTCCAATGTCTGTCGGTATATCATTGGATGGCAAGAAATATTTAAAGGTAATTCCAAGAAACTCACAGCTTCCAACAGAACGTTCTATAACATTATTAAACTCTGAAGATTATGTTAGTGAGATGAAACTCTCTATATATCAAGGTGAATCCCCCTTTATAGAGGCAAACGAAATTGTTGGTGAACTAACTATTTTTAATATACCAAGGGTTCCAAAGGGGGGTGCGAGAATAAATGTTAAATTTTCAGTTGATCCAGAGTCCATATTTAAGATTCAGGCGATAGATTTGAAAAGTGGTGAAAGTTTGCCTGTAAGGTTTATAAATTTTACAAACAGGAGGGATTTAATAAAGGTCAGAGTTAATGAACTGTCGGATACCACAAACATAACACAAGAGGGTGTAGAGAACTCATCTCAAAAAGACGAAACTTTGTCGAAAAAGGGATTTATAAATTGGTTGAGGAAGCTGTTTTCTAAATAGCTTTTATATGAGACAGAAATCTGATTTTTGCCTTTTGTCGTTATTATCTCAAAGGGCGCTTAATACTTTTTGTTATACAAATGCTAATCACTTGCTAAAAACTTTTCATTTATGAGAGCGAATTTTAAGTCTAATTTTTATGAAATCAACTAAATAGTTTTTATCGGAAGGGGATGGTATTGCGAGAATTTGGGGATCTATATATGGAAAAGCAAAATTTTTAGTTTTGGCTATTTAATATAATTGCAGCTACAGCCTGATGATTTAATAGCCTCCTCCATTATTTCTTCATCACTGTTATTCTCATCTGAATTATCATTATTTTTTAACTTAAAGTACACTGTGACAGGTGTATCGTAATTAACTATAATGTTACATGTTTGGTTCTTTCCACAGCTTGCAATGTTCCATCCTTCAAAGGAGCTGGAATTGTTTGGATTTGCAATGAGTTGGACCATGGATCCTTTAACGAACCATCCTGAACAATCACTTGTGCAATTGAGACCTTCTGGGTTACTTACTACGCTTCCTCTCCCATCTCCGGAATATCTTATGGATAACTTTACGTATTCTTTATTAGGATCCTGCCTTTTAAAAATGGCGGATATCCCGTGGTTTGAAGAGACATTTTGAAATGTGTAGGTGCTGACAGCGCCCATAGATTCTCCATCAACTATCACATCTTTAATGATGTATCCGGTATCTGGTATCATTGTGAATGTCTGAGATGCCCCTTTTCTTACAATGATTGAGCCTTCTGGTTGAATCTTGCCACCCTCTGAGGCTGAGGCAACTATGGTATAGGTTGGTATAGTATTTGAGATGAATTTGGCATATATTGTGTGATTTGAAGTTACATTATTGAATGTGTATTTAGTGAGTGCACCAACTGATCTATTATCTACCAGTACATCTTCCACAGAGTAGCCATTATCTGGGATGATCTCAAAAGACTGAGTACCTTTTTCTTGTACATATATATTTCCTGAAGGCACAATCTTTCCGTTGGGCCCTGCTGAGGCTGTGATTGTATAGGTCTTTGCTGTTGATTTTTCAAAATTTGCCATTATTGATAGTGGTTCCATTACCGTCAGTTTGATAGGATTGATGCTACTTTGGATGTCGCCGCTCCAGTTTTTGAATTGGTATCCTATATTTGGTATAGCTGAAAAAGTAATACTCGTCCAATAATCATTCCAACACCCAGAAGAGCAATCGGGATCAACTCTACCATAGGAAGTATTATTTACAGAGGTCTTAATTAGGTATTGCAATTTGTAATTCCACACTATAGATGAGTCTTGAGAGGGGATTACGACATTGTCATTTATTCCTTTACCATCAGATCTATTATCAAATATATATCTGGTCTTTCCATCGGATTCAGTAAATACATTATTTACGTTTACAGTATGGGAGGAACCAATAGGTAGACTAAAGATCACAGGTGTTGTTATAGTGTAGCCATCGAATTTTATTGATTTTCCCCCCGGATCAGTTGCTAACATTGTTTGGACATAGTTTGTAGCTGATATATTGCCAAATGCTATAGCACTGTATCCAAAATCTGTGTCACCGTTTACTTCTGAATATGCTATTCTAAAATATCCATTCTCACCCCAAGCAGTAGAGAAGCTGTTCTTAACTATGAAACAACTTTGTGAATCATCCCAACCAACAATGAGCACTGCATGTGCACCTTGTTGTGATCCTGCCCTGTGGGTATAAACTCCGCTCTGATAGTATTCAAAATCTTCATAAACAATCATAGCGACAGGTATAGGTCCATAATTATATACTGCTTCTTTCAGAGCGGAAACTGATTGTCTTACCATTTGATAAGATGTTATTTTGTATACGTACGTGCCATATAATTTGCATGTGTAAGAACAAGAGGAATCGGATGCTCTATAAGGATAACAGGACTCATCATAAGTACCATAGTTTTTTAAAAAATTTGCTGCATTATCTAGATAACCTCCTTCGCACCCGCCACCAAAGTTATTACACGAAACCAAGATCTGTTCAGATAAATCTAGCATGTTGTTGTAGCTTTTGTTTGTCTGGATGAGATATTTTGATTCAAGTGCACCAACTGAGGCGAATGCCCAACATGCACCACAATCTTCTTGATATTTAACTGGGGTTACATAATTTTTTCCATTGTTGTTTCTCCAATCAAATTTCGATGGCACAGCTCCAAGACCGCCATTAAAAACGTTGTGACTATCAATGGTTCTCTTATAACTTAATGAGAACATCCTTTTTTTGACCTCTTTTGGTAACTTTGAGATATTTGTCTCAGCCGCTGTCCAACTGGCATTGGTCTCTTTCAAGATTTGTTGTAATTTTTCGAGTGAAAGATCTTCCGCAAAGACATGATTGAGAAGAAATATACTAAAAGAGATGATTAATAGTCTTTTCATAAGGCCTCCCAAATACCTATTGTTATATTATATATTTATTCGATGTAAAATCCAAATTGGAAATTATCCTATTTTATGCAGAAGATGTCATAACAATACTTTATGTTTGCAAAAGTATATCAGGGTTAAAGTAATGTTAAAGCCCAACATTAATCTCCTCTGGTTCTAATATCTTTATCTGTTTTTTTGTTTCATCAAATCTTACTTTTAATTCGCTTATCCTCATTTGGATCTCTATGAGGTCTTTACTAATGATTTGAAGCCTTGATGCGTTTTTATCAAGTCTTTCTGTGAGTTTCATCTTGAGGTCTGATGCCTGAGGATTTTTTTCGATAGCCTTAAGGTTTGCCCTTGTTTCATTTTGAGCCTTTTCAAGTTCATTCTGCTCCTGATATAATTTATCTCTCTTTATATAAGACTTTTTAAGCTGATCACGGATTTCGAGTAATTGTGATAAAAGTTTAACGTTTCCTGTGTCAGACTTGTTGTTTTGAATGTAATCTTTAATTGCTTCTTCTGCAATATCGGACATCCAATCAACAGATTGTGGATATGACTTAACTTCTTCAACTTTAAGTATATCGGTTGTAAATCCTTCTATATCTTTTTTGATCAGTGCAGTGTTTGTGCCTACGTTGTCTTCAACTCCTTTATTAGGCTCGGTTATCCTTGAGTTGGCATTTCTTTGATGCTTGATTATTATATTTATGGACTTGTCAAGGCCGTTTTTAATTTTGTACTCTGTCTGGTAGACAAGATCTCTTTCGATCATTATTTCGCCAGCTTCAATCTTATAAAGTCTTCCACCTCTTTCTATACTATTCTTTTTTACTTCTAGAGCTATTCCCCGTTCAAGTGAGAATGGAACTGTTGTTGTAGCATTGGCTGGAAGCATATTAAGTATACCCTGCCCCAAAAATGAGCCATCTTCATAGATGGCAAGAGGACCCTTTTCTAAAAGTCCACCTGTCGTATTCTTAAATCTCACCACTCTAAACGGGTGAGATGAGGAATCAGGGACTCCATATTCGGGTGCAAAAAGATAGGAAAGTTCGCCATCAACTTTTTTGCTGAATATTAAAACCATAGTCGAATTATTATCAGGAATTGTTACTCTCTGAGGTATGTCGTATCTCGTTTGTCCCCCCTCAACTACTACAGAGGCCAGCTGTATATTATCCTTCGGAATCATGCTCGTGGAAGGTTCAGCTTTATCGTTGGTACTTATAGTATCTTCTCTTCTTGGAGGAGCCTTTTTCTTGCTTTTTGCTTTTGCCTCTTTCGTAGTCGGTGTAGTTATTGGAGATGCCATGCTTTTTGAAGGCATTGACTGAGGTATATCATAAGACCGCCCGTTTGCATAGAGTTCCGTTTCGGATGCCATAGGGGGTTCTTCGGCTAGTGTTGTCTCGGATTGGGGAACAGAAGATATTACTTCCCCATAATCGGATATCATGGGTCTTTGTGGGATATAGGTATATGCTAAGTTTGTCTCAAACGATATTGGAGAGCCCGCTACAAGAGAGAGCCTGATATTTTTCCAATCTTCTCCGGAGATATTTTGAACAATACCCCATGATTGTAAGTATAATTTTTTGCCCTCTTGAACAATCCTGTATGACGGGCGCCAAAGGGGTGTTTCAGTTATATAACCGACCCTAATCTTTTCGTAACCTTCTGCCAATTCAAGTGTGACTTTCATAAGACCACTCTTTTTCTGTAACTCTTTGCATTTTTCTGGTTTAACCTTTGGCGGGCAGATGACTGGTTCTTCTTCGATCTTTGTTGGAAAAGATATTCCTTTAATTGACGTCCCACCCTCCTGTAATATAGCAAGTGACGCTAGAAAATCAGAAACCTTATTAGTTCTAACTCTAAAATAGACCTTTTGGGAGTCAGGTTCTCCCTCACGTTCGAAATAGCCTACGCCATTGCGATATATAACTGCTTTTTTTATTGGAAGCCCTTCTACGGCTACATCAGGATTTTTTGGACATCCATATAAAGTAAAAACAACAATAGTTAAAAAAAGCAAAGACTTTTTCATTTACACCCTCCTTAATAATAAAAGAATCAATATTACTTATCGGGTTTTCAAATAAGTTTATCACTATCTATCCCATTTATTTTCTGATCTTAGTTTTGCAACTAATTCTTTCGTGATCTCTTTTAGTTTTAGGTAATCTGTTTTTGCAACTCTGTTAAGAGGTAGTTCTCCCGGCTTTAGGATTACAACATGTGACGGTCTACTATAAGAGGCTATGTCTCTACAGGCCTCATAGATGTCATTTTCTGTAATGTTTATTCCTTCTTTTGCCTCCACGAATGTAATGATAGCCTCAGAATATATTGCGTGTTCAGCCCCTACGCAGGCGACCGCATTTATTTTATCTTTGAGTTTTTCCATGATGTGATTCTCAATATCCTCTGGGTAAACCTGATAACCTTTTGGCTTTATTACAAGTTTTGCTCTTCCGGAGAAGTGTAGTCCTTTTTCGTCATAGTATCCCAGATCCCCTGTGTAGCATATACCGTCCTTCGAGATTGTCTTTTTCGTACTTTCTTCATCTCCTAAATACCCCAGAAAGATTTGGGGTCCAGAGAAGCATATCTCGCCTATCTCACCTGTCTTTTTTATCTCGCCGGCTGTCCCATCAGGCTTCATAGGTTCTCTGATTGATATTGGAGTAATTGGCATGTCATATCCTATGCTTTGTGCGAGTTCATCAACGTCAGCACCAGCATCTGTGTATGTGCAGAATCCAGCTGTTTCAGTAAGTCCGAGCCCAGTTCCAATTTTTGGTGCCATCTCTCTCATTTTTATAAGGAATTCCTTTGATACAGACTGACCACCATATATAGCAAACCTGAGAGATGATAAGTCGGTCTCCTTATACTTTGATAGCCTCCATTCCATATTGTATAGGGCTGGGATTTGTCCCAAAATAGTTACCTTGTATTTTTGTATGGCATCAAGACTCTTTGCCGCGTCAAAGATATGTAGGATCACTGATTTAGCGCCTGCGTAGATCGTTGTAATCAATTGCTCAGTCACACATCCGACATGTGAAGGTGGTAGATTAACCATCATTACATCCTTTTCTGTTAGTTCAAAGGCGACCTTAAGACCTATATTTTGAACAAGTATATTTTCATGGCATAAAAGTGCCGGTTTTGGAGATCCCGTTGAACCAGTTGTAAATATAATAAGGCAGGGATCTCTTTTGTCTACCAAACTTCTCGCCTTTTTTACTGAACCAGTAAACAAGCTTTTTATGTACTGCCATTTTATGTCTTTTATGAATTCAGTAATACTTATTGCCCCTCTTACTGGTTCACCCTCTTTGATGAATTGAACCCAGAGCTTTATGTATGGACACTCAGGCATCAATTCTTCTGTCGTTTTACCAAAATCCATAAATGTAGTCTTTCCCAAAAAGAAGTAGATCGATGGCTTTATCTTGTCTAGCGAATATTTTATTTCTTTCTTCTTTAGTCTTAAATCCAAGGGAGCAATTATGGCACCAATCTTGAAGCACGCAAACATAAGGTATATGTGCTCTTTTAAGAGAGGAAGACTGGTAGCTATTATATCTCCCTTCTTTATCCCAATTGATAAAAGTTTTGCAGCGAATGCGTTTACAGCTGTGTTAAATCTCTTCCAACTAACAATCTCTTCTGTGTTGTATTCTATAATTGCTATGTCGTTGGGTCTATTTTTAGAGTGTATCTCAACGTAATCTGAGATATTTGGTTTGAGTTCCGAATATAATTTTAATACAAGTTCATCTTTCTTTTTATCTTTCATAAGACCTCCATTAGCCATTTTTATAATTTTAAAATGCCTAAAAATCAAACTTAATTATACTTAAATTCAGCTTCTAGTACCGTTGCATGGTAGGATATAAAATCTTTCTTCGTCCATGATAGATTTTAATGTTAGACTCTCTTTCTGCTTGGCTAATTTACATTTTTTGATTTAAAATTTATTCTAATTTTGGGTTGGGCGTTTAAGAGGTGATTATTAAATAACTGGGCTGATGTATAAGTAGGGAAGATTGGATTTTAAAAATGGGGTGGCAAGAAGATCTTTTACTCATGCTTGTGATGGAATCCTTCATGAATTTTCGAAAATTATCTTTCCTTTTGATATCACTAGTTTTATTAAAGATGGATCTGGATTGTAAAAAATTTCTCTATAGTCATTTGTGTTTAAAACGAGTAAGTCAGCGTCTTTTCCAACCTCTATAGTACCTTTTCTTTCTTGGAGTCCTAAGGCATAAGCAGCGTTGATCGTAATAGCCATCAGAGCCTCATTTATAGTCATCCTCATTTGTGTAATTCCAAGCATTGCACAGAATAATAGATTAAATGTATAGGAGCTTCCAGGATTGAAGTCTGTTGAAATAGCTACTCTGAGGCCATTGTCTATCATCATTCTTGCCTTTGCAAATTCGTTGTGTCCTGTAAATATGGTAGCGTATGGGAGTAGAACGGCAGTTACACCCGCCTTTTTGAGAGCTAATATTGATTTTTCATCACTTTTTTCAAGATGTTCAGCTGAGATGCATTTGTACTTAGCTGCAAGTAGTGCAGCGCCAGAATTTGTTAGTTGATCTGCGTGTATCTTTAATTTGAATCCTAATCTTTTAGCCGCGTTGAAAATCTGTTTGGTCTGATTTAGGTTAAAAGCACCTTTTTCTGTGAACACATCACAAAATTGTGATAATTTTCTCCTCTTTATAACAGGTAACATTTTTTTAATAATAATATCAATATATTTCCCTTTTTCATTTCTATATTCCTCTGGAAAGGTATGAGCACCCAAAAATGTTGGGATTATCTCTATATCCGATTTTTTCTTTATAGTGTTTATAATTCTAAGGAGTTTTAATTCATCTTCAAAGCTTAGTCCGTATCCGCTCTTAATTTCAAGAGTTGTTATGCCATTGGATATGAATTTTTTAACTCTCTTGAGACCTGTTTTTAATAATTCTGATTCTTTAGTGCTTCTTGTGCATTTAACTGTATAGTTTATTCCTCCACCAGCTTTTAAAATTTCCAAATAAGAAATGCCATTACTCCTTTTTTCAAAATCATCAATCCTGTTTCCACCAAATATAGCATGGGTATGGCATTCTATTAAACCAGGTATAACCGCTTTTCCTTTTACATCAATGATCTTCTCCTTTTTATAACGACCTAGCTTGCTGTTGGGACTGAGTTTTAATATCTTACCTTCATGTATTTGTAAGGACAAATTATTGTATATAGTAGGTTGAGGATTCAGATTATCTGTAGAATGAGTAACAAGCTGGCTAATATTTTTTATTATAGTCATAATTTATTCACCAAAAATTCTTGACATCAAAAAGTTAGGTATGTTATTTATCACATCGTTGTTATGCATTGCAATGATTTTTTGTATAATAACAATTTTATCATCACGGAGGTAAGAAGATGGTAACAATTTTTAGAGAGTTGTATCAACTTGGCGTGTGGGAGTTTTATGCACTTTTGGGCTTAGCTGCGTTCGGAATTGCAATTGTAGCAGACAGGTTTTATTCGTTATTTTTCAAGTATAGCTTGGATGCAAAAAAGTTTTTTGCAGAGATTCAGAAAAGGGTAATGGCTGATAGGATTGATGATGCAATTAGACTGTGTAATGATGCCCCGCTTGCACAGGTTATTAAGCACGGTCTTATGAAGCATGATATGGGTGTAGAGGCTATAGAGATTGCAATAAATGAAAAGGCAACAGAGGTTATTCCTCTTATTGAAAGAAGAACCCATTATCTCTCTATGGTGGCTAATGCCTCGACTATGACAGGACTTCTTGGAACTGTTATGGGAATGATACTCTGCTTTAGAGCTGTTGCCGGTGTTGAGCCATCCAAAAAAGCTACAATTCTTGCTCAGGGGATATCTGTGGCTATGAATTGCACTGCTTTGTCACTTATTGTGGCTGTTCCAGCTATAGTGGTCTATTCATTTATACAAGCTAAAAGCCAAAAGTTAGTGGAGGATATTAGAACAGTATCTCAACAAACTGTTAACCTATTTAGGATAAAAGAGCAGAAGCAAGAAGATATGTAATTTCTATATAACTACATAATAGTGGAGGTTTACAATGGCTGGAGCTGTTGATACTGGAGGAAAAAAAGAGACTATACACGTAAATGTTGTGAATTTGATAGATGTGTTAATAATACTTATAGTGTTTCTTCTGACTAACTTTGCTACTTCCACATTTGAAGATGTAACTACTATGCCTGCTAAGATGCCTGTCTTTGGTGGACAGCCACCTGATGAACCTTTGGATCAGCCTGATAAAAAGACGTTACAGAATCTTGAGGTTAGGATGAAAAAAGAGGGTGATTCGCCAGGTTTTCAGATTGTAGTAACTGTAACAGGGGAGGCTCCAACGGGGATAGATATACCCCTTAAAGAGAATAAAGAGTTTGATTTTGATAAGTTGTCAGAGGAACTCTATAAGATAAAGCAGGTATATGAGGCAAGACAGGATATATTGCTTGAGGTGCAAAAGACAATAGAATATGAGTTAGTGGTAAAGGCGATGGATGCGGTGAGAGAAAAAGTTGTAACAGGAGCCGGTGATCAAAAGATGAAATATCCTTTATTCCAGAGCGTCGCCCTGACAGATTTACCCTATTAATGAAATATGTGGAGGCGGTTATGATTTTCCCCAAAAAACATCAGACAATGAAGCCAGCGAAAAAACCGGAAGATCTGATAGTAAATGTTGTTAATCTCATAGATGTTATGATAATTCTTGTAGTGTTTTTGATTATGTCGAATGCTGTTTCTACGTTTTCTTCTTTTAACTCACCAGATCTAATTATGCCTAAGTCTAGGGCAGAAGATCCTATGTCTTATGAGACAGAGGTGGCTGTAACTGAGAAGGCTGTTTATATGGATGGTGAGTTGGTGGAACCCACTTTCAAAGATTATGAAGATAAGGATGTGCCTTTGCTCCCCGGACTTGATCAGGCTTTGAGGAGAAAACTAGAAAAAATTGCATCAAAGCCAGGTGCCCCACCTGCTTATGACCCAGTTACAGGTTTACCTACACCAGGTCATTTAGTCACAATTAAGGCTCATAAGGGGATACCTTTTAAACAATTGCAAAAAGTAATGTATACCTGTAATCAGGCGGGCTTTGATAAGATTGAGTTTGCAGTTGTGAAAGAGGGTTCTTGATCAACACTATTTAAGCATTACTTTTCTATAACTCTATATAATAATTAGGCAGAGAAATAGGGGTTGTTGGACGAGAAAGGTGTAAGTTGAAAAAGTAGAAATCACTACCAGTTATCTTTTTTGATGTATCATTTATGTAGCGTATATTAAGGTGATTGTTGTCTTGTAGTCCAGTGTTGGGTATGGACCTTTTGCATTTTTTGTGTATAGCCCGAGCATCGGGGGAAAGACTTTTGTAAAATGTCGTGCTTGAGGGAATATCCTAATTTTGAAATGGGGTAATTTACCTTAGTAATAAATTTTGGCAACTTGTTTTTTAGTATAATTGCATAATAGTATAGGATTTTGTGGATAAAAAAGAGAGAGCTGTTTTTTGTTTGCATACATGTTATTGATAAGTATAATTTTGGCCAAGGGTTTTTTATGATATTGTTTTGGAGTAATATTTGTCCGTCTCATAGGTATCTTAAAAAGGGTATTTTGGTCCTTATGGTTGTTGTATCTAATTTGTTCTTATTTTGTCAAATGCCTGAGACGGTTAGCATTGTGAGAGACAATTGCCCAGTGGGTTCGTTGAGGGTGGGTAACTATTGTGTAGTGAGTGTTGGGACGAGATGTGATGGCTCCAGCGATTGTGTAGGTGGATTTTGTATGCAGAATTATAATGAAAAGTATTGCACACAGCTATGTAGCTATGATTATGATTGTCCGTTGGGCTATTTTTGTTCTTTGGTAGGTAATAATAAATTGTGTGTTAAGAGTATTTATTCGAAAACCATCTGTAGTATAAATTCAGAGTGTGAACCGTGTGGATTATGTGTAAATGGTGTGTGTGAGTTATCGAACTTTTGCATTGTTACACTTTGTGGAGATGATTCGGATTGTGGTAGTTGTAGGGTATGTCAAGATGGTAAGTGTTTTCCAATAGAAAAGTGTGGTAGAGGTTGTATATCTAATATGGATTGCGATGAGGATCAGATATGTGATAGGGATTATCAGGGGAGGCTTGCCTGTCTTCCTAAAATTCCACGCGAGACAGGGATGTTTTGCGAGGGGAAAGAGCCTTATAAGGAATGCAGGAGCGGGATTTGTCTTTTTGCGGATGGATATGTTTACTCTTACTGTAGTAGAAGTTGTTCTAATAATTCTGATTGTCCATATGATTTTTATTGTGATTTTTTCCCTACCTATCCTGATAAAAGGGTGTGCATAAAGAACGGGATTTATGCTCCAAGAAAATGTAATAGTAGCAGTGATTGTGAGTATAATTTAAAATGTAGGTATTCATTTAGTATTGATAAAGATAAGATTACTACGTTCTGTGGTATATTAAATAGTGGTATGGTATCACAACATTATTGCGATAGATATTATGAATGTAGATGGGGGATGTGTGGGCGGCCGGAATATTGTAAAGATTCTTGTAGGAGTTTCTGTACTATGCCTTGTTACGAAGATGCAGATTGTCCTGAGTCCTTTGTATGTGAAGGTATGTTGAGCAATGAGGGGGATGTCTATTATAAGGGTTGTGTAAACTATAAAGATGTAAAAAATGAGATTGGTGAATTTTGCATGTATTCAGATGATGTGTGTAGAAATTCTCTATGTGTGAAGAATTCAGATATATTTTATTGTTCTCGCTATTGTGCTAATGATTCCGATTGCCCTAAAGGTTTTTTGTGTAGATTGATTGATGATAGAATGGTGTGTCAAAAAGAGGTTAGTCCTAGTGATTGTTATAGTGATGCAGATTGTCAAGATGGTTTTTTCTGCTCATTGATCCAAGAGGGTAGTATTAGAAACGTGAAATGTCATAGACCAGAGGGGGATTTTGCAGTTGTTGGAGAGAGTTGCGATAAAGGGTGTGCCTCAGGTATTTGTTTGCCTGAAACTAACACTTGTTCAGCCTTTTGCAAAACAAGATATGATTGTCCTCATGATTATGTCTGTGTATTTGCTGATATCGATGTGGGATTTGGACAAGAGATGACAGTAAAGCTTTGTGTTCCAAATCCTGGGTCGTTGTTTCCTTGTAGTAGGGATGAAGGGTGTCCTGAGGGTGAGGTCTGTAGAGTTTCTATAGATAAGAGGAGTGGAGAGATAGAGTCTATTTGTATGAGAATCTATTCTAGATTAAAGGATTATAATGAGATATGTTATGCAAATGATGAATGTGTAAGTGGGATATGCCTACCGGATAGTGAGACTGATATATCTCTTGGCTTTTATGGGAGATGCACAAAATTTTGCGCAACTGATGATGACTGTAGTATGGATGATGTCTGTAAAATAGTACCAGTATATTTTGATTATGAATATGCGAAGGCCGCCAGAGTATGTGCCCCCAGATTTATGAAGACCACTGTAGGCGTGGATTGTATGGATAATCCTTATGTATGTGAAGATGGTTTCTGTGCACATGTAGATAAAAAGAGAGCTTATTGTACGGAGAGATGCAGAAATCATTTTGATTGTTCTAAATCGTTGACTGTATGCCGTCTAATAGATAAAATAGGTACCATATGTCTCCCTGTAAATTATTATCAGGAGGAATAATTTGAGAGTCCTTGCAATAACAAGAGGTTCGCCTCCTCTTGAAGATATTGTGACTGTTGGTTCTGCAATTAGGGCTTATAATTACCTTTCCTATCTACAAAGGTTCGGTTTTGAATGTTTTTATGTTTCTAAGGAGGAGGAATTAAAAGATATAGCTAAAGAGGTCAACGGTATTAGGATGATACCGTTTTCCTCAGATTATGAAATACGAAAAATAATTGATTCACTTCAACCTGATTTTGTCATTGTTTGTGTCTCAGAGCTTTTACATTTTCTTCCTGAAGATAATAATGCAATTGTCATATTAGACTTATTTGCACATAGGGTTTTAGAGTCTATTTTTGAAGATGTAGATTTTTCCATTGACCTATTCCTGAGACTTGATTCTTTAAGGAAGGTTGACTATTTTGTTGTGAGCAGTGCTAGACAGAGAGATTTTGTTTCTTCCCTGCTTATATTGGCAGGATTGACTGATGTCCTTGATAGGGTATTAGTTATTCCTCAGATAATTTTGAATTGCCCTCTGCAAAGAAAGATTCCCGAAGAAGTAGTCTTTGTAGCAGGTGGGTATAATTGGCCTTGGGCAGATGACAAAGCTTACATAAATAGACTTGTTGAGATTCTTGAGAAGAAGGGGAAGGGTGAATTAAGAATATTTGGAGGTAAATTCGCTATAGAAAGTAGGGCATATGGATCAGGATTTAATTACAGAAAAAGTGATAGAATAAGGTATATGGGCACCTTTCCTTATGGTAGACTTTTGGCTGAGTATAGTTGTGCGTCTGTAGGAATTCTATGTTTTGAGAGGAACATTGAGAGATTTTATTCTTATAATTTTAGAGGTAGTGATTACCTGTTTTCAGGATTGCCTGTGATAGTAAATGATTATATGCAGATGAGCGAACTTATTAGAAAATATGACGCGGGGTGGGTGATAAGAGGGATATCTGATTTTGAAGAGGTTGTGGATAGGATAATCTCTGACAACGAATTGATAGTGCACAAGTCTGACAATGTTGCAACCCTTATCATGCAGGAATTTGATGTGGTTAAATGTATGGAACCTCTAGTAAATATACTTAAGAAGCCTTCTAAACTTGAAAAGAGAGAAGGTCTTATTTGGGGATTAGTTAGGATTGTTGATAGATATGTGAAGGAGGGTATTGAACATGCTAACCTTATTAAAGAGGTAAAAGAGCTACAGGCTGAAAATATTCGCCTTTCTGAAAGGATTGTTTCTAAGGATAATGAGATACTTAGATTGAATAATGAGAAGACAGAATTGATGAGAGAATGTGGTTGGCTTAAAGATGAATGTAAACGTTTAAATGATGAATTGTTCAGATTTAAAGATGAAATAATTAAATTAAAAAATGATAGAGATAGACTGAGTTTGGAGGTCTCTGAACTCAATGCCAAACTTACTGAACTGATGCGAAAAAATGGTTTTCTTGAGGATGAGAAGGTAAGAACATTAAACGAAATAAGTTTTAAATCAGATGAAATAATTAGATTAAAAAATGAGGTTGTTGAACTTAGGAAGACAATTTCTATGCTGGAATTAGAGACTCAAAAGAGAGATGAAATAATTACTGTCCTGAGGAAAAAAGAGGCAGAACTTGAAGGGATAAAAAGTCTACCTTTGTATAAGTTTTATAAGAAGGTGTTTTAAGGATGGTTTGTTATGTTGTTTACTATTGATATTGGAAATACAAATATTGTATATGGTATTTTTGAAAAGGATAATCTTAAAGCGTCATTTAGACAGAGCACATCTCTTAATATTACAGTGGATGAGGTTGCGACATATCTAAATTCGATGTTTTTAATAAAGAAGCTTGAATTTTCTGATATAGATGGGATAATTATTGCATGTGTAGTGCCTCCGATTCAGGAAGTGTATGTCTCAGTATGTAAAAGATATTTTGGCATAGATCCTATTGTTGTGGGACCTGGTATCAAGACAGGTATTCAGATATTATATGAGAATCCAAAGGAGGTAGGTGCTGATAGAATAGTAAATGCAGTTGGAGCTCTTGAGAAATATAAGAGATCATGTATAATTATTGATTTTGGGACAGCGACTACTTTTGATGCTGTAAGAGGTACGAGAGAATACTTAGGAGGAGCAATTGCACCAGGTATTGGTATATCCATGGATGCTCTGTTTTCGAGAACGAGTAAACTGCCAAGGGTTGATTTTAAGAGGCCACCGTCTGTTATAGGTAAAAATACTGTAAATTCTATTCAATCTGGCGTTGTATTTGGATATATAGGGATTGTAGATAACATAGTTAGGCTTATGAGAAGAGAAATGAATGAAGAAGATGTATTGGTTGTTGCAACAGGTGGTTTTGCTGAGATAATAGCTGAAGAGAGTCTGTCCATAGAGATTGTTGATCCTAATCTTACACTTGATGGTCTAAGATTTATTTATGAGAGGAATAAAGGATGATGGACAAGATAGATATTAATAACCTTTCTGAGAGCGTAAAAAAACTAATTCTTCCTACTACGCCATCTGGGCTTAAAGCTCTAGCTATAAAAGGGTTGGTACCTCTCAAACCCATAGACTATGTAATTTTTCTATATCTAATGTTTTCGGAAGAGGATGAGGAGATTAGATCTCTTGCTAGAAAAACATTTTCTGAACTTCCCATGAAGATTTTAAACGCTGTGTTGACACAACCCTTACCGGGTCAATTGATTAATGAATTAGCTATTGTTTATCGCTCAGATAGAACAGTGCTCGAAAAGATCATTATGAATAATTCCACAGCTGATGAGACAATTGAGATGATAGCTACATTTGCAGATGAAAAACTTGTTGATATGATTTCAAGAAATCAAGTTAGGATTTTGAGGCATCCTAAAATTGTTAGTGCCATTTGTAATAATCCTAATTCGACCGCGTCTCAGAAGAGTATGGTGATGGAATTTGCGGAAAAATCAGGACTAAAGGTCGAGCTACCTTTTGTATCTGCTCATAATAAGTCAGTTAGGGATGAGGAGAGGGAGGATTTGGAAACAGAACTGTCAACTGAGGAGGGTGAAGATTCATCTAAATTAGAAAAAGATGGTGAACAGTTAGAACCCATATTTAGTTCAACGAAGGATTCATTGATCGAACCAAAGAGCTCAAAAAATAAAGAGGAATTAATAAAGAAATTTAATATAGAGAGGGAATATTATGATGAGAGTGTACCGTTGCCTGAAGAGATGGAGAAGAAGTTGATAGATGATATTGAGACGATGAGTGAAGAGAGACAGTTGGCTTTTGTGGAGGTGGGGAGACATAGAGTTAAGCAAATCATGGCAAAGTCTCCATATCCATCAGTAGCTCTTGCCGCTGTGAAACATCCCGATATTACTAAAGATGATATATATAAAATTGCCCAGGATAGAGCAGCAAATGCAGAGGCGATAAAATATATTGCTACGCACAGAGATTATATTAGGGTATATAATATAAAACTTAAACTCGCCTTGAATCCTAAGACACCTGTTCCCATGGCAATGGCTTTTGTAAGGAGCCTCAGATTGTCTGATCTGAAGAATATAGCGAAAAACGCTAGCGTTTCTAAGATATTGCAAAATACAGCCAAGGGAATAATCAAGATGCATTCATAGGTTGGACTCTTAGATAATGGTTTTGATTTGAGAAAGAGTAAAATGGCTTTAGTTAATCCAAGATTTCGTATTTAGCCTGTGTTAGGTTAACTGTCTTGTCTATTAGGGGTTGTTTCTTTAGAGGCCTTAATGGTTAATAAATGCGTTGACTCATATCTTTTGTAAACTAAAATTATAACGTTAGAGAAACCTTTTGTGTTGTTATCTGTTTTTTTAGGCGCTAGATTAGAAGGAAGCTTTGGATTTTATTTAGAATAGTATGGGGGAGGGTGTTAATTAGCGTTTCGTTTTGTCAGCATAAATTTTCTTTGTCTTTTGTCTGTTATCAATTATAATAAAACTCCTCTTAATGAGGTGGTTATATGATGTCTCTAATTCAATTAATATATATGTTTGTTATAGCTATATGGGCGAGGGTAAGAGAGAAATATTTTAGCAGGGAAAGGATATTGAGACTGAGAGATAAAAAGTTAAGATCTATTATAAAGTATGCATATAAAAATAGTCCCTTATATAGAAGGCTTTACCAGAATATTGATTTAGAGAAGGCAAAGATTACTGACCTACCTGTGGTCAATAAAGAGTTGATATTAAAACATCTACAAGATTCATTGACAAAGAGAGGCATAACGAGAGATGAGATAATTTTATTTGCACATGATCCCGATTCGGTTGGTAAATATTTTAAGGGCAAGTATGTTCTTTCTACAACTTCGGGTACGACAGGTGTAATAGGTTATTTTATTATGAGTCAATGGCAGTGGATTGTTCAAAAAGGTGTTGAATTTGCTCGGCTCTTAAAACATAGGTTGTCATTACCTTATATTTATAAGTATACGGTGAAGACGAAGCTCAGATGGGCAATGATTGTAGCAAGTGAGGGACATTATATAACATATCTATTGGCGCGCCTTACACCAAAGCAGGCTTTTTATCTGTCCGATATTAGAATATTTTCAATTACTAAGCCTATGAATAAATTGGTAGAAGAATTAAATGAATTTAATCCTCATTATGTTCATAGTTATCCTACGTTTCTTGAGGCGTTAGCATACGAGAAGTTGGCTGGTAGACTTAAAATAGAGGTAGATTTTATGTCTTCTGGTAGTGAGCCATTTAGTACCAGTGCTCGAGAGGTAATAAAGAGGGCGTTTAAGGGGGTTGAAGTTGTTGAGACTTATGGAACTACAGAAGCAATTTGTCTTGCGAATCAGTGTAAGTATCAGAAGATGCATATTAATGAAGATTATGTTTTGATTGAGGCAGTAGATGAAGATAATAGGCCGGTTCCGGATGGTGTAGCATCTAAAAAAGTGTTGATTACAAATTTTATTAACAAACTCCAACCTCTTATCCGCTATGAGTTGCGGGACTCTGTAATAATTAATCGTAATTATAGATGTGAGTGTGGTTCTCCGTTTGCTATTATAGAGGTACAAGGTAGGAGCGATGACACATTTTATCTGATGACTAAAGAGGGTCATTTTAGGGCATTTCCACCTATACCATTTGAGGCTCTCTTTTTGAGAATAAAGGGTCTGAAGCAATTTCAACTCATTCATGAAGAGCAAAACCATCTGCTTGTAAGATATATTTCGCAGGATCCCAAGGAGAATGAGAGAATTGAGAGGGAAATCAAGGAAAGATTTGATGAGTTTTTTAAAAACACAGATGTATACGATAATATAACTATTACAATTGAAGAGTCTGGAGAGATTACAAGGCCGCCAACACATCAGAAAGTGCGGCAGATATTCTCACGGGTAAAGCCTCCTCCAAATATTATATGAGGTATTATTATGAGTAAGGATGGATTCTTTCTTGTCCTTGAAGGTATAGATGGTTCGGGGACAACAACAATTGGAAAGATGTTGGAATCTGAATTAAAATCAAAGAGAATAAAGTCGCATTACACATTTGAACCGACTTATGGACCTATTGGTTCTGTTATTAAGAATATCCTCTCTAGGAGAGTGGTTATGAATACCACTAGAAAGGGTGAAGTTTTTGACCAAAAGTCACTCGCACTTCTCTTTGCAGCAGATAGAATTGACCATATAAGAAATGAAATAGAGCCCCTTCTGTCTATGGGATATATCATTATTTGCGATAGGTATAAATACTCATCTTACGCGTATCAATCTCTGTTTGTCTCAGAGGGATGGATAAGAGAAATCAATACTTATGCTATTGAGCCAGATTTACTTATATTTTTGGATGTTGATGTAGATATTGGACTGAAAAGGGTTGGTGCGAGAGGTGGTGTAAAAGAGATTTATGAGAGAAGAGGTTTGTTAAAAAGGGTCAGAAGTAACTATTTGAATTTTATAACAAAGGTTAAGTTTGCTAAGATCGTTAATGCCAATAAGGCGTTGGACGATGTTTATTTAGAAGTGAGAGATATACTTTTTAGAAGGTTGTTGAAATATGGATATAAGATTTAAGTCTATTAAGGGTATG
Organism: Deltaproteobacteria bacterium; assembly: GCA_026416535.1. Lineage (GTDB taxonomy): Bacteria > Myxococcota > SpSt-1050 > SpSt-1050 > SpSt-1050 > SpSt-1050. The sequence continues at coordinate 39,555 of JAOAFA010000004.1, forward strand.
AATGATATATTACCCCCTGAGTCTAATATTTGGATAAATCTGGAGCACTTGTTAAGGGAGCACTTTTTTATGGCGGGATTCAGGGAGATAAGAACCCCTATCCTTGAGTATTTTGAGTTGTTTGTAAGAGGTATAGGAGAGGGGACTGATATTGTAGAGAAAGAGATGTATAGTTTTAAGGATAAAGATGGTGAGATGATTACATTGAGACCGGAAGGAACTGCACCTGTTGTGCGTGCTATAATAGAACATAACTTTTTAAAGCACGATGGAATATGTAGATTCTTTTATTTGGGACCAATGTTTAGATACGAAAGACCTCAAAAAGGTAGGTTGAGGCAATTTCACCAATTTGGTGCAGAGGTGTTTGGGATTCAGGACGGTAGTATAGATGGAGAACTTATATTTTTAGGTGTTTCTCTGCTTAATAAGCTTGGTGTGCAAGAAAGAGATTTTATCACTAAAGTAAATTCCCTGGGGTGCATAGAATGCAGAAAAGGATTCAGAGAGTCTTTAGTTGTTTTTTTGAATAAGTCAAAGGATTCGTTTTGTGATGATTGCAAGAGGAGAATACTCACTAATCCGCTTAGAGTATTAGATTGTAAAAACGATAGTTGTAGGGCTTTGACACAAGATGCACCATGCACTGTGGATTATCTATGTGAGGGTTGCTCGAAACACTTTGATGAGGTGAAGAGAGCTCTTAAGTGTTTTGAGATAAAATATGAGATAGATTCTAGGCTTGTGAGAGGATTAGATTATTATAGTCGAACAACTTTTGAAATACAAATTACAAACAATCTTTTGGGTTCACAAAATACAGTTATTGCGGGAGGTAGGTATAATTCGCTGTTTAAGGATTTCGTAGGTGAGGATTATCCAGCTATAGGTTTTGCCGGTGGGATTGAGAGGTTGCTTGAGGTTATTGATAAGAAGCTTATTGAACCTAAAGAGAAGTTAAGAGTAAGTTTTATGTCAGATCTTGCATCTTTTGATGTTAGGGATGTCTTGGTTGTGCAGAAATTGAGAGAGGCTGGTATTGAGGTTGAGGTTGATTTGGCAACTAAATCATATAAATCAAAATTTAAGAGGGCTGATAGAAATCAATCAACATTTGCCATTATAAAGGGAGAAGACGAGAAAAAGGGGGGCTATTATACTGTAAAAGATCTTAGGCTTTCTATTAACTCAGAGGATAAACAGTTTAGGATCAAACCAGAGGAGCTGTGTAACGAAATACTGAGAAGAAAGGAGATAGAGTGGTCATGATAGTGATCATGAGAAAGGTGAGTTTTTTGTTATTATGTTCTATGATATTTATATCGGCGGGGAATAAACTTGAAGAGGGGATGATTGTCCCCAAGTTTTTTGTGAAGATTTATAATGAAAATCTGAGTGGTTTTTCCGTAATAAGATCCGATAATCTTTTTGATGGCAAAAATAAGGCCGTAATTGTATCATTTTTTGCTAGTTATTGTAAACCGTGTAAGAAAGAAATCTTTGTGTTGGCCGATTTTTATAAGAAGTATAAAAATAAAGGTATAATGATTATAGAGATATCTATTGATACTGAGCCAGAAGGGATAGAGTTGTTCAAAAAAATTGTGGATGAAACTGGTATCGAGATGCCCTGTGTAATAGATCCAATGGGTGTAATGGCAAGGCGATTCGGTGTGAGTAAATTACCCACACTTTTTGTATTTGATAGATATGGATATGTTAAGAAGAGGTTTGAGGGATATACAGAAGAAAATGTCAATAATTTTGAGAAAATAGTCCTTGGGTTAATTGAAGAAGGTGCAATGGATGAAGATATAAAATCTCTGCCTAACTCGGATATAAAAAGAAAAGCAGATCAAGATTTGAGTGGAAAGAATAAAAAGGAGAAATGAAGATTTTCATAATAGTATTTGCTACTTTTTTTTGTCTATCTAATATTGCCTTTTCTGAGGAGGAGCTTTCAACAAAGATAGATGAGATACTTTCCCATCCTTTGATTAAACCTGTTGACTTAACTGTGTATGCATACAATATTAGTAAGTCAAAAGAGATTTATCAAAGGGAGAAGAATAAGCAGTTAAATCCTGCATCGATAACAAAGCTCTTGACCTCTGCTGCAGCGTTGTATTATTTGGGTGCGTACTATAAGTTTCCTACTGAGGTGTATCTTCAGGAGTTTCCTGATGATGGTGGAATAGTAGAGGGGGACCTTTATATCAAAGGCTATGGTGATCCAAGGATGGTAAACGAGAATATCTTTAATTTGGTGCTCGAATTAAAGAGGGAAGGTATAAATCAAATTAATGGAAATATCTATTTGGATTCATCCTTTTTTGATAGGGATTATTTTAGACCTGGTTGGCAAAAGGATATAGGTATTAGGGCGTATTATGCACCTGTATCGGCAACAGCTGTAAATTTCAATAGTTTTACTGTATACGTAAAGCCCGCATCAAAAGAAGGGAAAAAACCGATAGTATTCACTGAGCCTCCACTCCCTAAATATTTTAAAATAATTAATAATGCGTTAACTACCTTGAAAGGGAATACGATAGAGGTGGATGTGAAACCTAAAAAAGGGTATTTGGAGGTAATTGTAAGTGGAGATATCGGTATTAATCAGAGGGGTAAGAAGTTTAATAGGAGGGTGGAAGACCCTGATAGTTATGCAGTTGAGGTATTCAGGTGGTTTTTTAATATCCATGGTATAAAAGTTAAGGGGAGATTTGGCATAAAGGAAGTACCCAAAGATGATTATAAACTTTTTTATACCTATTATTCGGAACCTCTGATGTCTGTTTTGAAGGATCTAAATAAGCATTCAAACAATTTTAGTGCAGATCAGCTTTTAAAGCATATGGGTGGGCAGATCTATGGGGCACCAGCTACATTTGAAAAAGGCTTGAGAGTCATAGCAAGCTTTATGGAGATAGCAGGGATTAGCAAATCTGAGTATTATATAACGAATGGTTCTGGACTTTCTCATGAAAATAGGATGAGTTCTGAGACAGTTGTTAAATTATTGAATTATGTCTACAATAATTTTCAGTTGATGCCAGAGTATTTAGCCTCCTTATCTATTGCTGCTGGTGATGGTACAATAAGAAAAAGGTTCTTCAACACACCCTGTGAATTAAAAACGAGGGTAAAGACAGGAAGTATAGATGGTGTAGCCTCTATTGCGGGGTTTACTATTAACTCTAAGTTAGAAGTAATATCTTTTTCTCTTATTGCAAATGGGTTTAATCCCAAAAATTATAGAGAGATAAGTGAGATCCTCGACTCTGTTGTAGTAGAGCTTTCCAAGTAAACCTAGTTTATTAGAAACCTAATAATGTGGGAGGTCAATTAGTGGTCATATTGTGCTTCTGGGAAAAATTAAATGTTGTAAATAAATTTGGTAATTGTGCGTTATATTCCCAAATGTTTTAATTGTTTCAAATAATGCCTTATATAAGTTCTCATTTCTGTTATTATACCTCCACTCCAACTCCTTATACCTTCAAGAACATCTTGGACTAAACACCCTTAGACAATCTGAACACCTAATCTGTATTCTCCTACCAAGCCCTATTCTTTCGCTTCCACGATAAATATACCTACTATGTCTTTTTAAAACCTCCATCTTTATGAGAAAATCGAAAGCTTTTTCGCTAGTTACTAATTTAATTTCGGATTAGTTGGAGAAACTTTTTATTTAAATACACCTTTTCCTTTTGAATTGATGACTTCATGTTTTTTGTTAATTTATTCATGTAAAAAAGTATGAACTGGCGGAGAGGCAGGGATTCGAACCCTGGATACGGACTTTCGACCGTATAACGGTTTAGCAAACCGCCGCCTTCGGCCACTCGGCCACCTCTCCAAACTGGCGGAGAGAGAGAGATTCGAACTCTCGAGGGCGACTAAGCGCCCTGCCGGTTTTCAAGACCGGTGCTTTCGACCACTCAGCCATCTCTCCG
>JAOAFA010000037.1 GCA_026416535.1 Deltaproteobacteria bacterium
CATCCACATCATCCCCATCCCCCCTCAACTCCACTTCCCCAGAATATCCCATACCCAACAACTTATCCACTGGATTCACTATATACTTGCTTCCAACCTTTATCCCCCTTATCACAAACCTACCATCCCCTCCCGTCACCCCACTATATACACCCCCCATCTCCACCTTGTTCGCACAGCGATCCTTCTCATCCAATGGCACAGCCGGCGCTCCTCCCACCGCCCCTTTGCTCAAAACATACACATTGATATATCCCACCCCCTCCTTCTTCCCATCCCTCCTCGTCTTCTTTACCATCCCCCTTATACTACCCTTCTTCATAAATACACTAATGTCTCCTAAATCTACTACCTTACCTATCCCTACTTCCACATTCCCTATCTCTACCTCCCTGTATCCCACATCGTTCGGTATCACCCTCACTGTATATCTACCTTGAGGTATATCACTCAGTGTAAAATTCCCACTCTTGTCCGCTATCGTTGTATAACTCGTATCCTTAACGGATATATCTACCTTCACCCTCCCTATGTCAGAGATATTCTCCAATACTACCTTCCCCTTTATGCCGCCCTTCCTCTGTAACTCCTTAGGTGCATCAGGGTCAAACGGATTTACTGGCTCTATCTCGGTAGAACAAGCAAAAACAAAAAACCCCATCAAAATTAGAAATATAATTTTTTTATACACCATCAATACCTCCTATATAATACATTCTTTTACCTTTCGCATAGTAGAACATTACTTTTAGCCACCTTATCGCTACAATTATCATTCACCTTGCCGACTAGTCAAGTGATTATTGTCACAATCATAAACTTACTGAATCTTTTGTATTCTTCAAGGCACATATATTGAGGTTTTTTGCGATATGTCTAGGCATAAGTAAAATAAGGCATCTATAAGATATCTGTATTAATGTTGATATATACCCAACATTACCTTTCCGAGAGGAAATAAACAGAAACCAATGGGTAAATTAATTAATCCTTATGTGAAAAATATATATATTCACTCCCCCATTTATACAAAATGGAAATGTTACAATTTTCCATCACGTTGAAATGTTACATTTTCTAAATATATCGGACATCAATCACCTACCACAAATCATAGGCCCATGGCTTGTGGTTCTTCGTAAACAATCAATTTCTCAATCGTATATCCATTTACAAATATCAACTCAAAGCCACCTCTCATCCAAAAGAATATATCAGAGATGATTGTCCAATGCAGAAGACAGATCAATAACCAGTCTCTCTGATTTATCATAGTTTTAGTCCCCACGTATCTTTAATCACCTGCTTTACAATTTTTCCTTGAGGATTCTTAGGTAGAGTATCTTATGACCTTCCATGGCTTTTATCCCTCTCTCCCTATGATTTGCTACAGCCAAATAGGCTATTTGTATATCTTACAAGTATACCAGCTTCCTTTGTATGTAAATCTTACCATTTGTAATTGACATATAAAAATTAACAAATATAAAAATCATATGAGATTGTGCAAAATCCATGTCTTTCAATTTTCATCATATAAAAAGGAGAAGAGATGAAAAAGGCATATTACGCAGGTGGGTGTTTCTGGGGTGTTGAATACCTCTTCGAGAAGAAAAAAGGTGTAATAGATGTAGTATCAGGATACATGGGAGGACACAAAAAGAATCCCAGTTATGAAGAGGTATGTTCTAATACAACAGGTCACAGAGAGGTTGTTGAAGTAACATACGACCCTGCGGAAGTTAGCTATGAAGAATTAACTAAATATTTTTTTGAGATTCATGATCCCACTCAGAAGAATGGGCAAGGCCCCGACATAGGTGAACAATACAAATCAGCCATATTTTACAACAATGAAACCGAAAAGTTAATAGCTCAAAAGCTAATCGATTTACTTAAAGCTAAAGGTTATGGTGTGGTAACAGATCTACTTCCCGCTTCAGAGTTTTATAGAGCAGAAGAATATCACCAAGACTATTATAAGAAACACAACAAAAAGCCATACTGCCACTTTTATAAAAAGAGATTTTAATATTTATTCAATAATGTTCCACCAAGATATTTTAGGTTACTCTACAAGATTTAACTCATCAATTGATGAGTTAAAATATGAAGGTTGACTCTTACCAAGACAATTTATTAAAAGACTAAAAGAAAAAGCAACAAGTCAGGTTACTGCACTTACTAGCATTTCTATCTGCTCTTCAGTATTCTGCTCAGTAACTGTTATAAGTATAGAATCTTCAAGCTCAGAATAGAACTTTTTAAGCATTATCCCGGGAATTACTTTTTTACTAAGTGCATTATTATAGAATCCTTCTACATCATCTAACTCTACAACAAACTCATTAAATGTATCACTACTAAACCTAACTTTAATTCCCTTCTCTTTCAATCTATTTTTTAAAAACTCTGCCTTTAGGTGATTTTCAACTGAAAGTCTCTTTAGTCCTTCAACACCGTTATATGCCATATAAATCGCATTTGCCAGTGCATTTAAGCCAGAATTAGTACATATATTTGATGTTGCCTTCTCTCTTCTAATATGTTGTTCTCTTGTAGATAACGTAAGGACAAAAACTCTCTCTCCATTTCCATCTGTTGTCTCACCAACCAATCTACCTGGCATATTTCTAACTAACTCCTTTTTAGCAGCAAACCAGCCGACTGTTGGACCACCTACACACATAGGGACACCAAATGATTGACCCTCTGCAACAGCAATATCAACCCCTAGTGAGCCTGGTGATTTAATAAGAAGTAAGGATAAAGGCTCTGTCGTCACAGATATTAAGGGAACTCTCATCTCTTTAGCCTTTGAGGAAAAGCAATCTAAGTCTTCAATCACTCCAAAGAAATTTGGATACTGAACCACGACACAATAGGAACCCTCAACTAATTTCTCATCAAATATCGTCTTCCCACTCAAGTTATCAAAGGGTAGCTCTACAATCTCATCGCCCAAGTGTTTTAAATAAGTTTTTATTACGGACCTATATTCGGGATGCACAGCCGAGCTCAAGGCAAACTTTTTAGGAGATTTGGAAAGTCGTCTCGCCATCAGGACAGCTTCTGCGGCCGCGGTAGACCCATCATACATGGATGCATTAGCAACATCCAAACCCAATATAGATGCCACCATTGTCTGAAATTCATATATAGCCTGAAGAGTTCCCTGGCTTATCTCTGGTTGATATGGTGTATAGGCTGTATAAAATTCCTGCCGCAAAAGAAGGTTATCAATTACCTTGGGAATATAATGATTGTAAATACCGCCACCTAAAAATATAGTAAAATCCTTTGCTATATTAGAATCTGAGATTGACTTAAGGAGGTTATCAAGTTCCCTCTCACTTAGACCAGAAGGTATATTTAAGAGATTCTTTAGTTTAAATTTTTCAGGTATTGAATCAAAAAGGGCATCTATACTTGATATCCCTAATACAGCTAACATCTCTCTTATCTCTTTATCCGAATGAGGCAGATACTTCATCACTTAGATTCCTCCTCTACCAATCTTGCGTATTCATCATGTCTGAGAAGCATATCAATTTCGGATGGATTAGAAACTTCTATCTTTGCCATCCATGCTGTTCCATAAGGATCCTTATTGATAACATCTGGTGTATTAATTAATTCTGTATTTACTTCTACTATTCTTCCAGACAATGGCGAAAATATATCGGATGCAGCTTTGACTGACTCAATAGTGCCTATTTTCTCTCCTTTATTTACTACAGTACCGACTTCGCTAACCTCTAAGAAGACAATATCTCCAAGAAGTTTTTGTGCATAGTCAGTAATACCAATTGATGCAATATTCCCCTCAATCCTCGCCCATTCATGCTCTTTGGTGTAATAAAGGTCCTTCGGTATATTCATCTGTTACTCCTTTCCAAGAGACAGATTCTTCATAACCAATTATAGGTATATGGTCAAGTATTTTTAAAAGCTCCTAAAAACTCCAAGCCCTTAAATCTGTATTCCAACAAAATAAATATGGATATACCAATAAGTGACCCATGCGCATTCATTATCATATCATTATAATCTACATAAGCAGAAGGATTACCAACATACAAGACAAAGTACTGATACATCTCATCTATAACTCCTAATACTGTCGAAGAAAAAAATGAGTACCACAAGTTATTACTTATTTTAAGGATTATAAAGGATATAATAGCATACTGAATATAATGGATTACTTCCACATTGGACACAAAAAGAACTAAATATTGACCAATTACAGGCAGTATAATTATACTCAGGAGAGATAGTACCTTATAAATTTTCCTTACTGATAACCAAATAAAACATATCACAAATAGTAAAAATGGGATTGCCAAGGCCCAAACAAAGAATCTGTTTGTAACCTCAAACGAATATTTTCGATAGAAGATGTCTACAAATTCGTTTACTCTCTTATGATATACTACAGATAAAATATAAAAAATTCCGAGTGCAAATTTAATAAACATACCTTTGACTAAAAACGTATTTATGTATAATATTTCATTTCATTATGAAGTTCAATGATTTTGTTAAATTATTCACAACTTTACCTGCTTGTCTTATCTGCTGTTACAATAAATTTTTTATAAAGGCTGAAAGCGGCAAATACTATCATAAATTAGATTTATTAGAATTCGCCTTTCTTATTCTAATTGAGGCACTTTTGTTGTATCTATTAATCAAATCCATTAAAAAGTGAGTTTGTAAACAAACGCAAAATTGACTAAAAGACCCAAAACTATTAAAATAGTAAGGCTCGGAAGGAGGTCAATACTATGGATTTCTTAAGAATACTTTTGCTCATATATTCTCTTTACCTTTTATCATGCTCAGAAAATTCATCTAAGAATCAAGCCGATATAAATGTTCTAACAGACATCGAGATATCTGACACATTAAATGATACAATACTAGACACCCAGTTTGACATTGTATACGACATAAAGGATGTTGAAATTGACATTTCTGACATACAGGCCGATATTGAGGAATCCAGTGACATAGAATTTATATGCAAGCAAGGACCAAAAGATGTGAATTCGGGATATGACATATGGACACTCCCACATTTCTCTGAAAAATCGAATGAAATGAATCTTAAAGATAAAGTGATTGGTATTAGGCTTGCATCTGTTGACTTGAATAATGATTACTACCCAGATCTGATAGTTCACAGAGTAAACTCAAATACAAGAGACGACTTCTCAAAAACACCTCCTTTTTATCAAAAAAGAATACTGCTCAACAGAATAAAGTCAAATCAGGGATTCATTGATTTTACATTAGAGTCAAAATTTGGACAAATTAGAGGAGATGAATCTAATCTTTCAAGGGCATCTAATTTTGCAATCGCTGCAGATATTGACAATGACGGAGATGTGGATCTCTTTTCAGGTGTATACACAAATCTCGCATCAGATGCTAATCCCAAAGACCCTGGAGATAGGTCTGAGATACTATTAAATGATGGGATGGGACACTTCACACTCGGACCTACAAATAACATCTTCAGAGAAGGTGCCACTGTTACATCTGCCACATTTACAGACTTTGATAGAGATGGAAACATAGATCTGTTCGTGGGGGCATTTTACAAGATATGGGGATTTTTAGAATCATTTCCAGATAGACTCTTCAAAGGCGATGGAGTTGGACACTTTACTGATGTAACAGAACAGATGGGACTGCTAACCCCAGATGACTCAGGCTTCGAAGAAGGATATTCAAGTGCACCGACTTATGGAGTGACTTCTTGTGATATCAACAATGATGGAACACCTGAACTGATGACTAGTGTTTACGGAAGACAGTGGAACAAATTCTGGCTATTTGACGGAACAATGTATAAAGAAATAGGTAGAGAAATAAACTATGCTGGGGATTCAAACATAGATTACTCAGATAATGAATTCTATAAGTGTTATTGTAAACAACATCCAGAGGATCCCGTATATTGTCCCCCAACGGTTGGTCAACCGAGAATCCAATGTGGTAACTACTGGGCATTTGGTGTAGACGACCAACCTTTTAGATTAAATGGAAACACTTTTTCAACAATCTGTGAAGACATCGATAATGATGGTCTAATGGACATCATCCATACAGAGATTAGACACTGGCACATTGGTCAATCATCAGATCCGACACAACTGTTGAAAAATAAAACAACAGATAACAAATACGGTTTTACCTTCGATAGAATAAACAATAAGGTTAGCGGACTTGAGAGAAAGTGGAATGTCGTGGATTGGAATGAAGGAGACATATCCGGTGCTGTATTTGATTTTAACAACGATGGACTGCCTGATATTTTCCTGGCAAGCTCTGATTATCCCGGTAATAGAGCTTTTTTATTTATGCAGCAACCTGATCACACCTTTAGAGAAATTGCAACAGAGGTTAGAATCGCACATAAACAATCACAAGAAGTAACTGTTGCAGACTTTGACAGAGACGGGGATATCGATGTAATAGTTGGCTCAAGCACCGCAAGGAACACAGATTGGAAGGACAATTATGTCTACTACTATGAAAATAACGCCTCTATGTTTAGTAATGCCATAGAGATAAAGCTAGTTGGCAAAAAAGGTAAATCAAATTTATCTGCTATAGGTGCAAAAGTAAAAATAAAAGCAAAAGAGCTTACACAATACAAGCAGGTCCAGGGCGGATACGGTCACTTCGGTCTTCAAAATGATCTTATACTACACTTTGGGCTAAAAGATAATTGTATAGTAGATGAGATAGAAGTTATATGGCCAGACAAAGAATTAACAAAGCAAAATTTTAAGAATATATTTGCAAACTATCTTGTTGAAATTAGACAAGGAGAAGATATAAAATATATAATGCCACTAAAGTAAACACTTTTAATTAAAATACATAGAATTATAAAAGCACGTAATTTAAAGAATCCCTTGGAATATAACATTTAATGTTATTTGAGTCAGGATCGTGAGGATAAAAGAAAAAACCCGACGACCGTGGGGAATAACCTGTGTGACTGCCCCACTGACATTCTCCATCTTTAAATTCTAAAAACATATTTGAGGGGTCAGCCTCTTTTATAAACCCCTGTCTATCAACCCTTGATGGATCACCTATAAGATTTTTAACCCAAAAGATAGCCTTCAAATCATTCATAGTAAAACTCTCAAACTGGTTTGTCAAAGCATTTCTTATAGTAAATTTTTCTATCCCAATATTAATATCATTTATAATTCTCTTAATAATCCTCCCACTAAAATACCTGATCACTATTCTTTCAAAATCTGTATTTAAACGCATCCCAAATCTTGTAGCCAAACTAGAATAAACCCACGCAGCCGTTTTCAAATAGGACCTCACTAAGCCAAAATTTATATTGTCATTAAGCCTTACTGGTGTCTTAATATCTGGGAATACTTCTCTATCATTAAGTTGGGTTCCAAAGCGAGATTTAAGATCAGTCAACCATATCTCTGTGGAAGAAACCACATTAATAACAGCATGTCTTTCAGAGACAGTGGGATGATCTATCTGAATATCACAATCGCTTTTAGATCCTATATAAATTTGAAGAGGGGTAACAAGCTTAAGATTAACAAATTTATGTTCTACAATATCCACAGGTGTTTTAAACACCACCTGCATAATCTTATTAAACTGATCTATATTGATGTCACCAAATGAGGTTTTAGGAGGGAGACAATAACAATACATCAATCCATCAAATACGGAGCAAAATTTATCCTTTGGGAATTCAATAAAATACGGGATTAGCTCATCCACAGAAAAAGTCGTCACTTCTCTCTTCCCCCTATAATCATCAAATCCCCTCCTATATAGTTTCACTCTTTCGGTTTATCTGATAAAAACCCGAATTTGCCATAATTAGGAGAGTTAGGGGTGGGTTCTAGACCATCATTCCGAAAATAATACTGATCTTTAACACCACACGATACTGTCTCAATTATCCTCTCCTTCTTATCCGTAAATGTAATAGCTGTAACCCTATGATCTCTGCAACTGGGATATGTATAAGTCAAAATCTGTACTGTTCTTCTCTCTATTCTAGAATGAAGCGGGTCCCTCGTCCCTAAAAATATGGCTATGCCTATAGATATACACAAGGCAACGATCATGAATATCCATAAAGTAATATTCATTTGAATAAATCCAGGTCTCGTCCCTCTCTTTTCAAAAACAGGCATATCTCTCCTCCTTATAATTTATAACCTATCCTCCTTAGAAACTCCTTTCTCTTCATAACATCTTCATCACCCTCTACACCATTCGGTGGTGACCCATCTATGACTCCTATTATCCCCCTCCCTTTCTCAGTTTCCACGACAATAACCTGTAGTGGATTCGCCGTAGCACAAAAGATATTTGCAACTTCCTGACATTGTTTAACAGAATTTAGAATATTTATTGGATAAGCATCCCTCATTACAATAACAAATATATGTCCACAAGCAATATTCATTGCATTTTCAACTGCGACACTAACGAGTACCTCATCATTACCCTCTCTTCTAATCAAACAAGGTCCTGATGCCTCAGAGAACGCTATACCAAATTTTGCATTCGGTAAATGCGTCTTAAATATCTCATATAAATCCTCAACAGTCTTTATAAAGTGCGATTGCCCTATGATTACATTCGCATTCTCTGGAATTTTTACATCTACTACCTTGAGTTCCATATCTCCCACCTAAGCCTAAACTTTTTCAAATATTATCGCTGAAGCCTCACCACCACCTATACAGGCCGTAGCAAGACCGTACTTAAAGTTTTTATCATGCATAATATGCAAAAGCGTTGTAATTATCCTTGAGCCACTGGCACCAATCGGATGACCTATAGATACAGCCCCACCTCTAATGTTGACCTTTTCGGATGATAGACCAAACGCCTTCATTGCAAGTATTGTTACTACAGCAAACGCCTCATTGATTTCCCAATAATTTACATCCTCTACCTTCATATTAGCCTTTTTCAAAACCTTTTCTATTGAATATACAGGGGCAATGGTAAACCAATCAGGAGAAGTAGCAGCAGATGCCTGAGCCACAATTCTTGCCATAGGTTTTAGACCATACTTCTTTACAGCATCTTCCCCCGCAATCACAAGAGCCGCCGCCCCATCATTTATAGTAGATGCATTTCCGGCTGTCACTGTCCCATCTTTATTAAAGGCCGGTTTTAAAGTTCTTAACTTATCCAATTTATCATTTTTAGGCTCTTCATCTTCTTTTACAATAACTTCTCCCTTTTTGGATTCAACTTTAACTGGAACAACTTCTTTGTCAAACTCACCATTTTTCCATGCCGTAGATGACCTCCTATATGATTCTAATGCAAAATCATCCTGTTCCTCCCTTGACACATTTTTCTCTTTAGCCGCCTTATCAGCAAACGAACCCATGTGCTGTTGAAAATAGACATCCCACAATCCATCTTTTATCATTAGATCCTCTATTACATCATTACCCATTCTAATCCCCGCCCTAGCCTTTGGGATCGCAAAAGGTGCATTGCTCATTGACTCCATACCACCTGCCACCACGATATCTGCATCTTCACACATTATTGCCTGTGCAGCAAGCATAACTGACTTCAAGCCAGAGCCACAAACTTTATTCACAGTTATTGCACAAACTTCATCAGGAAGACCTGCAAATCTAGTAGCCTGTCTCGCAGGAGCCTGACCTTCTCCACCCATTAAAACATTACCCATAATTACCTCATCTACCATTTTCTTTTCTATACCTGCCCTCTTCACTGCCTCCTCTATGGCAATTGCCCCAAGTTTGGTCGCTGGAACAGACGAAAGAGAACCCATAAAATTACCCACAGGAGTTCGTACAGCACTTATAACAAAAACATCTTTAAATTTTCCCATAAATCCTCCTAATTCACTTTTTTGCCAAGAACCTATTATGAGCCAAGACCTTCATATCATTTTTAAAAACTACCTCAATTTTGTAATCTTCCAATACCCTTTTGACCACCCCTATCCCAAAAACAGGATGATCTATAAGATCATTCTCAAAAAATTTTTCTTTTAAGTTATATTTACGGGCTGTTTGAGGATCTCTTCCAAGCATCAACTCTTCCCAAATCCTATAATAATTCTGCTGAGTTAGGTGTTCCTTGCTCTGCCCAAGATCTGAAGTTCTTTCCTCCTCCATCCTCTTCTTTAAAGCCTGAATCCTGTGATAATTATGTTCAGACTTGCAGACTTCACATCTAACCCTTCTGATCTTCTGACCAATAAAACCAGTAATTACATTATCAGTCTCTCTCTTACATCTCGGGCAAAACAATAAGAGTGTCTTCTTCTCTTGATTTTTTATAGACTTTTTAACCTTTTCTTCCTTAGTTTCTATTTTTATAGGCTTTTCTTTTTTTAAACTTTTTCCTCTGCCCTTCTGAGAAGACTTTGAGGAGGATTTTTCTTTCTGATTCTTTTTTGCTAATTTTTTACTCTTGATTGCCATTTTTCCCTCATATTAAAAATGGTGGAGCTGAGCGGGCTCGAACCGCCGACCTCTTGAATGCCATTCAAGCGCTCTCCCAACTGAGCTACAGCCCCACATCTCATCTTTTCTTCTTTACAGAAGACTTTTTTACCAACTTCTTTAATGCAACAGGCCTTTTCCCCACACTCGATTTTCTGTTAACTACCCGCTTATCACTAAAAGTCTTCTTAACCCCAGGTCCCTTATCAACACCCTTAGATGTAGAACTCTTCTTGTTCTTCACATCGGACTTCTCATCTTTAGCTATCTCCAGAGAGGTTCTCTTCTTCTCTTCCTCAAGATGCGATATTCTCTCTATTATCTCCTTGGCAACCTTAAAGGTAGTCTGCATTATAGCCGGGGCAAATATTCTTCCCTGATCAATCATCTGAAAAACTTGCTCTCCTAACATCCTAAACACTCTATCCTTCTCAAATAAAAGCTCCTGAAGATCAGTAATCATATGATAATGTTTTGATGCTATCTTCAGACCTGCCTCGACACCATTTTTGATAACCTCTGACAACATCTCAATATTACTGCTTTTCTCTTTCTCCATCTCCCCTCCTAAACTTGGATTGTGATAGCAAAAAGCAATTAAAAAGTCAAATATTTTGTTTGATAAATTTTTACGAATATAATAAATGTAATATGATCCATGAGGAAAATAACTAACGTCCTAATCTTGTTAGTATCTGTTATCATAAGCTTCTTAGTCGGTGAACTACTCATTAGGATTTTTTTAAACATTAAATTTCAATTTAAAGAAGAACTGCCCGGCATGAGGATTAATCCCTTCCCAGGACTTCCTTATGATATGGAGGAGTGCAAAGATTGCATAATCAGAATCAATTCACTTGGATTGAGGGGCAAAGAAATAAATCTAACAAAACCTATAGATACAATAAGAATCTTAATGCTAGGTGATAGTGCTACATTTGGAATAAAGATTCAAAATGACGAAGAGACTATACCAGGAAGACTCGAAAAAAGACTAAATGAAGAGCTTACTATTAAAAACATAAGATTTGAGGTAATAAATGGTGGAATTCCGGGATACGATATACAAGAAATATATTTCCACTATAAATACAAACTCAAAAACCTTAACAGCGACATAATAATCTACAATTTCTTCCCAAACGATTTTCTTAATTCAAAATTTAGTGTTAAAAAAATAGGTAATAGATCAGTTCTAGTAAGATATGTCAATGCAGAGCTCCCAGGTCTTCAAATGCTATCACTTTTACCTGAGAAAATAAATATCCTATTAAATGAGTATTCCCTGCTCTACAGATATACTTTATTCTACCTCTCTCTATTAATCTCACCCAAAGAGACAGAGATATCAAATCTTATAGAAAAATTTCAAACCACCAATGTACATTACTTCGAATCTCTAATCAACGAAGGGAAGAATAATAGTAAAATATTTATTCTAAGCAGTGAGATCTACTCGTTCTGTGCAAATTGTCGAGAACCTCTTGATAATAATACCTGCCCAATCGACAAAGGCTGCCAACACGTCTTTAATTTGATTAAATCTATTGAAAAATATGCACTAAAAAAAGATATCCCATTTATTTACCTTTCAGAGGCTGTCACAAATATGGATTTGAACGATGTCGTTATTGACAATTTTGCTCACTACAGCGGAAGGGCTAATATAAAGATGGCAGACAGACTTTATGACTTTTTAAAACCAATTATATTGCAAAAATTCAGTAACTAAAAAATACGAGGCCACGGATCATAGAGAGATAGTCCTTATCATCTCTCTACTAAAACTCTGTTGTAACCAACGTCTCTGTTGCCTCAACACCCTTTACTCCCCTGATTTCCGTGACGATCTTTCTTGTCATCTCGCTAATTGACTTCGCCTCTACTCTAACTACTACATCCCAATGACCAAACACCAAATCAACCTCCACTACCCCCTTCAACATCCTAAGGGAATTAAGTGCCTCCCTTTCAAGACCTGGAACAAGTCTTAATAACACATAACCTTTAACCATAATTTAATCCTCCAAAAGAGCAATAGTAAATGACAAAAATATCGCACTATGTCAATAAGGAAATTAAGATAATTTTTAATTAAGTAATTTCATGGTATACTTATTTACTAACAATGCGGGAGGGAAAATGTTAAACACAATCTATAAGACAATGTTTTTTTTACCGAGGGTAATTGCGATCATCATCATTTGTTGGTTCTTCTCATGTTCATTATCTGACGAAGATGATAAAAGCGAAAATAGATCTACGAGAAAAGATGCTTCAATTACCGATATTGGAAGTGACAGTTCAACATCGTTAGTATGCACACCCGGGGAGAGGGTCGGGTGTCCAACGTATTTCGATTACAAAATATGCAATGAATCTGGGACAGGCTTTCAAATAAAATCTTGTGAAACGGGCCAAATATGCCAAAATGGAATTTGCATAAACGTGATATGCTACCCGGGCTCATTTAAGTGTCTTGATAATAAAACATTACAGAAATGCTCATATGATGGTAGCATGTGGGAGAACTATCAAACCTGTGACAATAATAAAGGAGAAGTATGTGTCAATAATAGATGTGTCAATGCCTGTGCTGAGGCAATGAATACAAAGTCATATATCGGTTGTGAATACTGGGCTGTACATCTCAGAAATGCGCCACAAGAACTTATGGGAAGTAATACAATTCAAGCGAGTGACACAGCCATATGGGGAATAGCTGTTAGTAACACAAATACAAGTTTGTACGCCCATGTAACCGTTTCAGAGGCGGCTACCGGCAAAGTCCTCGCATCTAATACAATTGAGCCTCGAAAATTGCAGGTATTTACATTTGACCCCAAGAAAGATAATCAAAAATACAATCTTAAAGGGACCGAACTTGCAAACAATAAGTTACTCAAAATAACCTCTGATGTCCCTGTCGTTGTATACCAATTCAATCCTATGAATAACACTGTAAAAGTGTATTCAAACGATGCCTCACTTCTACTACCAACACATATTCTCACAGGGAACTACATCGTAGCATCACGACAAGAAATCGGGTATCAACATCTTAACAACGGATATTTAACCATAATAGCAACCTCACCTGGCACAACAACCGTAGATATTACCCCTTCTGCTAATACCGCTCCAGGACCAGGTGTCCCAGCCTTAACAAAGGGGGTAAAACACACATTTACCCTGAGTCAATACCAAATACTAAATATTGAAACCGCCTCTCAAGGAAATGATCTTACAGGCACTATAATCAAGGCAAACAATCCTATCGCTGTTTTTGGTGGGCATGTGTGTGAGAACATCCCAGACTCAAACGGATACTGTGATCACTTAGAAGAACAGATGTTCCCTGTAGAAACCTGGGGAGATAAATTTACGGCTGTTCATTTTGCACAAAGAGATTATCTAACATACAAAAACAACCAATGTATAGAACCAAAAAAGGGGGAATGGAATCCAAATTCAATATATAGAATAATAGCAGGCAAGTCAAATGTTCAAATAAGGACAATACCACCACAGCCAGGCTTTCCAATAACACTAAACTTAGGAGAGTTTTATGAATTTCAATCAAATCAGGACTTCGTTATTGAGGCAAATGGTCCAATCATGGCAGTTCAATATATGGCAGGTTCTACATATCAGAATCCCCTATTTGGTAATTATGACCCTTGTAGCCATATAGGAGATCCTGCCATGGTTCTCCTAGTTCCTCAAGAGCAGTATAGAAGGGATTACATATTCCTTGTTCCAGAAGATTATGCGACCAACTGGGTAAATATTGCTGCTCCTATTAACACTACAATAACCCTCTCACTACAAGGTACACAAAACAAAACAGTAATTCAACCAAGTCAACTCATTCAAATTCCAGGAACACAATACGGTGTCTATAGATTTAAGGCTCTCTCAGGGATATATGAACTAAATTCAAACAACCCTGTATCAATCATTGTATATGGATATCATCAGGACGTCTCATTTGCATATCCAGGAGGCCTTGATTTAAAAATCATATACGACAATCCGCAACTCTGATCTCTTCCAAAACTTTTTTATAAAATTAAAAATAACAAAATTCCCTTGCAATTATGACTAATATTATGGTTTAGTTATACCTAATTTTGGAGGATTATATCTATGGCCTTTAGGTTAGAGCGGATAAAGAAAATCATCAAACAAAACGACATTCTCTCAATCGATTTGAAATTTATTGATATGAACGGGGAGTTTAGAAAGGTAACTATTTCTAAAGATGAGTTCAACGAGGAGTTGGTAAGATATGGTATTGGATTCGATGGCTCATCTGTTACCGGTTTTAGAAAGGTCAAAGCAGGTGATCTCGTGTTAATTCCAGACCTAAACACACTTCATTTTGATCCTATATCAGATTTCAAAATACTCTCCTTCATATGTTCCATTAATGAAGCAGATACAAGAAAGCAGTTTGAAGATGACCCAAGATACATATGCAAAAAAGCAAACATGTACCTCAAATCAACCGGTGTAGCTGATGAGGCATATTTTGCACCTGAATATGAATTTTATATATTTAACAGGGTCTCATACGATATATCGAATAACTATTCTTATTTTTTTGTCAATAGTGAAGAAGGTTACTGGAATACAAGTTTCGGAGGAGATACTTATATACCCATACCACATCAGAAAGGCTACCACAAGGCGCTTCCATCAGACAGATATTTTCATATTAGAGATAAAATCATCAAAACAATGAATAGAATGGGGATAAAATTTAAATATCATCATCACGAAGTTGGTGCCCCATCACAACATGAGATAGAAGTCCCACCAACACCTCTTATTAAGGCTGCTGATAACACTGTATGGATTAAGTACATCGTAAAAAACATATGTAGACAAGAAGGCATGCTTGCTACCTTTATGCCGAAGCCATTAGCTAATGATTCCGGAACAGGCATGCACATACACATCCTATTAAAAAAGAAGGGAAGAAATATATTCTTTGGCAACGAGTATGCCTCATTGAATAAAACGGCTTTGTACTTCATTGGTGGCATTTTGCATCATGGCCGAGCACTTACGGCGTTTACAAATCCCTCAGTAAACTCGTATAAACGTCTTGTTCCGGGTTTTGAGGCACCTACAACCCTTGTATTCTCATTAGGAAACAGGTCTGCGGCAATAAGAATCCCCAAATATGCTACTACTGAAAAATCAGCCAGATTTGAATTTAGAACCCCTGATGCCACAGCCAATCCATATCTTGCCTTTGCAGCGATTCTCATGGCTGGAATTGATGGGATAAAAAATAAAATAGATCCAATAAAAAATGGCTACGGACCATTTGACAAAAACCTATATGAACTTACCGATTCAGAGTTAAAAAAGATAAAATCTATTCCACATAACTTTGAGGAGGCATTAGCCTCTCTTCAGACAGATTATGAATTCCTATTACAAAGCGGTGTATTTACAAAAAACTTCATAGATGCATGGATTAATACAAAATTTAAGGAGTCAAAACAATTCAAATATTCTATAGACCCTCTCGAATACAAGATATATTTTGATTGTTAACTATTGTTTGGGAGTTTAATATGAATAGATCCAAAATACCAATTCTACTTTCACTTGTTATAATAGCAATGAGTGAACTTATACATATACATTAACGTTTTCTAAAAAATTTGGGCACGGTAAAGGATTAAAAGAAGTTTTTAGCAAAACAGCTAACAAAGAGACAAACCATGCTAATCAATTTAAATTTGCAATGTCCCTAAGCTATAAGGCTAATACAGAAGTTGGTACCCATATCCAAGAAATCAAAAAGGATTGAACAAATATTAAATTTCACAAAATGACATCAGGCTGTGTAACACAAAATATGTGCTAAAACTCATTATAGAATTTGAAAATGAATTTGCAGAATATCACTCACATAAGATTACCAAATTTTCTGGTGAAAAAAGGCTTAAAAAACCCTTCTTATACTATGATGAAATCAGATAAAAAGAACCCGTAGAAGAACTGGAGCAGGCACTTAGCAAACCAACTTAGGATCAATCAATTCAACATCATACAGCCACAGCCCGACCCTTCTTTTTCAACTAAATCCTTATCTTCCATTGCCTTTTCATCTTTTATCAACCTATCTCGCACTTCTAATATGTCCTTTGAAGATATATCTAAGGTTCCAGCATCAGCAGCATCTAAAACATCCTCATACAGTATATCTGATGTCGCATCTTTAAATGCATAACACTTGCCCATATAACAATAGGTCTCATCAGGACAAACTATATTCTTGCAATAATCGACACATTTTCCATTGACACAAACCATACCATCTTTGCAAACAACACCTATACAAGGGTCACTTGGAATACAATATCCATTGATACAATCATATCCTTTCTGACATTCTCCACTTATGCAAGGATTGGCACAATATCCATTAATACATTGCTGGTCAACCTTACACTCTATCTTCTTACCATCACAATTTAGATCACCTGTGGAACAATCTTCGACTGCGCCAGGATGAACATCTCTCTTATAATCGTCGCAATCATCCCCGCCACATCTAAAATCTAAGTAACCATCTTTATCTCTATCGGGACACCCACATACTCTTTTATCCCCCTCCTCAATCACTACTTCATATTCATTACAAACAATGAGCTCCTTTTCTACCTTACTTAAATGCCCTCCTACATCAGTAGCTAATACTTTTACCGTATATCTCCCTCCAGCAAGCCTCTTACCTCCAAACATTGCATCATATCTGATATTCTTAGTGAGATTCTGAACAGAAATAAAAATAGGAGTAGTATCATATAACACACTTCCATTTTTATCTAAAATCTGCAATTGGTACTGGGTTATATATGTCTTATCATAAATGGAAAGTAAGATATCTGTAAAATCATATAATCCATCTCCATCTGGTGTTATTGGATTATTAGACAATTCAATTTTTATATCCGGAGGTGTAATATCAACTATTTTAACACCATCGCTGATAGACTCAGGTCCTGTAATCTTTATCCCTTTCTCAATCCTATATGGCCTTACAAGGAAATAGTACATAAAGTCAAACACCAATCTAAGGTCTTTGGTAATTGTATCATTTTTTTGCCCGTTATCAGTCCAATAACTTATGTAGGTCCCATTTTGGGAGATAATAGCATACTCATACCCAGTGGCACCATCAACCTTCTCCCAGTTCGCTCCTAATGTATTTGTAAACTCCTGACAATCAACATCTTCATCCTTTTCGGAAGGGCATTTCTCCTTCCCACTGTTAAATGTAGCTAAAAAACTACCATCGTTTTCGTATACATAAGATGCTGCTCTAAGTTCGGCTTTATCAATTGCATATATAAAACCATCTCCTGTACTTATAAGGATCTCTACTTTATTATCACCATCGAGATCACCGGCAATAATATTACCTATTGGATATCTAAAATTCATCGTAAATGCAAGACTCATATTAATTGCATCTATTGCATAAAGATATCCATCTTTAGAGCCTACAACAAATACCGCCTTATCAGTCCCATCTATGTCTCTTATAGCTATAGATGGCGTTAAATCGCTCAATATGCAATTATCCTTAAATGCACCCTCTTCACTATTATAAATCTTGCCACATCCTAGAACCAAGTCTGCCAACAACGTCCCATCCAACACGTTGTACAGATAGACATGTGCAGAATCTACGGCAGTTTGGAGAAACACGAGGTTACCACCTCTTACTTCTGTCATAGAACCATATTTACCAGTATATTCCTTTTTAACTGAAGATTCCCACAGTTTTTGCAACCTTAGATCATAAGCAGATGGTGATGAATAATTGGCGCCAGTATGCCCACCATGATTTATCAGCAAGCCCCCAAAAAATGATACTATTCCAGCATACACATTTGCATTTGTATTTTGAAATAATAAAGACCCATTTGTTGCATTTAAAACTCTTAATTGCCTATATGGATTGATCACATAATCCTCCAAACCATCTCCATTACAGTCAACAATAGTCCTAAATCCTTGTCCATCACCCTGATACCTAAGCCCATACTCACTAGGCCAAAGCTTTTGTGCTGATTGAGAGACACCATCCCATACTAAGATACCGTATTTCGCAAGATCATTGTAAGGGTCTGTATAAACATAATAGATATCAGGAATACTATCCCCATTTGCATTACCGAATATCATATCCCTATAAAAACCATCTGTCTCACTTCTCGGAGCAATTACAGCACTATATATCTTTTGAAGACTATGATTGAACACATTTACTACAAGATTGTTCCCTTCAAACTCACCAAAGATCATAACAAACTTCCCATCTCTATTCATATCTCCAATAGTAGGAAGACCACTGTTTCTACTCCAAATAATCCTTGGTGGATTTACTAGGTCAGTAGTAAGACCATCTAATACGGAGATCACCCCAGTTGATCTAGTAGTAAATATCTCTGGTCTACCATCCACCTCTAAATCCGAGATAAGCATATCAGCAATATAACCTCCGCTCTTCAAATCAGGAACACCATCGTAATCTAAATCATTAACAGGGTTGAATTGACTATCAAATACAAATACGGTCCCATTGTTAAAGTGTCCTACACAGTACTTATCTTTACCATAATCTACCGGCCTATAAAAGTTATAAGATGTATTTATAAGCCCCTCAATTATTCCTAACCTTTTGGCTTCATTACCAGTTACATCATACGCCTCTAAATTATTCCCACGTTTCATAACAATATCCCCTACATTATCATTTGCATAATCAAATACAAATAATTTATCCGCAAAATTCAATGATGCCCCTAAGTAAATATCATAATAAGTTGCATGTGAAACGCCTGCTGGTAATATTGATTTTACTCTCAATTCATAACTGTTGTTTGCCTTTTCAAGCTCATAAAACGCATACCTGCCCATACTATTATCATAAAAAAATAATTGACGTTTATTATTTCTATACAAATCAGTACTCCCCACAAATCGGTAGTCATTTAACTCCAATTTGCTCTTAAAACAATTCGTAAACCTATCCCATTTAGCTACGGTTGTACAAATAAAGGATGCATCTAAAATAAATGACTTCCACCTCCCCACATTAGAATCATATATAGAAGTTATAAACTCAAAATCACCATTACCATCAAAATCATCTAAGGGGTCAGGCATAAGCGCAATGGAGTCCCTTTGAAAAGATGATTCTGATGGAGAGATTTGCCATATTGGAGTGAGAAAACCATTCATAACTTTAAAGGCTATGATCCTCTTACTACCACGAGCATAATTTGAATTTACATAGAGGAATATCTCTTCAGCACCATCATTGTCTACATCCCTCGAAATTATATTAGCCGAACCCCATGGAAATGCCCCAAGTGAAGGTGAGACGTACTTAAGTCTTCCGTCCTCAGCTGAATAAACATATAAATACTGATCACCCGGAGCAATAACCTCATACAACTTATCCCCATCTATATCTGTAATTAAATTGTTTACTCCACAATAATAATCTCTCGTTTGATGTTCAAGGGTGAAAAGCCTTTGGACATCTTTAAAACCTTCTTTGAAAGAATATGCTAGTCCTATCCCATACACCGCCCTCGGCTCCCTTGTTGAAGAACCACAGGCCGAATCCGCTACATATATATCTTCATATCCATCTTTATTAATGTCTTTTATAATAACTGCCCCAACCCAGTTAAAATCTATCTCAGGATTTATCCATTTTATAGAACCATCATCGGTAGAGAGAGCCAATATTCTTCCCTGAGAGTTAACTACGATTATCTCTCTCTTACCATCTCTGTCCAAATCTACGATATCAACCAACCTACTAGCCGCTATATATGGTGTATCCCAAACTAGGATATCATTAGCCAATTTTGCCAACACCTTACCACCTGAGATAAGCACATATTCAAGAACCCCGTCATTGTTGATATCATTAACTAAAAGTTGCCGCGCTGATAATGAACCTCCCACATAATACTTCCATTTCACAGATGGTATATCTATTTCAGCACTACCTGAGACCATTGCCCTACGATGAACATCTGATCTGAACATATTCCAGTAAATACTATTATATCCAAGCAAAAACATCGAAAACAATCCTACAAATATGATCCAAACTTTTTTCATAGCATCACCTCACCATCAATCAATAAATCCCTAAGACACGGTTATTGCCTGAATCTACCACTATAATAGCTAAATCTTTTGTAACATACACATCAGAAGGAAAACAGAGGCCGGTAGATGCTCTGTCTCCATAAGCATTTGAACACGCATTGTCCCCAATTATCGTAGTAACATTACCACCCCTATCGACTTCTCGTATTACATGATTCCCCCTATCTGCAACATATAGAGTCACACTCTCGTCAAAATTTACAAACAACGATATCCCAGAGGGTTGGTTATACAAAGCCTCATCCTTGTTCCCATCTTTGAAACCTCCCTTCACATTTGTTACATCACCGGAATACCTCACAACTGAACCATCTGAATTGATTTTTCTAATCAAATTATTACCAGTATCAGCAACATAACACTCCTTTTTTATTTTATTGCAAACAATCCCTTCCGGAGAATTAAATGTTGCAACATTGGGTGCACCATCAACCTTTCCAACCACACCACATTTACCAGCATAGGTAGATACTACACCATTTTCAATAATCTTAATACAATGATTACCGCTATCAACAAATACGATTCTATTGTCATCAAGAATAGAAATACCATCAGGCTTATTTAGACGAGCCGTATCTCTATCCCCATTAATATTACCAGAGGTTCCACATTTACCTGCTACTACCTCTGTAATATAAAGCCTCATATTTGGGTCACGAAGAACTATTTTCTTTATACAATGATTATACTTATCAGAAAATAAAACATCATTGCCAAGCATTACCATCTTAGAAGGCAAATATAGATTAGATTCAAGTGAGCCAGCCACCCCATCACCAGCTATATTATATGCCTTATACTCAGAAATTAGCAAAATTCTATTAGAGTATGTATTAGATACATACAAATCATTAGACTTTTCATCATAGACTAACCCTGCTGGGTAAGCAAGAGGAGTAGCATAACTATCCTCAGGACTCTGAGACCTTCCCTTACCTGCTATAAAAGTAAAGGAACCATTAGAAAGATTAATCCTCCTTATCATTTGACTTTTCGCCTCTGTAACATATGCAGATGAGTTTTTCCCAAGTGCAATACCTATAGGAGATTTTAGTCCAGAAATAAGAGTTTGAAGATTTAAGGTAGGAGACACTTGTCTAATACTACCATTATAATCTACAACAAATAAATACCCATATTCATCAACTGCTAGCGAAACTACATCGGCCCCTGCCAATTGAACATAATTAGATACTCCACTTGATTTTGATATAACCCTAATTAAACTGTTACCCCTATCAGCCACAAATAAATCCCCGGAGTTAGACAAGGCTAATCCTGATGGCATCTTAAAACGGGCCGCCTTTAGGTCAGGTGAATTAACATTACCAGATGTACCACAAAGACCCGCATATGTTTCTACAACATATTTCTGCCTAAAAGTATCATATTGAAGCCTTCTGATACAATGATTATACGTATCGGAGATAAAAATCGTTCCATTCGAATCAACAGCAATTCCCATAGGATAATAAAATGAGGCGTTTTCTCCATCTCCATCATCAGCCCCTATGCTGCCGTTGCCCGCGACAAGATAAATCGAATGTGTTTGAAGATCAATCGCTTTAATTTTATTATTAAGGGTATCTAGAATTAAAAGCCTATCCCTACTACTATCAATAGTCATAAATGATAACCCTGAAAAACGAGAGGATTCTTTATTTTGTATAACATCCCCTCTATATCCATCACCAGAAAAAATCTCAGAGGTATAAACCCTGCTTACATCATCGTATTGCAGAGCAAAAATTATATTTGCTATATGATCACTTACAAACAGCCTCCCAGATTTTTCATCATATGCGACCCCAAAGGGCATAACAAAGTATGTCTCTGTCAAACC
The DNA here is from genome assembly GCA_026416535.1 of Deltaproteobacteria bacterium. Taxonomy (GTDB): domain Bacteria; phylum Myxococcota; class SpSt-1050; order SpSt-1050; family SpSt-1050; genus SpSt-1050. Next base: position 22,591 of record JAOAFA010000037.1, read on the forward strand.
CTTACCAACAGCATAAGGGGCCTTCATATTACCTGCTAAAATAACAGAGCAGTTAGGTGCAAATTCATCTGTAAATCCATCACAATTATTATCCTTCTTATCACAGATTTCAACCTCCGGAACCTTTTCTTTAGCATCACATATAACATCTTTCCCATCTAAACTACATACGTATTTACCAACCGAACGGCATTCACCAACGCCAACTACACACTCTTTTCCTAACTTGTCAAAATCCTCATCGGTGAGCCCATCACAATTATTGTCTTTTCCATCACAAGTCTCTTTCTGAGGCTCTTTGGGTATAGCATTGCAAACAACGCCCTTCCCATCAGGGGCACAAATATATGAACCTTCAGACTTGCATTCTCCTTTACCCATATAACAGGGTGATCCAAGGTCAGCAAATCCTTCATCAGTATTACCATCGCAGTTATTATCTCTCCCATCGCATATTTCTTCACTCGGAAGTATTAAGGGTGCGTTACAAATCACTCCTTCGCCCTTTTCATCGCAAGTATACACTCCAGAACTCTCACATTGACCCTTACCTATAACACAAACCTTACCAATATCTTCAAAAGGCTCATCGGTCTTCCCATTACAATCATTGTCCTTACCATCACATCTCTCTTTTGTCGGCTTTAGGGGCTCAGCATCACATTTGACCTCTAACGTCTTCTTATCACAAACATATTTACCAATCTTCCTACATTCTCCAACACCAACTTCGCAATCCTTTCCTATTCTATCATCATCGCAATCAGACTTACTAATGGTATCGGCATGCCCTGTGTCTTCAGAACTCTTTTCACTCGAACAACTAAAAGAGAAAAAAATCAAAAGGGCAAACATAAAGACATATAATTTACTCATTAATCACCTCCTTAGAGATATTATAATAAACTATATTACCAAAAATTATAAAGACTTTAAACACCAAAAATTTAAAAAACCTCAAACCTAAATATCCGCTGAAAAGTCATATATGGTATACTTTTCAACTGTATTCTTTTATCACTTATCATCAGACCAGACAAAAGCATTTTTTCCTATATCATACCTACACTAACTATATTTTGCTTTCTCTATAGGCCCTAATGTAATGAGACATCTGCCTCTTTTTTACTTCCATACTCCCAAAACAAAATATTTTCTACCCTAGATGATAAGGTAAACTCGAGAAGCATTTGACATGCCGAATTTATGTGATATTATTATTAACTACACAATCCTAAGGAGGATTAGAGATGCCTGAAGAGAGGAAGCTCAGTTATGAAGAATTTGTGAAGAGGTCAATAGAGACCTTGAGATCACCTAAGTATAGGGGTATTCATTCAGTATTTTCTGGTTTTAATCAGGCTTTTAAAGAATATTATGGGGAAGATCCGATAAAAGTCACTAAGCAGCTTGCTGACGAAGGCAAGATTGCTATTAGACCCGCTAAAGGGGGGGTTATGATTTATCTTCCAGAGGACGTATCCCCCTCCATAAACACAGACCAGATATTTGAAAAGATGGGTATAAATAAGAACGAAGATAAAAAATTGAGTTACGAGGAGTTTACGAGATTGGCGGTTGAGAAACTGAGACCACCAAAGTACAAGGGTATTCATTCTGTTTATTCTGGATTTAATCAGGCTTTTAAAGAATATTTTAATGAAGATCCTGTAAAGGTTACAAAACAACTGACCGAAGAAGGGAAGATCACTGTAAGACCTGCTAAGGGTGGGGTTATGATTTATCTTCCAGAAGAGGTAGCTCCTACTACAAGCGCAATGTCAATTCTTAAAAAGATGGGACTCAAATGATCAATCTTTAAGATTTGATTCTTGATAAATATTCTCTATTAAAACTTAGCCACCGATTTACAATATATCTACCCATAATTCTGTGTTTTATGCGGTCAATCTTTGGAAATATCCTACTTGGAAGATTAAAGAAAAAATCGAATCCAGTCATTAATATATCATCAATGAGCTCAAGATATGAGTAAAATGATTTATACGAGTCTATAATCCCTCTTTGAAGCTCCTCTGGAGTCATGTTCTTGGGTTTGAATACAACATGTTGGCCATCATAATATTGCCAGTCTTCATGGAGGAGTCTCCTTTCTCTCCTAAATTCATCAAATACTGGTGTGCCGGGTAGGGGAGTTAGAGCCAAGTATTGAACTGTATCAATTCCTTCATCTTTACAGAATCCCACTGTTGAGTCGAAGATTTCCGGTGTGTCTTCATCGGTGCCAAATATAAACATGCCATGAACTTTTATATCGAATTTGTGAAAAACATTGATTGCTCTTTTAATATCATCAATGTCTTGCCTCTTTTGAAAACCTTTAAGTGATCTTTCGTTGATAGATTCAATCCCTATATATACTCTATGGAATCCTGCTTCCGACATCTTTTTGACAATGTGTGGATGTTTAGCGATGTCGGTCCTCACTTGCGCGCTAAATTCAAATTTTTTATTAAGAGCTATAATCCCATCAAGGATGCGATCTGTCCTTTTAATGTCCGCTGCAAAGTTATCATCGTATACAAAGATGTCACTGTTTGGTATATTTTTTAGTAGGTTTAGAACGTATGCATCAGAGTGTACTCTATATCTTCTGCCAAACATACGAGTAACAGTGCAAAACGAACAATTAAACGGACAACCTCTCGAAAACATCACAGGTTGAATAAATTTTTTGTTGAATCCCTTAACAAGGGAGAAATCTGGAAATGGAATTGAATCCATATCCTCAATCCTGTTACACTGAATTATCCCCTTTTCTTTTCTTCCTTCGATGATGTCTAAGATCCTCTCTTCACCTTCAAAAGTTGCTACATAATCTGCGTGTTGAATACTTTCTTCAGGCATAAAAGAGGCATGAATTCCTCCTATAATGATTGTCTTCTCAGGGTAGCTTTCTTTAAACATGTCTGCAATTTCATATCCTCGTTGGGCAGTGCTTGTTATAATAGAAATACATAATATGTCACAATTTAAATCTTTAATAGTTAGATCCCTTCCCAAAATATTCTCGTTAATAACTTCCGTAACATAGCCATTTTTATTGAGTATTGTTGCAAGATATACGGGTCCTAGTAGAGGCAGCATCATGTACTTAGCAAATACATTTGATCTTGCCCCACGTGGTTCTACAAAGATAATCTTTTTCATAAATTTTTATTCCTTTCTTCCCAATTTCTTGGGATAATGATTAATGATAAGGATTAGTATACCTAAAAGAGCCATTGTGAGTGGCCAAAAAGAATAAGATATTGAGAATACAAAGGCAAAGGCTATCCCGAGAAGTGAGGATCCAATCCCAGATATTCTTACAACGATGGACTTGTTTAAATAAGAGCCTATGATTAGAGAAAGTCCTAAAAATATCACAAATACAGGCCATAAAGTCGCAAGTTCTGACCATGATATTATGTTTAGGTAAAAAAAGAAGATGGAGCAAAGCAGGATAAATACACCTATCCCGCCCATTATTGGAGATCTATGCTCAGATTTAAGAGCGATAACAAAAGAACCAAGTCCGAAGATGAAAGGAAAGATAGGCCAGATTTTATATAACCCCTTTGTAATCCCAAATGTCTCAAGAAGTAATAACGGGGTGCATGCAATTAATACGATTGCAAGGATGTCAAACTGTTTTAGTTTTATCAATTGATATACCTGTCTTTCTCTATAACTCTAAATCTTTTTCTCCTGTATCTACTGGAGATCTCATTTAAAGTGGATATTAAAATAGATGGTAGATAGAGCCTTTTGATTATTATGATTCCACAAAGGAGTCCGCCTATATGAGCTGGGAAAGAATACGGTGATCCAGCCAGTGCATACAATACGGAGATGATGAGTATTATTAGTAACATATGTTTTGCCTTGATGGGGATTACAAAGTAAAAGAGTATCCGACTCTCAGCATAAAGAACGCAAAATGCCCCTATTAAACCAAACAATGCCCCTGATTGACCAATTGTGGGTATGTTATACGCAGAGGTAAAAATTAGACCACTTGCTAAGATGAACAACCCCCCTACGATGCCACAAATAATGTAAAATTTTAGAAATATCTTTGTCCCCCATTTCTCTTCAAGAGGTGAACCAAACATCCAGAGACCAAGCATATTAAAGATCAAGTGAGTAGGATCTGTGGGAGAATGTAGCAACATATACGTGAATATTTGGTGAATGTAAAGATTTTGAAAGACTAAGGATGGAGTAAGCCCAAACAAAATTATTAATAAGCTGGATAAATCTAAGTATTTAGATATGAGTTGGAGCATATAAACTGCGGTAGTTAGAAAAATTGTATATTTTACGCCTTTAGTTAGTCTACCGCCTATTATTTGAAAATTAGGATTATAATTGTACATTTATGGAGGTGTTTCTGGAAGTACGTTCCCTTTTTTAAGGTTATTGTTGACGATCTCCTCAATAAGTTGCATTGATTCTTCATCCATGTTAATGAATTCAATCCCCATTCCGGGTACCTTATCAGGGTTGTTGACATCTACTTTATTCACCCAGACCACTCTTCCTAATCCCTCTATTAATTTGCTTCCATCAGCAAGAGTAAACTGAAAGTAAATAAGTATTCCTTTTTCTCTTGGCTCAGTGGTTTTTATAAACATCCCGCCAAGTGAAATATTCAGTGCATATTCAGATATAAATTCTTCGAGGGAATTGAATTTATACTGGACAAGGAGTGATAGAGGAACTCTTGGATATCGCCTTCTATTAGTTGTTGTAGATGGTGTCTTGGTATCCGCCATATAATTTTAATTAACAAACAATTTGATTAAAATCAAGAAATTTACACCTGAGTAATTTGAAAATCTCCTTTAATCTCTCTCGTATTCAGCTTTGTAATAGTCCCAACCAAGGTGAGTAATTAGGTCCTCCCCTATCATATATCTTAGGGTATTTTTTAGTTTCATCTGCTGAATAAAGAGGTCATGCTCTGGATAAAGTCCCTTTTTTACCTGCGGAGATTTAAAGTAAAACGAAAGCCATTCCTGAATCCCCGCCATCCTTGCTCTTTGTGCTAGGTCAACAAATAGTACAAGGTCCAACACAATTGGTGCTGCCAAGATCGAATCTCTACACAAAAAATTTATTTTTATTTGCATTGGATATCCAAGCCAACCAAAGATATCTATATTATCCCATCCCTCTTTGTTATCCCCCCTAGGAGGATAGTATTCTATCCTGACTTTATGTGTAAAATCACCATATAACTCCGGATAAAGATCGGGTTGTAAAATAGTATTGAGCACTGATAATTTTGAGACCTCTTTGCTTTTAAATGAACTAGGGTCATCAAGCACTTCACCATCTCTGTTACCTAAGATGTTAGTAGAAAACCAGCCATCAAGACCAAGTAATCTTGCCTTAAGACCTGGAGCAAGGATTGTCTTCATAAGGGTCTGACCTGTTTTAAAATCCTTTCCAGCTATTGGTAGATGTCTTTCCGTGGCGAGTTCTTCAATCGCCTTTATATCACAAGCCATGTTGGGAGAGCCATTTATAAATGGAACCCCTGCCATAAGGGATGCGTATGCATATATCTGGGATGGTGCGATATCTTTGGAATTGTTTTTCAGTCCGTATTCAAAATTCTTGATATTGGAATGCACTTTCGTAGGTTTTCTATATGCCTCCGTGGAGGCACACCAAATTGTGACTGCTCTACTTACCTTATTCTTCTTCTTAAAATCCTCAATATCCTTAATAAGCATTTGGGCCAATTCATATTTCGTCTTTGCAACTTTTTTGTTAGGCCCATCGAGCTTTTTTACATAGCTTCGATCAAATACCGCCTTCATGGGCTTGATCTCTTCAAGTTCCTTTTTGACAGGCTCTATATCCTGATAGGATAACACACCCGCCTTTTTAGCTACTTCATAGGCATTGTCTTCAAATATATCCCATGCCCCAAATACTAAATCATTTAAATCAGCGAGTGGAACTACATCTTTGATTAGGGGAAACCTCTTTTGATCTCTCCTGCCTAGTCTAATTGTCCCCATCTGAGTGAGAGAACCTATTGGTTTACCTAATCCCTTTCTAATGAGGAATATTCCAGCTATGAAAGTAGTCGCAACTGCTCCTAGCCCAGGTATCAATACACCTAGTTTACCTTCGGGCATCTCAATGTTTATCTTCTTTTTTTCCACTCCTTCCATCTTGTCGCTCCTTTCAAACTTAATTGAGGTTTATTGATAAATCTATTATTATAATATGTCAATTTATTTTATGAGATCGAAATATGTATAAAAAATAAGATATGTTTGAGAGCTCTTATCTTAAAAATGCCTAAGCGTTCTTCAATTTGAATCTTTATATTGAGGATTGTCGTCAATCCACTGAGCATAATCTCTTCAAACCATGTTTTGGGATATCCAAAAAGGCTTAATATTTTTTATTATAAAATTCATACTTGAAAATTTTCACTTTTAGTATAATATCCTTTAGGGAATTAATCTTTTGAGGATATGAGAATTTTTGAAAAGATAAGATCGCTATTTAACAGAAAGAATACGGAACTATCTACCAGGGATGATAAGCCTGAAAATAAAAAGATCCATAAAAAAAAGGAAGATTTGAATATTGGCGGAGATAGACCATTGGGGAAGGCATTTTCTGTTACAGAGGCGACTCTGTGCAGGACATGTTATGGACTCGGGAAAATAAGAGAGGATGGCAATAAAAGGTACCTTCTATTCCCTGAAAAACTTGATGCTAGATATATACCCTTTGTAGAGAATGATTGTATAGAGGCCGTTTATACGATTGATCCAGATAATTTTATTAAAGATGACAATGGTAGATTCCTCTATGAGATTATAGATTCTGCTCAGTTCTTTATGTTATCTAAAGAGCAAAAAGAAGAGATCTCCTCTGACCTAAAAAGAAAAGGGATTAGTTACAGATTCCCCGAGGAGATTGATAATTATAGTATTGTCATGAATATACTCAGGAATTCTACGTTGCTCATGAGAAATCAGGATTCTGGCTGGTTTGACAAAGAGAAGTTTTTGTCAGAAATTTTAGAGATTAAAGGCAGTAACACATATAAAGAATTACACCTTATTAGATTAAAAAATGGCAGTAGATATATCCTCATGATTAATCAAATTGTGGCAAATGTTGTTGAATATGGACCAAGCTTTATGAACCTTTATGAGCCTGGGGCAGTTAAGATAAGCTATCTCGATGGATATGCCTTTATAGTTCCATTTGGAAGGCCTAAGTAAACGAAAGGAGATACATCACATATGTTTAGAGAAATAGAATTTGAGTTTGATGAGTCACAAGGTTCGTTCGTTCCAACCTCGAAGGTTATAAACTATATCAAAAATTATATAATATCTGGCAACATAGAGGAGGCAGTAAGTGCATATCAGTCTTGTAAGGAAGATATTGGGGAAATGATATTTAATGAATTTAAGACTTCGAGCAAAGTTACTCTTAGAGCTGTTGGAGAGATGTTTAAGCAAGCCCGAGATTATAATATGGCTATCAAGTGTTTTACAGTTACTCAAAATTTCGAAGAGGTCGCCAAACTTTATGAAAAGAATTATGAGTTCGAAAAGGCAGCCCAAATGTATGAAAAGCTTAACCTTCTGGAAAATGCAGCAAATAATTATGAGAAGGCTAAACAATATGAAAAGGCGATTGAATTATACCGGAAGATAGGCAATACTGAGAAAGTTCTTTTATGTGAGAAGACTATTGGAAAGTTTACCGATGCAACAGAATGGGCGATCGATAATAGTATGAGCTCAGATGTAATTGAGATTTTAAGAAAGGTGCCACCGGCTGATGAGAAGTTCTCTGAAGCCAGAATCAAGCTTGCAAATATACTTATTCAAAAAGGCAACTCGGCCATGGCCCTTAAATTTCTAATAGAGGGTTGCAAATTAAGTGGAATCAGCCAGAAGAGCCTCGAGATGTTTTACAAGGCAGGGGTATTGGCAACAGAGTTAAATTACAAAGAACATGCCATAAAACTGTTTCGGATAATTCAGAGTGTCTCACCTGATTATAGAGATGTTCAAGATAGATTAGCTTTTATAGAAGGGGGAGTTAAATTACCAGAACTTTCTCAATTCGTAGACGAAGAATGTGGATACACATCTGTGATGAGGGATGCAGATAAAATCCATAAGATCCCTCTTTTTGATATGTTGAGTATGAATGAGTTGAAAATGGTCTATTCAATGTGTTCAGAAAAGACCTATAAGCCAACAGATATTCTCATTAAAAGCGGGGTTATTCCAGAGGGCCTATTTATTATTCGCGAAGGGATTGTGGATGTCATGGTTGGTAATAGTATAGTGGCATCATTAAAAGATGGGGATTATATTGGTGAAATGAGCATGATTCTCAATGAACCACCTACGGCAAGTTGCATTGCCCATTCTATCGTAAAGGTCTACGTTATAAATAGGAATAAATTTATGGACATGCTTGAATCAGATGTTCAATTTTCCTCTAAGATATTTAAAATGTTTGCCCTTGAATTGTCAAAAAGGCTTTCAAAAACCAATAAAATGCTTAACGATAAATAAGGGTAAGATATGCTAACAACAGATGTTTTAATAATTGGTGCAGGTCCATCCGGTTTAAGCACATCATATTTTTTGCAAATACCCAAGATAGTTATTATAGAAAAGGAGGATCGGGCCGGGGGGCTAATGAAAACAGACTACTATGAAGATTCCTATTTTGATAAGACAGGTCATTTGTTGCATTTAAGGACAGATGAGCTTAGAAGGATAATAGAGAATGAGCTAAATGTTCCTCTAAGAAGAATTAAAAGGAATTCAAAGATATTTTCTCGTGATACATTTATAGAATATCCCTTCCAAGTAAATTTATATGGTTTGCCCAAAGAAGTAGTAGCTACTTGCTTAAAAAATTTTATACATGCCAAAATAAAAAAAAGAAAGAAGAGGTACAAAAGCTTCAAGGACTTCATATATGGAGAATTCGGTGAAGGCATCGCTAATGAGTTCCTAATCCCCTATAATACCAAAATATGGACACTTAATCCAGATGACATGTCTGCAGGATTCTGTGAGAAATATATACCTGTACCAGATATAGATGATGTTATTGATGGAGCGTTGGGAATCATAAAGACTGATGTTGGTTACAATGCCTCATTCTATTATCCAGAGCGAGGAGGTATTGAATCAATAATAAGAGGCTTTTTAAGGAGGATCCATTCAGAAATCATATATAAGAGCTACCCAGTAAAGATAAATCTCAAAAAGCGATTGGTATTCTTATCAAATAATACTGTTTACAATTACAAATACCTCGTATCTACAATTCCTCTTAATGATTTTATTAGTCTTATTGAGGATGCTCCGGTCGAGATCCAAAATGCAGGAAGTAGATTATCTAATACAGAGATCTGCTATTTTAATGTGATCACAAAGAGAATCTTAGATAATGTACCACATTGGATTTACCTACCCGAAAGAGATATACCATTTTATCGTGTAGGTTCTTACTCTGCCTTTAATAGACTACTTACGAGAGATGAGTATGAGACATTTTATATCGAATTCTCATATAGAAAAGGGGGCTTTTGTGATTCTGGGAACCTTGAACGGAGAATTCCTCATCTTTTCAAACGACTTGGCTTTATAAAAGATGATTCAGATATAATAAGTATTAGGCCATTTTTCATTAAGTGTGCTTATGTAATCTTCGATAAGCATTATCAAAAGTCCACCTCGCTGATTTTCGATTATCTCTCCAAGAACAGGGTTTATAGCATTGGTAGGTATGGAAAATGGGAATACTCTTCTATGCAGGACGCTATACTTTACGGCAAAGAGACAGCATTAGATATAAAGAAAAGAATTAAAATTGAAAAAAACAAATAAGATAATCTGGGCAATATATCTCAATCACAGGTGCAATCTTAATTGTGAGTACTGTTACCTTAAGTCTTTAAATGAAAGTAAGAGGGTTAACTTAGGTACTCTCAAAAAGATTATTGATAGAATAACTGTTTTGAGTGCTTGTCAGAGGAGGCTCCCCGAGATTGGATTTTTCGGCAAGGAACCTTTACTTAATTTTGAGCTAATCAAGTTAGCTGTTAAGTATATCAAATCTAAAAATTATAAGTGTAGTCTTTCTATTAATACAAATGGAATACTACTTGACAAACATAAACTTGAATTTCTTATTGAGAATAATTTTAGGATTGTCCTATCATCTGACTTTATTATATCGCGAAAGGATAACATTGCTATTTTTAGAGACTATAATAAAGATAGATTTCATATCAGGACAACTATAAGTTCATTAAATTTATTCATGCTTCCGAAGATAATAGAGGCGTTTTATAAAGAAGGGTACAAAAAATTGAGTATATCCTTTGACTTCCTTGATAGGGGTTTAGAGAGTATTAGTGTAGAAGAGATCGCTGACAAGTTTACTGAGTCTTTATTAGTTTATCTCAATATCATTAAATACGATGACGGATTTTCAGTGCCACTTCTTGAGAGAATTATACAAGCGGGTAGTATATATAGTAAAAAAGTAGAGTTTAATAGGAAACCATTTTGCCATCTCGGGGAAAAGATATTATCTGTAGATATAGATGGGGGTCTGTATCCCTGCTGGAGGTTTGTAGTAGATGAGAAGTACAAGATCGGAAACCTTTTAGAGAACATTATTCATAGGAAAAGATATACAATCAATTTAAACTATGACTATATTAAAATAAAGAACTTTGACTTTGTGTGTTATTGGGCATATCTAAAGGGTGGATTAGCTCTTAAAAATAATCTTAAGATACTGCAAGCTATGGAAATAACTTTTAGAAGAATAGGCAAATAAATGAATCGATCTTTAAAAATACAAAAGCTCTTAAGAAAATACTTTATTATAAGGCAAATTTTGATATAAAAAGTGGATTAGTACCCTATAGTATTTAGGAGAATGTATACTATGATCAGAAGAATGTTTTTAGCAATATCAATAATGGTAGGGCTGTGTGTTATATCGTGCTCTGATTGTGAAAGAAAGAAGTTAGATATCAAAAGTATAATTCCTCAGGATACCCAAAATGTGGTTTTAATCCCTAATGTTAATTCGCTCATAAACGGCGTTGTTCAGTTTTTGAAACAATATGAGAACGGGTTGGCATTTGAGACTCTCAAAAAGGAGATAGATCTGGTTTCCCAAAAACTAGGTGTTAACTTAATGGATAGAAAGAGTATTATCGAGGCTGGATTTAACCCTGATGGGTCTATTGCCATAATCTCTACGTCAGTTATGTTGGAGGGAAAACAGCAAAATGTGAATTTGGTCTTGATGCCATATTCCGATCGTTCCAAGGCAGAAAATACACTAAATAGGCTTGCAAGAGACAGAGAGAAGACCGAGATATTTAAGACTAAGTCATATATGAATGCAAAAATTATAACTGCAATAAGGCAGGGTCCAAAGGGCGAAAAGCCAGTTTTAATGTATGCCTTCTATAAAGGATTTGTGATATATGGATTGCCCGAAAAGGCTGAAGCTGCAATAAGAAAGATAATCGATACCAGAGAAATCAATTCTTTGGCTAAGAACGAGGTGTTTAATGGCTTAAAGGATAGAATCAGAAGTGGACAGATATACTTCTTTATAAATAGTGGCAAAAATATAGAACCCGCTGGCCTAAACTTAAGTAGAGAAATGAAAAGGATGGTATCATCCATAAGAGATAATTTTCATGGAATGCTTCTCTCACTTGATATTTCTCAAAATGGAGTTAGTCTTGATAGTTTTACAGGTCTTTCACAGAACTCTTTAGGTAATTTAAACAGATACTTAAGTAAGTCATCAACTGATGAGATTGAAAGGCTTATGTATATTGTCCCAGAGGATCCATTTTTTCTTCTCAAGGTCAGTATGAATTTTACTGAGATTTATAATTTTCTGAAGTCAGAGAATCCCTATCAAATGATGATTATTAATAAAAGGATATTTGGTCCTATGATGAAATATATGGAGGTTGACGTGGAAAAGGATATTCTACCACTTATCAAAGGTTCTTTAATATACGCAGTCTCTCCATCTGAGCAGTATGACATTAACAAAGTAATTGAAAGTGGGTTTAGAGGGGAGGCTTTTAATAAACTCTTTAATGTCTTTTATTCTATGAATCTTAATGATGAAAAGCTATCTAATGAGCTTTTAGAGAGATTTTCGAAGAGCATGATAGAGAAGGGACAACGGGTGGAAAGGATTAACCTGAGAGGCCTTTCAATAACTTCGTCAAGATTTGGCGCAGCTCATAATTCCTATTGGTTTGTAGATAAGAACAATTTTTACGCATTTTATACCGAGAACAAGCCCGAGAATGTGGTGAGGAAACCCGAGGAGAAAAGCAGGAGACCCACATATAAAATACCACAAGATGTATTAAAAACTATTATGGATAATCCTTCTTCCCAAGTAATATATATATCATTTTCCCCTATTCGCAAGATGATTGAAAAGATAGATGAGAAAAGTTTTGAATCGATATCCTCCACTGGAATCTATAAATTTTCATTTATGTTGATCAAGGAATTCCTCGGGAAACTTGATAATTTGGCTATCTACTCCATACCTCAAAATGATGGGGTAGCTTTTAGTATCTTTGTGAATATGAAAGGCAAATAAAAATTATGCCATTAATAGAGCTCATAGAGGTAGGTAAATCTTACCTTATTGATGGTGTAAAAAAGTTGATAATAGATGGAGTCAATCTCAGTATTGCTCGCGGGAGCATAGTAGCTATCATCGGTCCCTCTGGTTCAGGCAAGTCAACCCTCTTGAATATAATAGGTGGACTTGATAGCACCTTTGATGGAGAGGCAGTAGTTGAGAATGTGAAGTTAAAGGATCTTTCTGACGTTGAATTAAGTAGGTTTAGAAATGAAAAGATAGGTTTTATATTTCAACATTTTAATCTATTGGATCACCTAAACTGTAGAGAAAATGTCATTTTACCTTCTTATTTCTCAAGGCTTAATCCAAAAGAGATTGAAAAAAGGGTCAACTATCTTTTTGATAAAGTTCAACTAACACACAAGATGAGACAGTATCCTCCCACACTTTCCGGCGGTGAGAAGCAGAGAGTAGCTATTGCCAGAGCATTATTCATGAATCCATCTGTTCTTCTCTGTGACGAACCAACAGGTGATCTAGACGATGTTACTGCATCAACCATATTGGATCTTTTCCTCTCCATAAGAAAGGATATGAATGTGACATTTGTAATTGTAACTCACGAGGAAAGGATAACAAAAATAGCAGATGAGATATACATGATTAAGGAACGTAGACTTGTAAGGATTTAAGGTGAAAGGAATTTCAGCACTAGCCATAAAAAATCTTGTGAGGAATAAAGGAGCATTATTTCTTTCTTCAGTAGGAATAATTTTTGGGATTGCCTCCTTCGTCTTTTTTGTTTCTCTTGGTAATGGCATTAAATCGGTAGTATTCGGAAAGATTCTCGCTCAATTACCGGTAAATATCATCGAGGTTACACCTAAGAGTTCAACTATAGGTATATTTTCTTTTGGTGGTATTTCAGCATCCCACATTGAGGATTCAACAGTGGATACCATTTCATCGATAAAAGGTGTAAAGGCTGTATATAAAGAGGTGGTACTCGATATACCTATTCAAGCAAAGGGTGAGTTTTATTCTAGGAGAATAGTGACCGATCTTGCAGCGACTGGTATAGATCCAGAGATAGTTAGAGATGATATTAAAAAAGGCTATTCTTTTGAATACCAAGAGGATGGTCCCATACCGGTTATAGTCTCTAAACATCTGCTGGAGCTTTATAATTCAAACATTGCTCAGGCAATGAAATTACCAAGATTAACTCAGGATGCAATAATCGGATTTAAATTCAAGCTTATTGTCGGTAGAAGCTTCCTATCTGGGGTAAAAGATTCATCTAAGATCAGGGAATATGAATGCCAATTGGTTGGCTTTTCGGACAAGGCCATTCTTTTAGGAATTACAATCCCTATTGAATATGTAAGGAGATTTAAAAATGATATCGAAGGAATAGATGAGATTAAGAGATACAAGAAGGTATATGTGATTGCAGAAAATTCTCAAATAGTCCCCAAGATAACAGCTGAGATATCTTCAATGGGACTCGAGATTGATAAGACAAGGAAGACAATAGGTGGTGTTATAAGTATAGCAACTCTAATTCTCGGAATGCTTTCCATATTAATAGTAGCATTATCAGCAATAAATATCTCTAATACATTTGCCCTTCTTGTTTTTGAGAGGAGACGGGAGATAGGAGTTTTGAGAGCACTGGGAGGCACCAAAGGGGATATCAGATACATGATCTTCCTTGAGGCGTCAATTGCGGGGATCATCAATGGTCTTATTGGAATTTTATTGGGATTTTTATTTATAAAACTGACTGACTTTTTTGCTCGCAATAATATACCTGATTTTCCATATAAACCCGATACATTTTTTGAACCTAATATTCTTATATTCTTGGTAGCTATTACATTTTCCGTGTTTTTCTGTACATTAGGAGCATTGTTACCTTCAATCAAGGCATCAAAAATTGATCCAGCAAGGGCATTGACGATGTGAGGAGTAACATATGAACTTTTTGTTAGTATTGATTTTATTAATATCAATAAGTTATTATGGTGCCACTTGTCATACAGGGTCAAATATGAGTGAGGTGCATCAAAAAATGATTAATGAAACCCTCGGAAACAGACGTTATTTTTTAAAATCTTCTTTTTATTATGGAGACTTTTACGGGAATTCAGATGTGTGCCTTCTCTCACCGCGAAGATTCAGTGATACGATATACCTTGAAGATATTGACGGGAAACCTATTGTTTCAGGAAAGGAGAAAGGCATAGTCCCTTTTAACACAGAGGTTAAAGTTGAAAAGATTGAGTTCCCTCTTGCTACCAGGCCATTATTGACTCCGCGCTTTTATCCCTGGGTTTATGTAACAGTAGATAGACCTTTAGGATATAAGGCATGTATTGTTGTAATAAAACCTGATGTGGCTAAACCAGAAGACTTTAAAAAACTTTTTGATGAAATATTTTCTGAAAATAGTTTTGAAAGCTATTTAAAGAGTGTGAGTTCAGATGTAAGAGACGCAATTTATGAAAAGAAGTTCAAAGAAGATCTCAGCGAAGAAGAGATCCGCATCATATTTGGTAAACCCGATTCGGTGACTTTTTATAGAGAAGGCGATATTAATATAAAGGCATTGAACTATCCTTCATTTAAGATAATTCTTAAGAATGGAAAGTCATATAAACTAGAAGAGGTAGGGAACAAGAGATGAGCTGGGTTATTGTTTTATTGAATATGCTCGTATGTCTAAATACGAGCCAAGATGTCATTTCCTTGCTTCAAGACAGGTATGATAAAATTAAGGACTTTAAGACTGAGTTTATCCAATCATATTACAGCACTAATGGAACGTTGCTGCTTGAGTCAACAGGAGTTCTATACTATAAGAAAAAGGGCATGTTTAGATGGGATTATAAGACTCCCAAACAAAAACAGTTTATTGTTAAGGATAATACCCTATGGATTTTTCTTAAAGACGACGGGATTGTATATATTGATGATAATTTCAAGACATCACAAATGAAACTAATACTCCTTTTTCTTTACGGAGAAGGGAGTCTTGAGAGAGAGTTTAATGTTGAGAAAATTACCGAAGATACGGAATTTTATAGAATTCTACTTATCCCCAAGGAAGAGGCCGCCAATTTGACTCGTCTTACCATCCATTTGAGGAGAAAAACCTATAATGTAGAAAAGATGGAAATTACAGATAGATTAGGTAATAAGAATGTATTCCATTTTAAAAATTTAAATTTCGATGTTGGATTGGGAGAGGCTCTCTTCAATTTTAAAATTCCAGAAGGTGTTGAGGTATATCCATTACCCAAGGACATGTTTAAATAGATGAAGGTACATAATAAACTAAGATTCTTCCTTTATACCCTTGGTTGTCCTAAAAATGAGGTTGATAGTGAGATTATCTCAAAAAAGTTGCTCAGAGGCGGATTTGAGAGAGTTGTATCTCCCCAGAAGGCAAATATAATACTTGTAAATTCATGTGGGTTTATTAAAGCCTCTAAAGAAGAGACACTTGATGCTATCTTTCATTTTCATAGAAATAGAGGTGATAAGCAAAAGATAGTAATGATTGGATGTCTCGCCCAGAGATATAAAGGTGAGATTGAAAAGATTCTGCCTGAGGTAGATGGATTTATTGGCGCTGATGCATATGACAATATTGATAAGATTGTTAGAGATATCTGTTTTGATCTAACAAAAGGTAGGTACTGGGGAAACGTTAAATCTGCTAGTATGATATATAGCTCTTCTGAACGACTATATGGAAATAAATTACATAGTCATACCTATGTCAAGATTGCTGATGGATGCTCCAATAGATGTTCATTCTGTGCAATTCCTCACATAAAAGGTCCCTATAAAAGTAGGATGATCGACGATGTATTAAAGGAGATTGATAAGTTAATTAATTCAGGTTACCATGAAATAGGATTGGTCTCTCAGGATTTGACAGCCTACGGTTATGACATCGGATACAAAGATGCTTTATTCACCCTTTTGAAAGAGATTGAGGGCATAAGAAAGAGATTTTGGGTTAGATTATATTATCTATACCCAAGAAGAATTAAAAAGGAGATACTTGAGTTAATTGCTGAGAGTAATAAGATAGTTCACTATATTGATATTCCATTCCAGCATATAAGTGATAACATCCTTTTAAAAATGAAAAGGGGACACAATTCCAGTTTTATAAAAGGTCTTATTAAAGTAATAAGAGATGTTATCCCTGATGTTGTTATTAGATCTGCCTTTATTACTGGTTTTCCGGGAGAAACAGTCAAAGATTTTAATGAACTTCAGAGATTTCTTTTGGAGTATAGATTGGATAATGTAGGATTCTTCGAGTACTCTGACGAGGATGGAACCCGTGCATATCAATTAAATAACAAATTGAATCAAAGAACAATTAGAAATAGATACCAAAAACTTTATGAACTTCAAGAAGAAATTTCTTTTGAGTTAAATAAAAATAGAGTTGGCAAAGTATATGATGTGGTCATCGATAATGAAGAAGGCAGATTCTATGTAGGTAGATATTATGGTCAGGCTCCTGATATTGACGGTGTAGTTTATATAAAGAAAGGTAAGAAAAGATTATCAGGATTCGTCAAGGTTAAAATTGAGAGCGCAGATAGCTATGATCTATATGGAAGAGAGATCTGTTAATCAGTTTACTTCATAATTTTTATTGAAAAAAGCTAAAACAATGTGATACTAAAGATTCATGACATTCCCGACGACTTACACCACAGCGTTTTTTATATCTCTCTTGATATCACTTCTCCTCATACCTATTGTCAGAAATCTATCAATAAGGTACAACCTGTTGGATGATCCCTCGAGGTCTACTAGGACAATTCATCAAAGGATGATCCCAAGAACCGGGGGTATAGGGATTTTGATAGCTTTTATTATGCCGCTAGTAGGTCTTTTCTTTGTTGAAAGTGGTGTCGGAGGGGTATTTTCGTCTAATTATAGGATGGCGATCTCGCTTCTTGTAGGTGGTGTTGTAGTTGGATTGATAGGGCTTATAGATGATTTATATGGTATTAGGGCCTCAAAGAAATTTTTGTTACAATCGCTTGTTGCAATATTTAGCTACATTATGGGATTTAAGATTCAAAGTGTATCGCTACCTTTTATAGGTGTTGTAGAGATGGGCGTATTTGCCCCTGTTGTCACAATTCTTTGGATTGTTGGGATTATAAACGCAATGAATCTAGTAGATGGAATCGATGGTTTAGCGGCCGGTCTTGCATTTTTTGTATGTGTAACTAATTTCGTGTTCGGATATGCATCTAATAACGTGATAATATGTCTCGTCTCTGCTGCTCTTGGTGGTGCATTACTCGGCTTCTTGTATTATAATTTTAATCCTGCTTCAATATTTATGGGGGATACTGGTTCAATGTTTATAGGATATATTTTGGCTACTTCGTCCCTGTGGGCATCGATGAAAAAAGGAACTACTGTTGCACTCCTTATCCCTATTATAAGTCTTGGATTGCCTATTATGGATACATTTGTGGCTATGTTTAGGAGGTTTATATTAAAACGTCCTATCTTTTCACCAGACCGAGGGCATATCCACCATAGATTGCTTCAAAAGGGTTATTCCCAAAGAAAGACTGTGGTTATACTCTATACAATCAGTATAGTATTTGCACTTGGGGCAATATTCTCCTATTTTGGTAATTCCTTACAGGTTGGGATAGCACTTCTCGTGTTGTTGATCATAACAATAGGTGTTGTGAGATTTATAGGAGGTTTTGCATATATTAAATATGCATTGTCCTACTCACAACCATTACATTCACATCATGCTGAATTATTTAGATTTTACCTTCCAGAATTTTTAAAAAAATTCGAAGATATATCTAATATAAGTGAATTTGAAAAGGTAATGAGTGAATTTATAATTAAAACTGAGGTATTTTCCTGTGAGATTTTTAAAAAAGTAGGTGAGGTAGAAAAATCCATTTTTTCAGTTAAAAATCCCAACTTTGATGAATCTCAAAGGCGTCCCACAATAGTGGCGAGATTCCCTATACTAAAATATGACAAGCCATATTCTGTTGAAGAACTCGGCGTAGATGTCCAGGAAGAAATGCTTGTTTCAGCAGATATGTATATTAGATTTATGTGGTTTTCTGAAAGGACTCGAGTATCGCAGGAAAGCGCAATCCTGCTTCAGGTACTGTCTGATCAAATCTCCAATTTAATATACAAAAAAGGCTGGTTTATAAATTAAGTGTGTGTTACAAGAACCATCGATAGAGGATAGAGGACTGGCCCCCCTCATATGGATAAAGAGTATTCAGTTATTTTATCCACCAACAATATGAAATGCCTCAATAAGCAAATATCTTATTCTCTTCTCTATTTAATTGACTGAATCAAAATATTATGTTAAGCGCATATGCCTATTTTTTAAGGAGGTAGGAAAAATTGCCAGCAAGAAAACCACCTAAGAGGAAACCATCAGTACTAAAGAGACAGAGGCAAAATCTGAAGAGGAGAGAACAAAATAGAAGATTTCTTTCTGAACTAAAGACGTATTCCAAGAAGTTGAGAGAGATTGTAGCCAAGGGAGATAAGGAGAAGGCAGTAGATTTTTTAAGACTTGTTCAGAAAAAGTATGATAAGGCGGCCCAAAATGGTTATATAAAGGTAAAAAATGCCTCAAGACATGTCTCAAGGCTTAGTAATTTAGTTAATAATCTTCTAAAACAGAAATAGGTGTAGATGGGCCTCCAATATGAGAATTAAATCTTTGCATTAGCCACATGCAAGATGTTAATATATAAGGAGGTCTTTATGTCAAGGAAAAGAGTTGTAATTATGGGAGCTGCAGGAAGGGATTTTCACAATTTCAATGTTTATTTTAGAGACAATCCCACCTATGAAGTTGTTGCATTTACTGCCACACAAATACCGAATATAGAGGGTAGAAAATATCCCCCAGAATTAGCGGGTTCATTATATCCAGAAGGTATTCCTATACTTTCAGAAGCTGACCTCCTCAAAGTTGTTAAGGATAAGAAAGTAGACGAGGTGGTCTTTGCTTACTCAGATGTATCCCACAATTACGTAATGGATAAGGCCTGCGCTGTAATTGCCGCCGGCGCTGATTTTAAATTCATTGGGGCAGACAAATCAATGATAAAGAGTAGCAAACCTGTGATTTCGATATGCGCAGTGAGAACAGGATGTGGAAAATCTCAGACTACTCGTAAGGTGGCAATGATATTAAAGGAGTTAGGGCTAAAGGTCACCGTGGTTAGACACCCCATGCCCTATGGTGACCTCAATAGGCAAAGGGTTCAGAGATTCGCCACTCTTGAGGATCTGGACAAGTACGAATGTACCATAGAAGAGCGCGAAGAATATGAACCCCATATAAACGCTGGAATAATAGTTTACGCGGGAGTCGATTATAAAGATATCTTAGTGGAGGCAGAAAAGGAATCAGATATATTAATATGGGATGGAGGTAATAATGACCTCCCATTTTATGTACCAGATCTTGAAATAGTTGTTGTTGACCCTCATAG
>JAOAFA010000042.1 GCA_026416535.1 Deltaproteobacteria bacterium
AGATGAGAGTGGCTTGTGATGGTGTGAATTACGGGAGCTGGGGGCAATATAACAGCATGTATAATTGCACACTTACTTCTACCGATGGCAACAAGACGGTTAAGGTGATGGTAAGGGATGCAGCAGGCAATGTGAGTGCGGAGGGGAGTGATAATATAGTGCTGGATAAGACTCCACCGGTATTATCTACTGTAGCCGGTTGCGGGAAGACGGTCTGTATAAATGCTAATGCTGCATATACAAACAACAATGTAGTGACAGTCAGTCTGAATGTGAGTGACAATTACACAGCGAAGGCGAATCTGATGGTTATGCTGAGTGAGGATGCGGGGTTTGCAGGGGCTAATTGGCAGGTGTATGCGGATAACATTCAGTATACGTTAAGTGGTGGGGATGGGACAAAGACAGTATATGTAAGGGTGAGGGATCTGGCGGGGAATATGAGCGGGGGAGCGGACAATGACGATATAATACTTGACAGGACTGCACCGTCCAATGTGTCGGTGGTGATAAACGGGAATGCCGAGTATACGAACAGTGTGAATGTGACGTTAACGCTCAATGCGAGCGGGGCGAATCAGATGATGATAAGCAACTCGAGTGATTTTAGTGGTGGGGTATGGGAGAGTTATGGGACTACGAAGAGTTGGGTATTAGCAAGTGGCAGTGATGGGGTGAGGAGTGTGTATGTGAAGTATAGGGACAATGCGATGAATGAGAGTGTGAGTGTATTTGACACGATAATATTGGACACGAGTGTGCCCGTGCTAGGTAGTTTTGTGATAAACGGGAATGCGATATATACGAACAGTGTGAATGTGGTTATTGGGATAAATGTGAGTGGGGCGACGGAGATGAGGATAGCGTGCGATGGGGTGAATTATTCGGCGTGGGTGGGGTATAACAGCAGTTATAATTGCACATTGCCGGTTGGGGATGGGGTAAAGACTGTGAGGGGAGAGTTTAGGGATATGGCGGGGAATGTTCTGACAGGAGTAAATGACACAATCACACTTGATACAACACCGCCTACTAATCCTACGATCCAGATAACAGGTTATCGTAAGGATCCTGTGACGGGCAATGATATAACTGATGTAAATGTAACTTACAAGACAGATTCGGTTCTGACACTGAGTGCGACAGGCGCAACGATGGTGGCAGTGAGTAATGATAGTGTAATGGATTGCGCCACAGCGACATATTTTACTGTGACATTTACAGGTAGTCCGCCCACAGCAACGATTAGTGGGTATCAATTAAATGGAGGAACTGGGACAAAGACTGTTTATGCATGTTTTAAGGACGATGCAGGAAACTATACATCAAGGGTAAGTGATACAATTGACCTTGACCAGAGTAGTCCCTATGGGCTGAGTTTTTCCATAAGTGGAGGAGCCACATATACGACGAGCGGAACGGTTAATCTTACATCAATTAGTGTAACCGATAATCGGGATTCGGCGGCAAACATGTTTATTAAGCTGAGCAACTGTGCCGATTTTGGTTCAGGGGGGTGTAATACTACAGCGTGGATAAGCCCTGTGCCTTCAACCTATAACAATTGGAATCTGACATCAGGAGAGGGACAGAAATATGTGTTTGCAAAAGTGAGGGATTATGCAGGGAATGAAAGCACGACAGCTTATGACGATATATTTTATGACAGTGGAAATCCCATCGCGTACTATCTGACAATAAACAATGATGCAGTATATACAACGAGCCTGACAGTTAATCTGCAGATGAGTGCCTATGACAGCGGGAGTGGATTGTCGGATGTGAAAATATATAACAACAGCGACTGCAGTGGTTCACCCGCGGCAACACAGCCTTATAGTACAAGTATAAGCAGCTGGAATTTAGCGGCGGGCGGTAACGGAGGGAGAAGTGTCTGTGTGAAATTTGTGGACAAGGCCGGGCGTGAGTCGGCTGCGATTACTGATTCTATAGTGTATGACAATACTGCTCCTACTGGTTGTATTATCTCTCTTGGTGGAGGAGTCAGCAACCCTACAAATACAAGGACTATAGGATTGAATATTTCAGCAACAGATGCAAATAGTTTTGTGGACAGGATGATGATATCCGAGAGTAGCACATTTAGTGGGGCACAGTGGGAAAATTATGCAACAAGTAAGGTGTGGACACTATCGAGTGGAGATGGAAGTAAGACGATATATGTAAAATTTAGAGATGGGGCAGGGAATGAAAATACGAGTTCGTGTGCTAGTGTAAACATAACATTGGATACTACAGCACCAACAGGGAGTTTTAATATTAACAATGGTGCTGAGTATTCAACCAGTTCTACTGTCACATTAACAAACATTACAGCGAGTGATAATCTGGGTGGCCCTGTGCAGATGATGATAAGCAATTGTTTCGACTTTGGCGTCAGCGGGTGTAATACAACGAATTGGATAAATTTAGCTACCTCATATTCTTGGTCCCTCATTTCTGGGGATGGGACAAGGTTTGTGTATATGAAATTCCGAGATAATGCGTTAAATGAGTCATCAGTTATAACAAGGTCAATAGTAGTTGATAGTTCGGCCCCTGGGACACCCACAGTCTTGATAAATAACGGGGATGAATATACTAGCGGTGAGATGGTGACACTCACTATATCCGCAGGGGACGCATTATCCGGGGTTAAGGATATGTATATAAGCCGCAATGGTTTATTTAATGATGGGACCTGGGAGACTTACTCGCCAACTAAGACATGGGATATCAACGGTAGCGGAAGTAATATTAGTGAGGTAAGGAGCGTTTATGTAAGAGTTAGAGATGTTGCGGGGAATGTGAGTGGTACGGGTATGGATGATATAAAGGTGGATTTTGACAATCCAGTACTTAGCTCTATAGTGATAAACAGTGGGAATCCTGAAACAACCACTAGTACAGGTGTGCAGATACATTTTACAGCAAGCGATGTATTTCCTGGGCAAATCAGACAGATGATGATATCGGAAGATTCTGCCTTTGCTGGGGCGACATGGTTAAGTTATGTAAATCCAGCAGCGTATACTCTTAGTTCAGTAAATGGGACAAAGACTGTATATGCAAAATTGAGAGATGGTTCTGGTAGAGAGAGTGTTATAAGAAATGATTCGATAATACTGGATAACAGACCACCGACGCCTTTATCAATCGTAGTACTAGATAGCAGTTGCATAAATCCAATTCAATATACTAACTCTACAAATGTGTGTGTTAAACTAACTGCAGAGGACAATATATTTGTTGGATCTGATCTAAAAGTTGCTTTTGGTAATGTAGAATTATTAAATTGTAGTTCTGCAACATATAATAGAGATTTTTCAGGGTGTTCTTTCTCTCCTTGCACAAAGAATTTTGATAACTTGACAATACCATCGGGTAATGGATTGAAATATATTAGTGCCTGTGTCTCCGATAAGGCTGGCAATAATAGTAATTTTTCAATATCCAGCTTAGTTTATTTGGATACATTAAACCCAACTCCACCAGCAAATATTGATGTTGTTTCTAAAAGCCGTTCAGCTGTTGTTAACTGGACAGCCTCTTATGATGGGGAGACTGGTGTCAAAAATTATGTTGTTGAGTACAGCGGTGATGGTGGGAGTACATGGACAGCAACTAATGTAGGCTCTGATACTACAACTTACAATATTTCTGGACTTGTCAATGGGAGACTTTATAGTTTTAGGGTTAAGGCCGTTGATTATGCGGGTAATTCAAGTTCTTATATAACTAAAAATAATGTCCTTATAGGTATGGCAAGGGCTAATGTACATCCTCCTATATATAAATCAACAGAGATTTCATTTCCAATTGTATCATATATAAATGGTGATTTGTTTCTAACTGGTCGTGGAAGAGAGATCAATACAAATAATCCTACAGTTGAATTATATAAATGTGAGATTAATAGAAAGGACTGCAGAATAGATTCTAATTGGAAAAAGTTATCATATCCAATAAGTGGGGTGTGGGCAATAACAGACTATAATAAGTTAATTTCAGATGGATTTTATTATTATGTGCCATTAGTATATTCTAATAATCGTGTGGATATTTTAAGATGCAATGCTAATTCGGATTGTATGAATCAATCAAACTGGACTCTCTCCACTATTGATTCATCTACAAGTAGTATTAGAACAAGTAGTTATCCACTGATTACAGATGGTAAAAAATTATATTATGCCTATTTTGTAGGTAATACTCCAAGGATTAGTAGTTGTGCTCTATCAACTGATTGTACAAACGCAGCAAACTGGGTTAAGGTGGATATTACTGATATTCCTGGCAGTGCAACGAATGACGCAAGTATATCTTTAGCTACTACTGATTCGAGGATATGGATTGCGTATTTTGGTCCCCCAAGCGGTGGGAATACACCGTTATACATTGGTTATTGTGATTCTTATACTCAGTGCGATATTAGGGCAGAGTGGACAATCTATACACTTTTTAATAGTGATTCCAATAGAGATTTAGATTTGATAAGTTCTGGAAAGAACCTCTTTTTAAGCTGGCGCAATTCTATAGGCGGAACTCATTATTTGAAATTTGCAAAATGTCTGACATCTACTGGGTGTGATACTCAGACCGATTGGGTTATTGGAAATGCTTTAGATAACACCACAAATAATATTCCCTTATCTCCAAGGATTTCGTATTCAAATAATGATGTTCATATAGCGGCAACCGATGGTGTTTTTAATGCATACTATATGAGGTGTAATAATCCGGATGTTACAAACTGTGATTCACCCTCTGAATGGATTTTTTCTTTTCTTGGTGAGGTTACAGAACTTGCTAACTCTCAATCTATTGTGGCATTTGATTCAAATGTTGTAATAGCTATTGATGCTCCCTTATTGGAATATGTAAGATTATTGTTACCTTCTCTTGTAACTCCAGTAAAGGCAGTGGTTGCGCCTTCGATAGGAGCTTTCAATTATAGCTGGGATTGGATTGAGTATGTAGATGGCTATGAGAATATGTATGATAAAGATTTAATTGGAGGTGTGTGGGATAACAAGATATTTATCTCCGATCCTATGATAAATAGGGGTTCTGTCTCTGTAAACGATAATGACTTTTATTATAGCTCTCTAATTAGTGTAAGAGGAATTGAAAAGAGCAGTGATGCCTCGATATTCACCCTAAAGAGGTTTGAACAGGCTTCTAATATTGGCTCTACAAGTTATGTCTCCTCAGAAATCTTTTATAGTTCATTCTCTGCTAATAATACGTTGTATATCTCATATATTAGAGGAGATAATTTGTATTATAGATCCTGTCCGCTCACATCAGATTGCACCAGGTCTGTCAATTGGATTAGTGAGGTATTGGTAAATAATTCGGATCCAGCAGGGAAAAGATATCCACAAGTAGTTGTTTCATCTACCCATGCATATATATCCTATCATGATTCAAGTAGTAAACTATGGGTCTCAATCTGTGCTCTTTCTACAGGATGTGATGCCTCAGGTGAGTGGTCTCATATAAATGTCTCAAGCTCAGGTTTATATCCTTCAGCAGCAATCTCTGATAATAGAATAGCCATAGCCGCCAATGATTCAAATGGTTATCTGAGATTTCATTACTGTAATATATCTTCTAACTGTTTGGTTATTACAAATTGGACAAGAGATGTGTTTATTCATAGTACAGATAGTAGCACATCTGCAGTTCCTTCTCTTGGTTATAATGCTGGGGCGTTTTATGTGACAAAAAAGATTAATAATAACTTTAAAAAATACTATTGTCTTTATAGTGATGGTTGTGAAAGCACCACAGATTGGTCATCAATGACACTTATAACTACATCAAGTTCTAACGAGATATATGATTTTGGAAATGCTGTAGGTAGAGATTCATCATATAATGATCAATATATAACAGCCACAGTTAAGGGTGGTTTAAGGGTTGGTATTTGTACAGGGACCAATCCAGGTTGTAATAATATTTCGAATTGGGCTTTTATATATATACAGGACATAGACAATCCATATTTAGCTGATGTAGATATATTTATTAGGGGCAGGAATATATACTTAGTGTATGTTGTCTCCGGTAATTATATTAATATTGCAAGATGTAATCTGAATATGACTAATTGTTTTAATAGGGACAACTGGAAGATAGGTTTGATTCAAAGAAGTAATAGTATAGACGTGGCATCTAAAAACTTGAGTAATCTTGTTGTTGTTCCAGATGGTAGTGGGAATGAGTATATTTATTATACTTATAGTAGATCATTAAACATTAATTACATATTTAGGGGATTGATGAATCCACAGTGGTGATAGTTTATGCTACTAAGTAAATCATCTCTTGACATTTGATATCTTGTAACTATTATTATTTTTGCCAAGCGGAAGTGGCGGAATTGGTAGACGCGCTAGCCTCAGGAGTTAGTGGCTTATAGCCATGGGGGTTCAAGTCCCCCCTTCCGCAAATATAAGACCAACCTAAATTGATATTCTAAGTATTGCGGAACTGAGTTGAATAAGATTTGTAGTAGTAAATGCCCCATCCGATAGAGGAAGATAGATTGGGAGTTGCGAATCACCTATCCCCCATTTTTCTTTTTCCTCTGGAACAAACCAGTAGATTTTTCTTACTTTTCTTCTTATGTTGTGTAGGTCAATCAAATTGGGTTCGTTGTAATTGTTTCTACCATCTCCGATGATTATCACTATTGAATCTTTATTTAAAATGCTTTTGTATTGTTTATAAAATTTGTAAAAGGCTAGCGAATAATTAGAATTTCCAAAAATGTTGTTGATCCCGCCTGTGAGAATTGAATTTATGATTTCACTTATATCTTTGTTTGATACGATGTGAGTAATTTCATTAACATCACTTACAAAAGCAAAACTCCTTACTTTCTTATAAATTAGACTTAATTCATTAATAAATGATATCATTATGAGTGCCGAATTCCTAACCGATTGTGACATGTCACACAGTAATACTATATCGCGTTTTTTCATCCTCTTCTTCTTAAAAATTATTTTAAATGGTATATTATCATGCGAGGAATTTTTTCTAAGTGTTTTATGAATATCTAATTTACCAATGTGTCCTCTCTTAAGTTGGTAGTTAATTTTTCTCCTTAATTTCGTTGATACCAATTTGATTTTTTGCCTTAATATATCTAAGTCTTCATTGGTGATATTTTTGAATTCCATAAAGGTAATATCTCTTTTACTATTTCTGATATTGGCTTTTGGAGTGATAATATTAGAAGAATAATTCTCTCTAGATATTAAGGAATTGAGTTCTTTATCGAAAATATTGTTTTTAATTATGTACTCGAAAAAGTCGCTTTCTTTTTCTTCCCATATTAGAGCATCGTATAATTTTTCAAGGAATTCTGTGTTTTGAATGTACTGTTTATTTGTGTGAGTTAAATTGTTTATCAATGATTTGAATAGGTCTTCATTGGCTTTGATTGATTTAATTATTTCTCTTGTAGCATATGTGTCTTTTGAGATTCTGTCTGCCATTTCCTGGAGATCTAATATTAAATTGTTTTCGGGTTGAAATATACTGTTTAATATTTGAGTTAGTTTTTCTTTTTCGTTTAAATTGTGGGCTGCATTTGATAGTATTAGGTATTTAAATTCGTTAGGTGTACATAACTTAATACACAGAATTGACCTAATTATGTCCAATTTTTCATCTACTGTGAGATTTATTCCATTGATTTTAAATTTATCAAAAAGCTCCAATAGAAAAGAGAGCATTATCTGTCTTTTTTTAATTGTTGGTTGATAAATTTTTCAATTCGCTTTTTTACATTTTCTTCCATCTCAAGAAATTCTATGCCCATACCTGGCACTGAGTGGCTTGAGTGACCAACGGGATTAATCCATCTGACAATTCCTAATAAATCAAATGGTAATGGGATATCAGGTATAGAAAATAAAATTCTGATCTTAGTTCCAACAGGTAGTGGTTTTGTTGTGTTGATAAAAATGCCACCTTTTGATATGTTTATTATATAATCGGTTATAAATGCACCAATTGTTCGATATCCTACTTTGAGTTCTACAGGAACTCTTTCTCCTCTCCTCTTTTCATCCATAATAGCTCTAATTATTTCAAAATTGAAGAGATGTAAAGAAATAAATTCTAAAATTTGAATGTAAAATACTGAATGGAATTTAAACAATATGGAAGATTTCTGATTGGAGGTGCTTAGAGAAAGGAGAAATCTATGTTATATTGTTAATTTCATTTTTTGTTATTCGAGAAGATATTTTTGCTTCATTTATTCTTTAAGTAATTATGTATGGGATGGTATAGATATGCAGACTGAGGATATAATCAGAATAGTAAAACGAAAAGGTGTTTTTGATTTTTTGGGTGAAAATTGGAGTTTTAAAAAGAAATGTTCGGTGTACTTGTTGTGGTAGCGATAGGATAAAACATAGGAGGAGAATACAGATCAGGTGTTTGGGTTGTATAAGGGGAGTATAGTCTACGAAGAGGAAGTATTCTTGAAGGTATGAGGATAGAGCAGGGGGATTTTCGAGACTTGTCAAAGAAATTGTGCTGTTTCAATTAAATCTGGATTAACCATCTGCTTTAGTTCGTAAATCTCAGGTTTTATCAGTGGTATTATCTTTTTCTATTTCGTCTTCTCTAGTATCAACACAAGAAGAGTTCAGTTTTTAGGATTTATCAAGATTGCCTAAGAAAACAAAACAGTGCCCTCTTTTGCTACAAAAGCCTAGTTAGCTGATCTATTGTAAATTTTCCTAAAATACTCGATGGTTTTCTCTAGTCCTGTCCGTAGATCTGTCTTAGGAGAAAATCCAAATAATCTTTTTGCTAATGAGATATCAGGACATCTTCTCGAAGGATCATCAGGTGGAAGCTTTTTATAGGTTATTTTTGAGTTTGATCTAGTAAGCTTTAATACGAGTTTTGCCAGATCTATTATCTTAAACTCGTTTGGATTACCTAAGTTTATCGGACCTGAGAGATCTACATTTTTTGATGAGTTTTCTAAAAACATATATCTAATAAGACCCTCGATCAGATCGTCGATATAGCAAAATGATCTTGTCTGTTCACCCTTGCCATAAACTGTTATAGGTTTATTATTTAAAGCCTGAATAATAAAATTAGAGATTACTCTACCGTCATTGGGGAGCATATTCGGGCCATAAGTATTAAATATTCTTACGACACGGATATCAACATTATTCTGTTTGTGATATGAGAAACACAACGCCTCTGCACACCTCTTACCTTCGTCATAACATGCCCTCAATCCAATTGGGTTTACATTTCCCCAATAGTCCTCTCTTTGTGGATGCACGAGTGGATCCCCATAGACTTCACTTGTAGATGCCTGCAATATTCTTGCCTTTACCCGCTTTGCAAGACCAAGCATATTAAGCATTCCTATCACATTTGTCTTAATTGTCTTCACAGGATTATTTTGATAATGAATAGGAGAAGCGGGACAGGCAAGATTAAAAATCATATCTACTTCAAGAAGAATCGGTTGTGTTATATCATGGCGAATAAATTCGAAATTTGAGTATTTTTGAAGATGGATAATATTGTCTTTTGATCCAGAATATAGATTATCAAGGCATATTACATAGTGACCTTCTTTTACTAGTCTATCACATAAATGTGAACCTATGAAACCAGCACCGCCTGTTACAAGTATTCTCATATCATCTCCTTTTATGTTCCTGTACCAAAATATTCAAAGCCCTTCTCCAATAAAACATCCTTTGAATATATGTTCCTACCATCAAAAATTATAGCCCTTCGCATTATTTTTTTAAGTTTATCGTAATCAGGTCTTCTAAATTCATTCCACTCGGTAATAAGTAGAAGTGCATCAGAACCTTTTGCTGCATCATAAACATCTTTAGCAATATAAATTTTTTTTCTATTTTTAATATACACGGTGGAATTTTTTTTGAAATTATCCAATGCTATAGGATCATATACCCTAATCTTGCCACCACTTTCAATTATTTTTTCAATTACATATAAAGAAGGTGCCTCTCTAATATCATCTGTATTTGGCTTAAATGACACACCTAAGACAGCAAATACCAAATCTGATAAGTTGTTTTTAAATCTATCCATAATCTTGTTTAAAAAGTTTCTTCTTTGAAGCAAATTTACCTTATCACACGCCTCTGCAAAACTTACATTCATGTTATACTTTTTGCCTAGACTAATAAGTGCCTTAACATCTTTAGGAAAGCAGCTCCCGCCGTAACCTATGCCAGGATACATAAACTGGGTTCCAATCCTTCTGTCAGATCCGATGCCTTTCCTCACCTCTTCAACATCGGCCCCTACCTTTTCACACAACATTGATATCTCATTAATAAAAGATACCCTCATAGCTAAGTAAGTATTTGCGGCATACTTTGTCAATTCTGATGACCGCCTACTCATAAAAATAATCAGTTGACCGCGCTTCGTATAAGGAGAGTATAATTCATAAAATATTTTTTTTGCCCTATCATTGTCTGTTCCCACTATTACTCTGTCTGGATACATAAAATCTCTCACGGCATCCCCCTCTTTTAGAAATTCCGGGTTAGATACGACAATTATATTCTTTCCATTTTTCTCATTAAGAATTTTCTCTACTTCATCGCATGTGCCGACAGGGACAGTACTTTTTACAGCGACTATGGTTCCATCTCTCAAATATCTTTTCATTTGATATGCAGATTCAAGCACATAATTAATATCTGCTGAACCATCCTCTTGTGGCGGAGTTCCTACACAAATAAAAATAACTTCAGATTTACTTATAGGTAACATATAGTCATCAGTAAAAAATAGCCTTTTACCTCTATAAGAAGATCTGACTATATCATCTAATAGAGGTTCGTAAAATGGTATAATGCCCTTTTTCAACATTGAAAGTCTCTTTCTATCTTTATCGATGCACCATACTGTATTACCCATTTCTGCAAAACACGCACCTGTAACTAATCCTACATACCCTGTTCCAACAACGGTTATGCGCATAAAAACGAACCTCCTTTACTTAGCACTATATCTCATAAGGCAAACAACTGTTCTTGAATTTACATAATATCCATTTGATACATCAACTGGATAATCCGTTTCGTTTTCTGCTGCACACTCAGGGAACCTAAGACTTGTATCAATAAGCCTAAACCATTTGCTATTTTTAATCTTTGGTATTTTAAATAATTTGGGTTCCCAATATGAATTAAGAATAATGTAAAAATCTTTATTTCGGTATGAATCCGAGTTGCAATCCTTCACACGACCTTCAATCAAAAATGCAATTGAGTATTCGTCATACTTATTCCAGTTTGGCATTTTCAGCTTTTCATTGAACCATTTCACTGTAAAATGCTCTGCGTCGACTCTTCTTATCTCATCAAAAAAATAAGGTCTTTTAAAATGAGGGTTGTTATTTCTGATCTTTATACATCTTCTAACAAATTCAAAAAATTCCCAATTCTTCTTAAGAAAATCCCAATTGTAGTATGATATTTCATTATCCATACAGTAGGCGTTGTTATTTCCTCTTTGGGTTCTTCTAAATTCATCTCCGCCTAGCATCATTGGCACACCCTGCGATAACATAAGTACCGCCATAAAATTTCTTGTCAACCTTTCTCTAATTGCTAATATCTCTGGGTCATCTGTCTCTCCTTCAATACCCCAATTATAAGAGAAGTTTTCATCTGAACCATCCTTATTGTTTTCAAGGTTCATTTCATTATGTTTTCTCGAATAACTAACAAGGTCATTTAATGTGAACCCATCGTGAGATGTAACAAAATTGATACTGTGAGAGGGTGTCCTCCCGCTGGATCCATATAGGTCTGAACTACCCGTCAATCTATATCCCATTTCTGCAAGCATGCCTCCATCAGATTTAATAAACTTTCTTACTGCATCTCTAAACTTCCCGTTAAGTTCTGCCCAATTAGGTGGGAAATTACCTAACTGATAGGAATCCTCCTGTGAAATGTCCCATGGTTCAGCAATGAGCTTCACCCTTGAAAGCACCGGGTCCTGATGAACTGCTACAAAGAATGCACTAACCTGAGAAAATTTTCCATTGCTCTTACCAAGAACAGATGCAAGATCAAATCTGAAACCATCAACATGCATCTCTTCAACCCAATACCTTAGAGAATCCATCACGAGTTTTATTACCTGAGGTTCATCAAAGTTCAGGCAATTACCACATCCACTATAATCTTCGTAATATCGCTTGTTTGGTTTTAGCTTGTAATAGGTAAGGTTGTCTATACCTCTAAAACACAATGTAGGTCCCAATTCGTTGCCTTCACAAGTATGGTTGTACACCACATCAAGAATTACCTCTATACCAGCCTTATGAAGCTCCTTGACCATATGTTTAAATTCCTTTACTTGACATCCAAGATATGAGTTTGTTGAAAATCTCACATCAGGTGCAAAATAGCACAAAGTGTTATAACCCCAATAATTAGCTAATCCCTTATGTCTTAGATGGATATCTTGATGACTATGATGGACTGGTAGTAATTGTATACAGTTAATTCCAAGTTTCTTAAAGTAATCGATCTTCTCTACTATACCCAAATATGTCCCCGGATATTTTACCTGTGAGCTTGGATGAAATGTCAGTCCCTTTACATGAGTTTCATAAATAATAATTTCATTAGACGGCAAATAGAGCTGCCTATCACCCTCCCAGTCAAAGGCGTCATTAATAACAATGCACTTGGGTGCATAGGCAATATTATCTTCGTTTGAGAATGAAAGGTCCTTGTCTTTTGATCTGATATCATATCCAAAATGATTGCCTTCTAATTCATAGTCACCAGTTATAGCCTTGGCATAAGGGTCTATAAGAATTTTATTCGGATTAAATCTATATCCATTTTCTGGATCATATTTACCATATACCCTATAAGCATAAAGCTGATTTTCAGTTACCCCCTCGATAAATATATGCCATACGTTCATAGTCCTATTCTTTAACAAGAAGGTGTATAAAGGGACCGAATCATCAGGGCTATCAAATAATAGTAGTTCTATTGCTTCAGCATTTTTTGAATATATTGCAAAATTTACACCATTTTCATAGAGCGTTGCACCAAGTGGAAAATGCCTTCCATTTTTAACTTTCAATATCCTTTTCAAGTTTACCTGCCTATTATATTTTTTGAAATAATTTCAGCCGCCCTTACAGCGGACATAAAATCGCCAAATATTCCTATTGGTGAAAAAACGGAGAAAGCATTAACAAAATTTTTAATACCCGTTCTCATATCGTAAAGAAGAATACCATCCTTCAATGTTGACTCAGCAAATAGGTAATGTGGGAATCTATAGGTAGTCTTCTTGTTAACCTCGTTCATATTAACATCAAAGAACATCTCAGCATCAAACACGGATGAGGAATTTATTATATACTCATCTGCAAACGGAAATATACTTAGCAATGCATCAAGGGCATTTTTATTTAATAATTCTGAATTTTTCAAATTATAAATTGACGGTTTTACAAATGTGGTAATGGATATAACTTTATTTTCCTTGACAATAGCCCTACCTTTCATCGCCTTAGATATTGAGACCTGAAATAGGTTTGACAGTTCGACAGTATCAGACGTCCCCTTATTTAAAACTATACATTTAGAAGCTATCTCTGGTATACAGGAAGAATTAACGACAAAATTGGTCGTATGTCTGAGATAATATATTTTATTTTCCAAATTAAGGCTTTTAAATCTTTTAGGAGATATGACCTTAGATAAAAAATTTGAATCCGAGGACAGAATGACTGAATCGATCCTAAAGCTATTCTGTTTTTTCTCGTCTCTGAGATAATAATTAAAACCTCGTTTTTCAATCTGATAATTCCCATCACTCGCATAGAGCACTAAGTTACCTCTCTCCTCCAGTCTTTTTACGAATATTGATTTTAACCTTTCTAGTGATGGTAAAATCAACCATTTGTCTAAAAATAGGAAGCCTAATATTGCCTCTTGTGATGGAACTATGTTATTTGTATCAGCATTTACCACAAAGCTCAGCAACGCCTTAAAAATACTGGGAATTTTTTTGTCATTAAAAATACATAGCGGTGATTCCTTAGAGTTGAATCTTGCAAAAAGACTCTCCTTCACCTTCCTTTTATCCCAAAATGAATAAGGGGGATAAGGGATGTGTTTATTATAAATCTCGATTAATTCTTCCATTAGCAGGTTCACAGCTGTTATAAATTTTTTTGATATCTCTCTTTTCACACCAAGTTCATAATAGAACTCTTCTATCGTATCGTTTTTCTCTACATAAATGTCTACTCTTAATTTACTTGTGATATATTGAAACTTTTCTACAAACTCAGATTCCTCCTCAAGTTCACTCTGTGAGATTGAAAGATAATGGCGGATTTGTGATAATAGGTCTCCAAATCTTAGAGGTGGAACCAAGACTGGAGAAACAGGGAGAGTATAACCATTAAACTGATAGCGGTCTGCAGGAAATGAATCTCTCAACACTACAACTTTATAGTTAAAATAAGAAAGTAGATTAGCTGCAATTAGACCGCTTAGGTCATCGCCACAAATAAGTGTATCAAATCGCTGAATCGACATTACCTATATAATTTCGACATTCGGTTTACCTTTAGAGTTAACTATCTCTCCAATGAGGTAAGATCTTAATTTATATTTAGTAAGCAAAAACTGTATAATAGCATCAGCCTCTCTTTTAGATACCACTAATACAAACCCTATGCCCATATTAAATGTGTTAAACATGTCTTCTTCTGGGACCTCACCACTCTCTTGAATCCATTTAAATATTGGTAAGATAGGAAACGAGCCTTTCCTGATTATAGCAGATGTTCCATGTGGAAGGACCCTTGGTATATTTCCGGGGAGACCAGAACCTGTAATATGTGCCATGGCTTTGATATCAAATTTATCAATAGCAGATAGTATTGGTTTTACATATATCTTCGTAGGAGTTAAAAGTTCATTAACAAAAGGCTCTTTAAAACCCTTGACCCTACTTTTTACATTCAGTTTTTTTAAATCAAAAAAAATCTTCCTAACTAAGGAATATCCATTACTATGAATCCCACTTGATTCTATTCCTATTAACACATCTCCAATTTTTACTCGTCTACCATCAATTAACCTACTTCTATCCACAACTCCAACAACAAAACCAGCAAGGTCATATTCTCCATTATTATAAAATGATGGCATCTCTGCTGTTTCACCTCCTATTAGTGAACAACCAGCCATTCTACAACCTCTAACAATACCTTTAATTATCTGGCTCCCCACCTCTAATTCAAGTTTTGCTGTAGCGAAATAGTCAAGCATGAATAGCGGTTTTGCGCCCACAACGATAAGGTCGTTTACACACATAGCTACAAGGTCGATACCGATAGTATCATGTTTACCCGTCAAAAAGGCAAATTTCAATTTAGTTCCTACACCATCCGTAGACGACACAAGCAGGGGTTCTTTCATTTTTTTAAATTCCGCTTTAAAGAGTGCAGCAAATCCACCTAATCCTCCAATCACATCCTTCGTATAAGTCTTTTTTACATATTTGCTTATTATATCAATAAATTTGTCTCCTACCTCTATATCTACTCCAGCTTTCTTGTAAGTAATCATAGTGATCTCCTTGTTAGATAAAATGCGAAAAAACTATAAATATAACTCCAGCTTTCGTCAAGTTGAATGAAAAGTTATTTTCAATTATCCCTTATTTACTTATTAATTGGGATCAGATTTAAACCCCCTGGATAAGCATAAGAAGTATACCTCGCATAACCATATACCATTATGCCTACTGGGACATTTGAGCTTATGCTGTGCTGACCGGGATTTAATTTAACTATCGCTACTGAATACTTACCACTCCCAATGGGGGAAAATCCCCCTACAGCTACTCCGTCTAAAATAACCTGCTGACCAGTAGGTGCAGTAATATTTACATAAGATTCCGTATAAGTAGCAGGTGTAAGGAAATTATAATAATTTCTATACTGCTCAATTGGAATACCGAGCGAAAAGGCTGGATCGCCCATGTCAGATGTATGTGAATTTGGCCCGTTGTAATCTTCTCCAACGAGATACTGAGCAATTAAAAATGCAGAGGTACCCTTTACTTCAAAATCAGCTGTAGTATAAAATTCAAACCACTGTCCTTTATTGATAGTTCTTGTGGGATGCACATTTGAAGGGATAAATGAGATGGTATTGTTATCAAATGCAGAGATAATTCTATACAGATTTGGTTCAGCTGGGTTCTGCTTTGATATCGTATGAGTCATTACATAATTCATCCCCCAAGTCTCAACCGGAAATAAATTCTCCTCTAAATGATCGCATGCCCACCTGTTAAATGGTATGAAGGCACAGTTATGAATCCCAAAAACGGATATGGGTTTATCACTCTGAATGAAAGTCCCCGTCGCATCATAATCTTGTCCTAAATCGCAATAACTATAGCCACTTCCATCTCCCTGCCAGTTTGAACATGTCGTAGGCATAGCAGCTGCAATTATAAGTACCTCGCCCCTATTTAGAGTGAAACTGCCTGTCTGTCCCCTCGAATATGCAGGTACACCAGAACCAGCAAGTGTATTAAATGAAAAATTAATGCTTACATTGGTTCCATCTCTAGTCCCTACGACAGCAAATCCTGATGGGGAACCTATTACTGTCGTACCTGATCTAACTGAAAGGTTTTTGTATGATAAAACATAGTATCTATATCCCAAAACAGTTGTTGGAAGAAGAATAGACGCATCATTTGTATACGTATAATTAGAGCCTGCTTGAAATTCGAGCGGATTGAATTGGTAAACTGTGACAGGGATATTGCTAACCAAGTTATAGGCCCCATTGGCAAGTTTTATAGATGCCTCACTTCTATAAGTCATTTTAAGTTGATCTATCCATGGTAGAGTCACTACTTTTACTTCGTTCGGATTTACTTGGGCTGTGGCTACTACATTACTGCCCCTTCTGATTGTAATATTAGCGGGTGTTTTTTGAGTATTTGAAATAGCTACTGCAAAACTAAAACCTGTCCCAAGCTGTGAATTCATGGTAACTGTTGGCCAGTACTCACATCCGATGTAAGACTTCTCTGCCTCTGCCCTCTCACATAAAGTCATACATCTTCCATTTATACACTGATTCCCAAGATTATTAGGATCTGTACACTCCTCCACCTCTACAAATCCTGTCCCTGTATCATTGCACTTCATCACCTTATTCCCCTCACACTTTTTATACCCAACTGAACATACCTTCTCTACACACCTATTCACTACACACACCATACCAGCTCCACATCCCTTATATTCCCACTCAGTACCCAATTCATTACATATCTTTAAGGTGTTCTGATTATTAATATCACATTCCTGGTACCCAGCCTCACATATCCTAGGATAACAATGATTGTTTATACATACTGCATTCCTAGCATCACAATCCTCTTTAAGCTTATAGTTAGCTCCCCTCTCATCACATACCTCTATTCTCTTTCGATCAGGTGAACATCTCTCAGTCGTAGGTATACACTGCTGCTTCAAACATGCATATACTGCATCCCCCTTCCCGTCCGTCCCAGCTCTATCACATACATACCCGGCACCACAACCACGACTCTCCCACCCCGTCCCGGCATTGTTACAAGTCCTCAAAAACATCCCATCCTCACTGCACTCTGTCGCCTTCGGCTTGCATATTATATCCTTACAACTGCTCAAATCACATACCTGATTCGCAGGACATTCTGTTGTTATAAACCCTGTCCCCTTCTCATTACATGTCTGTAACCTCCCATCCCCGCTGCACCTCGTCTCCCCCTTTGTACATATCACATTTATACATACATTGTTCAAACAATAAGTATTTTGCGGACAGTTAAATGTCTCAAACTTCTTCGTATTCGCATTGCATATCTGCAACTTCCCCTCAGATGTACACTGCCTCTCCCCAGGTATGCATTTCGCACTAGTGCATTCCCCCTTCTCACAATACTCCCCACTCGGACACAACGTAATCACCCACTCCGTACCGTCTTCATTGCATACGGATAAATACTGGTTGTAACAACCCTTGTCACCAGGATTACAAATCTTTTGTGAATTGCCATCCTTTACACTCCCCTTCTTCACACACTTACTGATTGTCTTATCACAGTATTCATCACCTTTACATTCAGAATCAGAAGAGCATCTCGTTCCAGCACCTCCATCCATTCTGTCCAGATTCCCCTCAGTATTCTCGGAGCAGGAGAAAATTGCAAAAAAGATTATACTTAAAAATAGGCTAAATACTCTTTTCATTTAAGCCCTCCTAACAATAAAAAATTATAACATAAGTATGCTCTGCAAAAAAGCATAAAATTAATAATAAAATCACTTAGGCAATTTTTTCCCTTTTTCTTAAGTTATGCAAATCGAAAACATAATGGGGTAAAAAAAATAATTTATTCAAAAATTAAGGATATGAACAACTTAAAAACAACATAGAGCCAAAACTAAAAAAGCTTCTTCATTTGTTTATTGGAACTAGATTAAGCCCTCCTGGATAGGCATAACTGACATAATTGTCATAACCGTGAACTGTAATCCCTAC
This sequence comes from Deltaproteobacteria bacterium, assembly GCA_026416535.1. Lineage (GTDB taxonomy): Bacteria > Myxococcota > SpSt-1050 > SpSt-1050 > SpSt-1050 > SpSt-1050. The sequence continues at coordinate 18,657 of JAOAFA010000042.1, forward strand.
CGGTTTATCTGCGGTAACAGTGTGAACACCTGCGCCTACAGATATTTTTGCTACAACATATTTACCCGACCCCACATTTGTAAATCCGCTAACTGGCGAACCATCGAGAAATACTTGTGCCCCTGAGGGCGCCGTTATATTAACAAAATTCCCTCCATTATAATTTGTCGGCACCAAAAAGATATACTCTGTCCTGTATTGTTCAACCGGAGGAGTTATCGACATTGAAGGATCACCCGTTCCTGCACCGGCATCCTGACCCGCCATATATTGTCCAAGTAATATAGGTCGGGTTGAGTAAACTTCAAAATCCTGCTTGGAACTGAAATCGTAAAACTGTCCCCTGTTTAGCGTCTTGGGAGTTCCGGGCTGAACAGGATTTGTAGTTATCACCGTATTGTCAAATGCTGCTAAAAATCGCCAATAATCAGGTTCTGAACCTCTCGGCCTATATTTTGTCGCAATAAAGTTGCTACCCCATGTTGTAATAGGAAACATCTGCATCTCCAAATGATCACAGGCCATAATTCCTGTCGGCACCTGTGAGCAACCAGTACCCCCGTATACTGCTATTGTCTTATCTGCTAAAATGTAAGTGCCCGTCATATCACCACCATAATCACATGCCTCAAAGTCCAGAACATCCCACTGACTCATTGTAAACTGCCTGGTTGAACCGGCTGCCATATCAGGGACTGCGCCACCTCCGCACACCCTCGCAGAAACCCTAATTGTTACATTTGTTGTTCCGGGTTGAGTAGCTATTATCACAGCAAAAGAACTGAGAGACTCATTTACATCTCCATACCATCCAAAGGACCTGTCTCTCGCAAGAACAAAATACTCAATCCCCATAGCAGCAGTAGGTATTAAAATTGATGCATCATTTGAATAAACCATTGCGTTGTTGTACGGGTTAAACTGATAAACTGCGACAGGCAGAGTACTTGTAAGTCTGTATGAATTTTTGCCAGAATAAGACCTCCCATATCCTTCTATACTATTGCTGGCATCAGGCAAAAATGTAGCCAGACCTTTAGCAGGAACAACTTTTTGCTCAATCAAACCAGAATACTTATATAATGCTGCCGTGGCAGGTTGATTGTTCGGATTACTTACAACAATTGCATATTGTGCCTGCTGTGCATTAAGTCCCCCGCCCTGTGGCAAATCTGCTGGCCAGTATTCACATCCGATATAA
>JAOAFA010000087.1 GCA_026416535.1 Deltaproteobacteria bacterium
CCTCAGCACCGTGTGAATTTGGTGCGTATTCAAAAATACTCATGCGATGGATTGGAGCCTCCCTAAGTCTAGTGTTTATCCTTATCGGGGGTAAGCATTTCTCTTGAAAGTTTCTTTGCAGATCCTGGAGAATAAGGTGAGATATCCTATTTCTAATATCAAAAAACGTTGGTAAGATTCCAGTTATTACTATATCTCTCTTAAAATATTCATTTATATAATTTATAGATTTGATTATGTTTTGAGTCCCCATAAATGATAAATAATCACATGAGACAGGTATTATCAATTCATCGCAAAAATTTAAGACAGCTCTGCTTAGATACGACATCGATGGGGGACAATCAACCACTATGTATTTATACTCACAGACACTTGAGAATCGTTCCCTTAATCTAAATGCATTAGGATCCTCTCGTATTAGTTCGAACTCTATCGTTGATAGTTTATCATTTGATGTAATTACCTCCAAATCTTTTCTAATAGGTATTATGCAATCATTAAACATGACTCTATTTGTTAAGAATTCGGATATAGTTTTTTCACATCTTATGCCCAAGGAGACCCCCACAGAGCCCTGAGGATCCATATCTACAAGGAGTGTCTTTATTCCCCTTTCAGCAATGCCAGCGGCCAAATTTACAGCAGTTGTAGTCTTTCCAGTCCCTCCTTTCTGATTCATTATAGCTATTCTTCTTGTTCTTTTCTTTAAATCTATTGAACCACTATATCTGTCTCTGCATATAAGGGAACAATAAAAATATGTATTGAAGCCTACATCTTCCCTCTGAAATACCTTTGAAAGGAAAAATTCCTTTCCACATACCGAACATTTTACCTTTTTACTTGTTTTGTATTGTAAAAGGCAGAGCTGGGAACAAAAGTACAATATATTTTCATTTTCATTCTGCGTTTGAAAGCTTAGGTGTGGAACAAATTCCTTATCACAGACAAGGCATCTCACTGACATTATATACCTTTAATAATGGAATCTATGGATTTTTTTACCAAAAGAATATCATTTTGTTCTTTTATAAGAGTTGTCATAGTTTTGATGAACAGATCTTTAGATATGTCATCAGCTGATAATATAATAAGAGATTTTACCCAGTCAATTATTTCTCCTACGGAGGGTTGTCTATTAAGTCTAAGTTTTCTTATATTATCAACTGAATCCAACACTTGTAGGATTAACCTCTCTTTTATATTAGGGATATGTGCCAAAATAATCTTCCTCGTCATTTCTCTATCTGGAATATCCATATACAAATAAAGACATCTCCTCTTAAGCGCATCAGATATTTCTCTTGAATTGTTACTTGTCAAGAATATGATGGGTTTTGATACTGCTCTTATCGTCCCAATCTCAGGTATGCTTATGGAAAATTCACTCAAAACTTCCAGTAAGAATGCCTCAAATTCGGCGTCAGCTTTATCTATTTCATCTATTAACAAAACGGTCTTTTCTCCACCTTTTATCGCTTCAAGCACAGGCCTTGTAACAAGAAAGTCTTCGGAAAAAAAGCCCTTTTCCTTAGAAAGTATTGAGATGGCCTCTTCAATATTCTTTGCTTTAAAAGTAAGTTTGTCTATTTTATCCTTTAGCATCTGTGTAAAGAGAAGTTGTTTAGAGTATTCCCACTCATAGATAGTCTTTGATTCATCCAAACCTTCATAGCATTGAAGCCTAATGAGTTTCCTTTTTGTAGCCTCTGCAAATGCCTTTGCAAGAAAGGTTTTACCAGAACCAACTGGTCCTTCAATGAATACTGGTTTAGGTAAATTCACTGCTAAGTGAAGCACTGTGTTAATCTCTTCATTTGATATAAATTTCGCAGAATAAAGTAGCTCTGAATAATCACTAGGCTTTTGAACTTTACTATAACTCATAGTTATATTTTGTTATCACAAAATCTCATTTATTAAAAGATATTTTATTGTAAAATGCTTTTAATTAATTATCCGTTATTTACCTAACAACCTTTCATCATGTCAAGAGTAAGATCTTGCTCTCCCACTGAACGAGCAATTTCGAAGAGATTTAACAAATTCAATTTTGTATATCTAGACAGTTTCATATAAGAATAAGAAAGGGAAATTATAGAGTGTATAATGCATCTGCGACCAAATAATTGAAATGTATTTATTTCAATTGAGAATCCAAGGTTATACATATAGATAGATTTTTGACATACCTTTCAACACAATAAATCACAAAATTTAGGGAATAGATGTTGTAAAAGGGGTATATTGGCAGGTGATTGTTATACGGGTAATTGCTACTCTTCGTATGATTGCCTAGAAGCTGGATCAATATATCGAAACTAATATGCCGAATACTAGATTACACCTGTTATCCCTGCAACAATGATACTGAGTGTAAAAATGGATTCAATGATACAGAACTCAAATGTTGTTCTATCAATTCATCACCTGGAGTTGGTTCATGTTATAAGGGAGAGTGGTGCGACAATTCACAATGTAGTAGCTATCAAAACAGGTGTAAATGCAATCTTTCAGACAAATATGTGTGTAGAGTGCCTTATCAATATTGACTGTGGAATTCTTGGTTTCAACTATATTTGTTGTAACAACCAGAATATAAGAGGTGATTGTTACAACAGCAATGAGTGTATTTTAAACCATAAGGGTGATATTTGTTATAACCACCATTGCAGAAAGATGTGTAAGGAGGTAGATGAGTGTTCGTTATTAACTATTTATTCGGATTGCTGTAGTAATATAGATTCTCCTCCCATTTCCATTTTGTGTGTACATTAATGGTGTCAGATGTTGTCTCACTGATTCAAGTTGTGAAAGGACCCAGAAGAGTTGTTATGGGATATGTATACCCCAAAGCTACATCTGCAATTGGCTATTGCTTAATAGAACATTTGCTATCTGTCCACAATTGGAAAGTATTGTATTCTCTCTCATATCACCTATTGAAATGATGCTTTGAAATCCATGTCTTTGTAAAGATATGGAGTGTTTTCGTAAGTAGGTGTGTATTTTGTCGTAATCGTTGTCTATTCGAAATCCATTTCTTAAAGCACTGGTTGTTGGATTAATAGGTGTAAGTTTAATTATGGTTGTGTCTGGATTAAAGGTGTTTCTTATCAATTTGTAGTCCAATTCTGTATTGTCGCTTATAGCAAAATTCAATACAACCTTTCTTTTCCCCTTTCTATAAAATTTTTCCGAGTAATTAGCAATCCATTTAAGTGGAAGCTTTTTGAAAGGCATTATCTTATCTCTTATTGTTGGGTCAGTGGAATTTATGGAAAACTGTAGCTGAAAATCATGAAATATATCTTTTATATTTAGTAGATGTGCGAAGAACTTCTCAGAGCCAAGAGGAGCAGTGGTTGCTATACATGGAATATATGATGGATAGAATTTTTTAAATTTAACCATAGCTTCAAGTGTTGCCATATTTAGTGATGGCTCACCCATTCTTGCAAATTGAATCTTGAATTTGTCTACTTTATTGGGATCAACAGCATGGTTATTGTTTACAATATAAAATACCTGGGAAATCAATTCTTCAGGTGTTAGATTCCCTAAAAAGTGTTTTGGTGCGTCACAGAATTTACATTTAAGACTACATCCTATCTGAGATGAAATGATTATTACCCACTTTTTTTTTCTATCATAATTTGGTGGGGGCGTTGAATCTACAAATTCGATTAGATTTTTTCTTGAGTTTCTAATGTAAGCTATATAAGTTGATGCTACCTTATTTATTGACAGTTTAGATATCACTTTTAACATTATTACCTCCTTTTAACAGATGAGTTATGTGCATAGCAGTGTTTACACCATCTCCAAATGCGATAGCGGCTTGATGGAAATTTGTTGATTTTACGTCCCCACAAAAAAATATTCTACTCGTATCTATTCCTTCTTCTATTTTTGGTATATTAGGAGTACCACCAATAGTAATTAGGATAGATTTCCCAACTCTAGTAAAAAATCTCGAGCCTTTTTTATAAGTTAGATTTATGCTATTTTTATTTGCCCAGATTCTTTTATATTCAACATCTTTTATAATCTTTATGCAAAGTTTTCTTAATTCATTTTTGAGGTTGGGATTTATATTTGGACGGTGAGCTCTTGAAAACAAGAGCACATCAAATCCTTTTTCCTTAAGGGAACATGCTGAATCAGCACCTACCTCTCCGGCCCCGATTATTAAAACAGGAGAGTGAATGGATTTTTTTAACTGACTCCATTCGAAAAATATGTACCTCCTTATACTTTCGTCTTTAATTCCGTCGATGTTAGGGATTTTCGGCTTCAATCCTGTTGCGATGACTAGAAATTTTGCTAAGTAAATATTTGTATTTGTTATCACCTTGTAAAATTGATTTCTGCCAACTATTCTTTGGACCTCTTCATTTTTCATAGCTATTTTCTTTTTATTAATTATGTCTTTTAAGATTTTAGAGATTTCATTACCACTTATTGGCCTGTGATAGATAATATTTTCTACCTTTCTGGCGAGCTTTATTCTTCCTCCGATTGTGTTTTTCTCTATCAATAATGTACTTACTCCATTGTGTTTTAGTTGAAGGGCGGCACCTATCCCTGCTGGTCCACCACCAATAATTATAGTTTCATAAATATTCATATACTTCTTCACTGTTTAGTATTCTGCAGAAGCCATGTCTTAAGTTTAGGACTGATGCTTTATGGTGAGCGCTATCCTTGGACGTAGTAGCATCTTCAATAAGGAAACATTCAAACCCTCTCATAAAGGCATCTCTTATACTTGTTTCAACACAGAGATGTGTCATAACACCGCAAAAGAATAGCCTTTTAATTTTCTTTTTACTCAATACGTTATCTAGGTTGGTTGAGAAAAATGCGGAATAGCTCTCTTTGTTAATAATTATTGATTTATTGGGAATGAGTAGTTTGTCATAAAGATCACATTCGTTGCCTTTTGGGAGCCTTCTCCACCATATCCTCATAGGATGGGATTTGTTTTTGGGGAATACCTGTTTTGTAAAGATTGTTTCAAAATTGTGATTCAAAAATAGTTTAATAAGATGGTTAATGGGTTTAATGATTTTTTGTGAGCTTCTTATATATGCATGAAATCCTTTTTGAAAAAAATAATTTTGCACATCAATAACAATTAGGGCTGGCTTTTTTAATCTGCTCATTTTTTAATCCCTTTAAAAATAAAAAGCCACCCTCAAACCAACATAGCTAGGTCTGGGTGGCTCCAAATAGGGCCTATTGCATAACCGAGGTGTTTTACTAATACATATTTTCCTAGTTGTCAATTTAATAAATTATATCCAAATGTGATCTATGGTACTCAATTAAAAAGTTTTTATTTAGTGGAGATAAGATAAGGATTGCTATTCTTTCGGAGCACATCATTATTAAGGATAAGTTTTGCACAACAAATTCGATATGGACAGGGTTATCTTACTATTAAATCTAAGTGGAATTATCGTTAGTGTGGTTTCTGAAATTGCCTTAAGAAGGGCGATAGTGTGATATCTACGAGTGACAAAGAGTGTATGCATCCTAATTAATAAATCTGTTATTAGAGATGGAGACAATTGTACAATTTCTGTTTTACGGTGTCTGATGATGAAAGGAGAGAGAGCTAAAGATTATATTTTTAGAGACAAAGATAGCAAGCTTAGAGTAATATAGATGTAAAGATTTAGGATAGAAAAGATTGGTCCCGGTATTAAGGTCAGAAAGAGGAGTCCTTTCCATTTGGGAAGCCTTTTGAAAATAGGGTTTTGTGTAATGGATCACTAGGTTTAAGGAAGCATGGGGTAAGAAGTATAGGGTTTCAAAATGTGTGAAGTAATTGAACTGGAGGAAGTGGCTTAGGTGGATATGAAGTATCTGATACGTTGGTAAATATGAGAGATACTTCTACGAAATATTTTCTTGTTCTTAAGATTGAGTTTGGAGAAATTATAGAGGCAAAAGTGAAGATGAAATTTAGGATTTTGAAGTAGTTGTTTTGTTGGAGTTTAGTAATAATGTCTTTAATGCCTAGTTTTTATGATTTGCCATTACACATCAGCTCTCTTCCTATTTTTATGTCAAGTTTAAGTTTCAGATGGTGTAATAGAAAGACGTAGTAGAAAGAAAACTATTTACTCTTTCTTTAGTATTCTAACCTCTATTTTTCCTTTAAGTCCCTCTGCAAACTTTTTAGCATCGCTTTCGCTGCCGACGATCTCTCCGTAGTGCATGGGGATAGCAATCTTAGGTTTGATATCTAGAGCAGCCTTTATTGCCTCGTCAGCTGTCATTACGTAGGTTCCTGAGACTGGAAGCAGAGCTATGTCTGCTCTGAAATTTTTCATTTCAGGGATATAATCTGTATCACCAGCAATGTATATTCTTATATCCCTGACTTTGAATATGTATCCCACCCATTTGTTTGTCTTTGGATGGAATTTTTTATTTGTGTTATATGATGGAACCACCTCAATATCGATGCCTTCTATTGTTATCTTGTCACCCGGCTTAACAATTTTTAGTTTGCCCATGAGTTTTTGTCCACAGTCTTCAGTTGCAACAATTATAGTTTCTTCCTTTTTGATCTTCTCTATATCTTCTGGCGAACAGTGATCAAAGTGTTCGTGGGTGATTAAGATAATGTCAGCCTTTTTTTCACTGTCCTTTAGTTTAAATGGATCTGTATAAATTACCTTTTCTCCTTCAATCCTGAATGTATCATGCCCAAGCCATTTGATAAAAGAGATATCCATCTTTTCACCTCCCATTACAATGGTTAAGAATGAGAACAATAAACAGGAAATTAATGAAAATGACACTTTTTTCATTGCCCCTCCTATTACAGTATTAGGGTTGAGACTCGTGATCTTTTTTCTCAGAAAGAAGTTGATATGCAATCTCTACTGCCTTCTTTATCTTTTCTTTAACCTTTTCTTCTATTCTTATTTTGTTCATAAGTTTATTTATCTTTTCTTCTAAGGCATGTTTTTCCTCTGCGAATTGATTCCTTTCCATTTCGAAGGCATTTTCAAGTGCCGTTTTATCATCTCTTATCTGGTTTAAGTCGTCTTCGAGAGCCTTTTTGTCTGCCTCCATGTGTAGCATTTTCTCTTTTAGTTCAGCAATACTTTTCTTGAGGTCTTCGGCTTCAAATTTATATGGAGATAGTTCATTTACTTGTCTCTGTAGATCATATATCTTCATTTCTAACTCTTTTATTATGGTGTCTTTTGTTTTTAATAATTTTTCAAGCTCATTGGCTTTTCCTCGTGTATCCGAGGCATCCTTCTTATGTGTCTCTATATCATTTTGTAGTGCTGCAATCTGTTCTTTTAAACTAGTAAGCTTCTCATTAGCCTCTTTATCCTTTCTCTCTATCTCTTCTTGAAGTTTATGGATCTCCTCCTGTTTAGAAGCAATTTGGGTCAGTAGCTCTGTTACTTGTGAGTCCAATTTTTGTCGCTTTGCGATCTCCTCTTGAAGTTCTCTCTCCTTTTCTTTTAGTCTATTGTTTAGTTCAGCAGTGGCAGCGGGTATTGAAGAGTCCCTTGATTTTTGAGCCTGTCTAAGCTCCTCTATCTGCTTTTTTAATGAGTTGATTTCGGAAAGTAGGTTTCTGTTTTCCTCTTCAAGCGTTTTTAGTTTTTTCTCATCAAAGGATTCCCTAGCTTTTGGAATTACAATTTTTTCTTCTCTCTTAGGTGCTTCTTCAATTCTAATATCATTAAAGTCGCCTTTTAACGATTCAAGCTCTTTGTCAATATCGGACGTGTCCTCACTAATGGAAATCTCCTTGGCTGAGATGCCGTCCTTTTTGAGTTCATCTTCGATAGATATATCTAATCCGCCCTCTTCAGACGTTGCTACTGGCTCTTTAATGCCGTCTATAACATTATCTAATGTATTAAGGTCAACCTCTTTAAAAATGTCGTCACTAGCCTTATGTGTAGAATCCTCAACCGGTGCATCTTCAACCACAAGATTGCTTAGATCATCTTCAGATAGGTGTATTTCCTCCTCTTTGGATTCCTGTAGCTCTTCTTTGATATCAACATCATCGATGGTAAGTTCAATCTCCCCTTCCTCGCTTTCACTATCTGGGGAGGGTAGTCCTATAAGGTTTTTAATTCTATCTATAAGCTCTTTTGGCTCGAAGGGTTTTATAAGATATTCCTCAGCACGTGTCTTGAGCTTTCTGTGTTGTTCAAATGTTTCAGGTGTAGCCTCACTGGAGATTAAGATTAGAGGAATTGATTTGAGTTTGTTATCTTTTTTGAGTTTATTGCAAATGGAATATCCGCTCGTCTCTGGCAACTCTACACAAAGGACTATAAGGTCGGTTTCGTTTCTTTTTATAAAGTCAAGCCCTGTGTCTCCATCAGCAAATATGTCAACCTTGAATCCTTTTTTTGTAAGCTCATTTTTAAGTATGTTTGCAAAATCTCTTTCTGCTTCAATCAATGTAATATGTTTGTTTTCGCTCATAAGGGTTAATCCTTTCTTTTACCAATGATTAAAAATCTTTAGTATATTATGATAATTTTCAACTATTTGTCAAACCTAAAATAATTTTTAAGAAAATCGTGTTTTGCTAATTGAAATTATATTTTAAGGGCGTAGTATGTCAAAAGTTTGATAGGGGGGATAGAATCTTATAAGACTTATATATTTGGCTCTCTAATTTGTTTGCTCTTCCCTCTTGTGGCATGCCAAAAGTCCGCAATTCCTGTGACACTTTTCCATTATGGCTTTGATCTTTTTTGCTGCTTCGGAATTAAGGATATTTATTAGCTTATCTTGTCTAACATTGCCAATTGCAAGACCATTATTAAGATTGCGCATATGTGCACATAAAACAATGTCTCCACACAATTCGAGAAAGATGTTCTTGTTGTGAGAATCACAGACTGACTCCCCTATAAAGTCTGGGTTGTTTATATAGTTTTTGAACCACTCTATATCGCTCCTCTTAAGTAATACAAATGGGTCTTCTTTGTATTTGTTGTAAACCGATTCTAATATGCTTATTGCTTCACTTTTGTTTTTAAAGAAGTGCTCGCTAAAGAATTTGTCTTCTTTAGATACTTTTGCGAAGGTTGGGTTAATTATTTGAAATAATACGCCTATAACATCGAGGCTACGTACAAACTCAATGTATTCAGGAAGATAGGCGATATTCTCATCAAATATTATGGATATAACGGTAATTTCAGTTTGAGAATTCTTAGTTTGTTTATTTAAACTAACCAGTCTTTTTATTGAATCCAATGTCTTATCAAATGCGTCATTCTTTCCTCTCAGTCTATTGTGGATCTCCGGAATATGACTGTCCAAGGATAATGTTATATATGTAGGTCCTTCTTCTATAAGGCGTTTTATGGTCTCATCTGTGAAGTCATATCCATTAGTTACACAGGCTGATTTTAGGCCTTTTGATCTTATATACTTGCATATTTCGAAAAAGTTGTTCTGGTGAATAGTAGGCTCTGCACCACTAATTATTATTATCCCCTGTGGATTTATATTACTAAATTGGTCGATAACCTCTTTAATTTCTTTTACAGTCAACTTATCTTCTGGGTCTCTGTATGTCCAAAAATGACACATCTGACATCTAAGATTACATTCTCTGGTTATCGTAATATATAGATAGCGCGGTACTCTCATTGAAGATTTATATTATGTTGTTTTTGTTTAATTTTAAATGAAAAAATTATGTAATTTTATCTTTCTTAAGTGTAAGGTCGGTTCCTAACATCCACCTAGTGCTCGCTTCTGCTTTTTCTTGACAGGACCTGATGGTTTGTTCTTTTTTATTAATTCTAGTATCTCGACTTTTGCTCTCGATCTAAAACGATTTAGCCACTGTTCATCAATAGTCTTTGGTTCATTAATTGGCTCAAATTCGAGGATGTTTTTCTTAAAGGCATTTAATCCTCCTTTGAGTATCTTTATGTTTTTAAATCCCATCTTGTGTGCAACAATTGCCATTTTTCGCTCCACCATCTCATCGTCTGCTACAAAAAGATTATCTGTGTGTCTATACCTTAAGAACTGTGAAGGTTCTTTTTCAAATAGGTTATCTACGGTAAATAGTGTTGAGCGAGGTAAACTCCATTCTGAGTATGACTTGTCATTTCTAAAATCGATTATTTGAAGTCTTTGCTCACTTTTGTCGAGTAGTCTAAAGGCTAGCTCATCGACTGACATCTCTTTTAGAGGATAACTTTTGACAAAGTATTCGTCTTGAACTAATCTAAGCAGATAAGTTTTTCTGTCGATAAAATTAACAGAGAGAATAAGTAATATTATCCCTGAGATTGCTATAATAATGTTGGTTTTATTTATCCTAATAAATTTTACCTCCTCTTTGTTAACTTTTTTCTCGATGATGGATACAAAATAAAATGTAATGAGAGCTGTAAGGGTTAGTATAAATGCAAAGAGATTAGGAGAGATGTTAAAGGTATCTGATATTCTTGGGGTGCCAATGTAAGCTGATTTATATAATGACTCAAAGATGGGATATCCCTCTGTAAATATTAGAACACCTATAAATGCCCCTCCAATAAATATCATGGCATCTATCTTTCCTATTGATGCAGCACAAAAACTTGTTCCCGGGCAGTACCCTCCTAAAACAAAGCCAAGTCCCATAATTAGTCCACCTACTATTGCTGACCAGATGTAAGTTGGGTTTATGTAAATTAGATTTATGTCGAGTAGACCGAAGTGGAAAAGTCCTAAGACGCCGATCATTGCAACAATGCCAGCAGTAAAAAATACTCTAAGGACTGTGAAGTCGTATCCGTAAAATAGTCCGACGAGTTTTCTTGAACTGGAGAAACCCGCCTGTTCTAATATCATACCAAATAGTCCTCCGATTATAAGTGCTATTACATAATTTAAATTAGGACTGATTATATCAGGTACAAGGGGTCCCATATGTTTTCCTCCTCAGATCCAAAATTTTCTTAAAAAGTAAGCAAATCCATAGGCACCGCCAAAGATGGAGATCATTACCAAAAGCCCTCCTGTTGACATAACGGCCAATCCTGATAATGCCGCTCCGCTTGTGCATCCCCTACCAAGTTGTGAGCCGATGCCCCACAGTAGGCCTCCTATTAATGCACCAAAGATCCTCATTCTTGTTGTTGAGTTTGGACCTTTCTCGAGTTTGAGATCTAATCTCCCTGATATCAGTCCTGATATGAATGCCCCAATTAGAACTCCGATTATTTCAAATACCAACCAATTCAATAGGGGATTGGCTCCTTCATTTTCTTTTGAGTACTCCTGATAAAATTTTGTGTTTGATGTATGATCTGGTGCTATGAATTTGATGGTAGCTACAACTGTACTTTTTATTGCGCCACTCGCACCTAAACCTCTACCTGTTATATATATTGTAGTTAAGAGAAGTAGCCCTAATAAAAGTCCGGCTAAATACGGATTCATATACTTTTTCTCTTCCATCTTTGCACCTCATTGTTTACTTTATTTCTGGATGTAACTTATCATCTTCTATCTCTTCATAACCTGTTAACATAGCTTTTAAATTTGAAGTGATTGTATCACCAGTTGTTATTAGGTATAAATGCATTATTATGAATGTTACCATTAAAAACGCTGATGCTGTGTGTATAATTGCGATTATCTCTAGAGAATCTATGTTAATTGCTTCAATGCCATGACGTGTTGGATATCTATACATCATGTACAAGATGCCTGATATTATACTTGTAGGGATGAGTATGATTTTTAATCCAAAGTAGGTAATCCTCTGTAGTGGATTTAATTTGCTTAGAAGGGTCTTTTTTGTTGGGTGAGGGGCGTTTTTAAATATTCCAAATAAATAGAAATCGAGTTGGGCTTTTATATTTTTCAGGGTTGGGATGTATTGCTTATATTCCCCTGTAGTTAGGTGCCAGAAAATGGCAAACATAGTTAGTAGTAGAAAGAGATAGGCTGCAAGATTGTGGTATTTTACGGCATCCTTAAAACCTAAGAATGTATATGATCCATGTATCTCAAACCCTGTGAAGATCAGAAAAAAAATAAGTATTGCCTGCATCCAGTGCCAAAATCTTTCAAACCCTTTATAGATTAAAACCCGTTTCTTCATCTTGTTCTCCTTCTTCTTATGTGGTTTGCTACTATTCTTCCACTCCCGTGGACGAACACCAAAAGTATTGTGAAAACTATGAGTAATCTACCAATTCTATCAACCAAAGGTGAATAATCTCGGCCCGGTATATAGAAGTCCCGGAGATTTGCTATTCTTGAATTGTTTCTGGTGTGGCATTCTTCACACCTTACAGCCTTTTCTTTGGGTGAGACCATATGATTTAAAGGCCAATACATCTTTGTTTCGATAAAACCTACTTTTCCACTAAATGGCATGCCATGTTCTCTCATTCCCATCTCTGACGCCTTTATCCAATCAAAGTCTTTCCAGAAAGCACCACTCCCTTTTTCCTCTGAGTATAATTTTGGCTGAATAAGTATGTTGTTAACAGGATCATATGGTTGTTTTGCAGTATGAATTTTTACAGGTATGATTTTTGAATCATCGTCTTTATAACTTCCATGAAGTGTATTTAAGAAGAGAGGGGACTTGGGATCTTTTATTTTGTCTCCAATAAGGTAATGTGAAGCAGTGCCATTGAACCAGATGTAATCTGGTTTTAAATTCTTACCCCATTTGAAAGATCCTTTTGTAGACATATATGTCTTGTTTCCCTCTGCATCTTTCTCTATGTATGGTTCTCCATTTTTTAGCTTTCCTGCTGTTGACCAATCCCAATAAATCATTGTTGCATTTGCCTTTGCATATATGGGTATGTGACATGCTTGACAAGATACCTTTAGGGTGTGTTCATTGATTATATCATCATTATGAGGTGTGTTGGTATGGCACTCCTCGCAACTAATCCTTTCTCTGTTCATAGATGATAGAGAGTAAAGCTTTCCGAAGATATTGTGCTCCTTTGTCTTGTGACAATCTATACAATGCATATTTACACCGTCGATAGCCATGTGCACATCTATATCTCTTGTAGCCTCAAACTGTATACTTTCTAGATCTCCATGCTTTACGTTATTGCCGCCGCCACCGAAGAAGTGGCATACACCACAATTACTTCTTTTGGGTTTTCCTACATTATGGATGATATTTTTAAAATCCAGAGATTTCTCTGGTTCTCCCCCTCTCTCTGATGCTTTCATATATGTCTCTGTATTATCATGACATATCATACAATCGATATTGGTTGGATCCGTAAAGAGGTTTCCCTTTTCATCAAGTCCCAGCCCTACATGGCATTTGGCACAAGCCTTTTCATTACCCTGAGCCGCAATGCAAAAATTATTTATGGCATTCTTTTTGCCAATAAAGACAATACCCCTGTCCTTGACATATTCGACTCTTTCCCAGTTGAAGTGATTTGATTTCATTATCTCATGGGCTGTCAGATTATGGCAGTATTCGCAGGCTTTAGTAATCTCCCTTGGGTTAGGGAAGTCCTGGTTCAAAATTTCGAATTTTGAGTGATCTGCCTCTTTTTTATACTCTCTTTTTGAATATTTCTCTTTTAGTATTAGGATGTGTGGTTTTTCAAGCTCGTTACTCTTGAGAGTGCCGTATATTATAGCTGTGACAAGACCAAAAGAGAGAAGCAGTAATAATATCTTTCTCATGCCATCACCTAAATTTTACATAATACATATCTTATCTGCCTTCACACAGTTGTTTTATCCCCTCAATGAATTTAATAATACTTCTATGTTTAATGGAGTAGAAGACTTTGTTTCCATCCTTCCTGCTTATGAGTATTGAACTATTTTCTAAAACTCTTAGATGTTGGGATATATTCCCCATTGTAGTTCCTATCTCGTTGATGAGTTCGCTGACATTTTTTTCTCTATCTACCAGTAGACAAACGATAAGAAGTCTGATTGGTGACGATAATGCCTTAAGCATCTTTGCAATTTTTTTTGCTTCATTGAGTCTCTTTGTCTTTTCGTAAGTAAACATATTTAGTATTTTAGCCAATACTAAAATACTGTCAAGCAGAATTTTTTCATTTTTCGAGAGTCTAGCATTATTTGAAGTATGTGTAAGGTAGTAGAACATATAGAACCTACTAAGAAAATTTTCTGGTGTAATCTGATTAGAACTTTAATTAGATATCTTACTCGACTGTATCCTAAATGTAACTCCTTTGGTGGTACGATTTTATTTTGGCCTAAGTACTGAGTAGGGAGGTGTATATAGTAGAATACTGACGGGTCCAAAAGATTTTCTCTGAAGATTTTTATTTGGTTGATAACAAGATATGTTCCGCATTTGTTGCTCATTAAACTTCTTAAGAAGTGTATTTAGTGAATGATAAAAAATTTTTTACATGAAGCATTGGGGATTAATTTATGGTATCTTTCAAATTCTGCATTTGTATGCACTTGAGAATAATGTTATTTTTTGATATTTGGTAATTTATCGAGGGGGTGTATTTATGGAGTTTAAGGATTTTAGCGATTTTTTGAAGACAGTGGAAGGTCTAGATTCTGAAGGTAAGGAATTCGTGATTTGTACCGTTGTTGATAGTACCGGCTCATCACCTCAAAAGGCCGGTTCGAAGATGGTAGTAACTTGTGATGATAGATGCTTTGGGACAGTAGGTGGGGGTGTAGTGGAGTCGGAGGTGATTAACCGAGCCAAAATGATGTTAAAAGAGAAGACTCCTCCCCAGGTAATAAGGTTTGATTTAAATAACTTTGATGTAGGTGTGTGTGGTGGTTCTATGTCTATTTTTTTAGAGGGTATTTATTCGAATAAAGAGGTACTGATCTTTGGTGCGGGGCATGTTGCTGAGGCTGTATGTGATATATTGAGTAAGTTAAGCTATAGAATTACTGTCTTTGACAATAGGAGTGAGAGATTAAATCTTCCCGTATTTAAGAATTGTGAAAGGATATGTGCTGAGTATTCTGATTTAAAGAATCATGTCAAGATTACCACAAATACAGACATACTCATCATGACACCAAATCATGAATATGATTTTTTAGTAGTTAAGGAGGTATTAAAGGAGAATTATGGTTCTATCGGAGTTTTAGGTTCACATAAGAAAAGATTGGAATTGCATGAATACTTGAAGAATCATGGATTTGCAACTAATGAGATAGATAGAATAAGGATTCCAGTTGGGCTTGATATCGGTTCAAAAAATCCTTATGAGATAGCTATATCGATTATAGCCGAGCTTATTAAGATGAGATCAAGAGAAAGATGAATCTTTCGGCAATAATACTCGCTGCTGGTGAGGGGAGAAGAATTGGTGTTCCCAAAGCAATTTTAAAAATTGGTACTTCTTTTCTGGCAGATATCCAGTATGAGTTTTTGAGTTGTTGCAAATTTCAAAAGATTGTAATTGTAATTGGGGCAGAGGCGGCTGTAGTTAAAGAGTGTCTTAAATATTCTAAGTATGCCGTAGTGAATAGTAACTATCATTTAGGGCAGTTCTCTTCTCTGATAAAAGGTATTTGTTCGGTGGATTCCTGTAGAGGTGTTTTAGTGCTCCCTGTGGATGTCTATCCATTGGAGAAATTAGTGTTGGATCGGTTAGTTAATGAGGTTGATGAATCCTTTGATGCCGTAGTACCTGTAAATTATGGTAGAAGGGGGCATCCTGTAATATTATTAGATAGGTTGGTCCGGAGACTAGCAAAGTATGATGTAAAGGACTCGAGGTTGGATTTTATATTAAGAGAATGTAGGGTAAAAGAGGTTTATGTAAACAGTAAGTCGATTTTCTATAATATTAACACCTTAGATAATTTAGAGAAATTGAATATCTCCTAGGTACAAGATAGAGGAAAATGGATTTTGAAGGTGATGTATTATGTTTAAAATAAAGTATAAAAAATGTATTTACAAATAATGTATTATATAGTATATGGCAAGTGATTAAAGGTGAGGAGAGAGAAATGATAGAAAGTAAAGATGATGAGAAGTATATTCGTGTCTCGCTAAAGATAGCGCTTAGATTAAAAAAGGAACCTAATTTGGAACTTGAAGCATTAATTGAGGAGGAGGCAATTAAAAACTCATTGGATAGGCATAAACTAGCCAGATACTTTGCTCAGAATCAGCAGGTATGGATAGGTTCAAGTAAATGTCATGAAAAATAAAGAAGGTTATTGTTACTTTGGTAGATGACTTTAACACATTAGAGACATATAGAGACCACATCTCAGTTGCTCCTATCCCGAGAATAAAGAGATTAAGAGATCGTGAGGTAAGTAGAAGGGTGGCTTGCTCATTAAAAGGCTTTTTAGGGTCACTAACTAGAAAGATAAGGGCAACAGTATGTGTCACTGATAATACAAGACCGTTCCCTGAAAAAAAGATTCTACCTTTGATTTTAGATATTATGGAAGATTCGGGAGTAAAGAGGGGGAATATAACAATAGTTGTTGCTACAGGCCTTCATAGGCACCTTACAAAGGATGAACTCATCTCCAAGTTTGGTAGATATGTGTTTAAAAATTATAATATTATACAAAATGATCCCCATGAATCAGTGGGTATAAGGAAAAAATTGTATGTGAACAGAGCGTTATGCGAATCTGATTTCATAGTAGGCTTGGGTGTATTTGAACCTCATCAGTATGCAGGCTTCTCTGGTGGAAACAAGATCTTTATAATTGGTTGTGGGGGTCGACAAACAATAGACTACACCCACTCTCCGAAGATGATATTGAGAAGAGGGGTTAGGTTAGGAAATACGACTAATAATCCGTTTAGAAACTTTATAGAAAATTCAGCGAATTATCTACCTCCTAGATGGATATTGAATGTCGTCTTAAATGATGATGGTGACATTATATGCTTTAGCTCCGGAGAACCTAGTGAGGTATTTAATTCCCTTTACGAATGGTATAAGGAGAATCTTGTCTTTAGTTTTAAAGAGAGATTTGATGCAGCGTTTGTAGTTTTGGACAGACATAAAGGCGTGAATTTGTATCAGGCCTCAAGAGGTGCAACCTACTTGGCCTTGTCTAGATCCCCTATTATTAAGAAGGGTTCTCCTATAATTATTTCAGCAAAGCTTGAAGAAGGTTTTGGTACTGGAGATGGAGAGAAAGAATTCCAGAGGATTTTACTTTCAAATATTAGAAATAGTGAATTGCTGGAGAGACTCAAAAGAGAGGATATAAGGGGTGGTGGCCAGAGAGCCGTCATGCTACTTTATACCCTTTTAAATCATCCTGTAATTTTTACGGGGTTCAAAAGAGATATAAAATTTCAGAGAGAGAATATCTATTTTATACCGGTTATAAGTGATGCGGTGAGAAAAGTTATCTCTGATTTTGGTTGCAGAAAGATAGTTTACGTAAAAAATCCCTTTTTGGGACTTTTTTGTTTTTCAGAGGGTAAAAAGGGCGAAAATTAACATTTTTGTTGCATTTTCGCTCTTATGTGTGTATATTCATCTCTAACAAAGGAGGGCAAAGATGCCAAAGAAAGTAGCAAAGAAAGCAAAACCAGCAAAGGTAAAGTCGAAGAGAAAACCAAATCCAGAATTTATGAAGCCGATGCAGCCGTCAGAGGCGCTCGCAAAGATCGTCGGTTCAAAACCACTTCCAAGGACAGAAGTTGTGAAGAAGGTTTGGGCCTACATCAAAAAGAACGGGCTTCAAGACAAGGAGAACAAGAGACAGATTAATGCAGATGAAAATCTCAAAGTGATTTTTGGAGGCAAGAAGTCTGTTACAATGTTTGAGATGACAAAGCTCGTAAACAAACACTTAAAGTAATTTTTGACGTGGTAAAGTATTTAGCCCACAGGGAATCTGTGGGCTTTTTTATTTTAAAATTACTCAGTTACTCAGCAACACTAAAATCAGAATAAGCTGCGTCAGGCGGTTCTGGAGGGAATTCTTCTATGATATATTTGACAAATTTTCCCTTGATACAAGGAAGTAGTTCTTTGGGGGCCTGTCTAAGTTCTTTTAAGGGGGGTATAATGTACCTTTTTTGCTTTGGGGGATATGTGGTGTGTAAATCTCCCCTTTTATCTGTTTCCATAATATATGTACCGCCATTGTTGGAATATATAAGAATGTATCTAAAATTTATGCTATCCCAATTATATATAATCTTAATATATTGTCTCGGTTTTAATCTTATATTGTGTGCAGTTCCTCTTGGAATAGCAGGAAATGACTTGTTGGTATACCTTGGTAAAGGACCGTATTTTCCACTTGATTCTAACATTCCTATTGGTGTTATCCATATCTTTTCACCACTAGCGTTTATAATTTCAATCTCCTCGAGATAGGCTATTCTGAGTGGGTTTAGATAATTAAGAAGCACAACCATGAGTAAAAAGATGAAAGGGGATGCTATTAAAAAGCCAAGCAAAAAATAGAATTTGGTTTCATAGCTTATAGATCTCATGAATAAAGATTTAAATCATAAAGATTGCAAAAAGTAAAGAAACAATTGGTTCATAAAAGTATTTATGTTGACAAAAACTATAAAACAAAATAGAAATATTTAGTTTTACAATGTGTGGAGGTATATATGCTTTCGAAGGAGAATATTTTGGCGTTTGCATCAAATTTGTTTTGGAGATATGGACCCAAAAAGACTACGATGGATGATGTGGCAAGGACGTGTCGTATAGGCAAAGCGACATTGTATAAGTTTTTTAAGAATAAGGATGAACTTTATAAAGAGATTTTAAGGGATGAGATGAATAAAATATTTTGTGAGATTGAGTCTCGGTTAAAGGATTTAAAGGGTGTTCGGGAAAAGCTTAGGATGCTTTTTGAAACAGAATACTTTTTTTTTAAGGGAAATATTAATCTATCTGAGGTACTTGTTGGTACAGTTGAGGATTATGACAGAGATATAAAGTCTATTACAGATGAGTTCTATGATAGGCAGAGAAAGCTTATTAAGTCTATTTTGCACGAGGGTGTCCTTAAAAAAGAGATAATTGTGGAGGATGTATCATTGCTCTCGCTCGCTATGATGGCAGCAGGCCAAGGATTGTTTGGTTATTTTAAGCATTTGAGTGATGAGAGAAAGGCAATAAAATCTATAAGATATCTTATTGATACATTGTTTTTTGGGATAGAAGCAGGGAAGGGGAGTATATGATTAAGAGAATAATAGAGTTTTATTGGCGGTTTAGATATGTATGTATACTATTAATGGTTGTCCTTGTGACAACATCGGTAGTGTGCATTAAAGATTTGGTAGTTGAAGGTGATATACTTGAGTATATGCCTCCTGAACATAAGGATGTTAGACTTTTTAAGGAGATAGGGAATAAATATCTTTCAAATTACTTTATTATGCTTAGTATTGAGGCTGCTGTAGATAATGGTGTATTTGAGAAAGATTATCTTAAAAGTATAGCTAAGTTAACTAAGGCGCTTAGAGATATTGAAGGGGTATCATCTGTTATTAGTATAACTAATATAATGGATATCAAAAAAATTGAAGATGGCATAGAGGTTAGTAGTCTTATAGAGGAGGAAGAGATTGAGCGGATGTCGGATTTTGATATCTTGCAACTTAAGGAGTATGTCCTCAATAATGAGAGATATGTTAATCATATTGTTTCCTCGAATGGTAGGTATTCGCAGATTATTATAAGACCGTCGCAAGGTTCAGATAGAGCGAAAGTTGTTAATATGGTAGAGGAGGTGTGTAATAACCTTCTAAAGGATACTGGTTTAAAATTTTATGCTGGAGGTTGGCCTGTTGCCATTCGTGATACCAATAATGCTACTATGGGAGATCTTAAAAAATTAACGCCTATAGTAATTATAATTTCAATGATAGTTTTGTTCTTGGGATTTAGGACGGTTAGAGGGGTTGTCTTACCAATATTTGTAGTGATTGTGGCAAATTTGTTTACATTTGCTATTATGGCGCTTTTAAAAAAACCAGTAACACTAGGTACTAGTGCAATTCCTGTTATACTTGTATCTACAGGGACGGCCTACGCAATTCATATAATAAATCAGTATTATTTTCATGCATCAAAATCACTATCAAAAGGGGAAGTGATATTACATGCAATAACAGACAAGTGGAAGGCAGTTTTTTTATCGGCACTTACAACAATGGCAGGATTTGTGACTCTTATGACAGCGACTCTTACTACTGTTGTTGATCTTGGGTTTTTTATGACATTGGGGATATTTCTTTCATTTTTGCTTGCGATCTTTATTGTGCCTTTAATACTTTATATGTTGCCTATAAAACAGGCAAGGAAGGTCTTGTCAGAAGAAGAGGCGCTGAGTTACACCCATGGTATATTCCTTCCAATCGCTGAGAAATTTGTCCTCTTTCATTCTAAAAAGGTTATTTTAGGTTTTGGTGTTTTGACTATAATTTTGATACCTACTTTGTTTAATCTTACTGCCGATGTTAATCCTATAAACTATTTTAAGGAGGATGCAGCGATCAGGAAGTCAGAACAGCTCCTTGTCGATCACTTTGGAGGGGCTGTCCCGGTCTTTGTGCTGGTAAAAGGTGATGTAAAAGACCCTCGTGTTATGTATTTCACAGAATATGTTGAGAGAGAAGTTGAGGCTATAGAGAACATAGGAAGCGCTCAGTCTGTGGCTTCAATAATTGCCGACCTAAATTATAATTTGATAAACTACTATAATATTCCTGATACTGCAGGTAAAATAGGTAATTTGTGGTTTTTTGTAGAAGGTAATGAATACCTCAACCAATATGTAACTCAGGAGATGGATGAGTCCATCGTTTTAGCTAGAATAGAGTCGTTGCAGAAGTCTCAAGTAACGTATGCGAATCGGGCTATGAGGGAACTCCTAAGTAAAATTCCGAGTGAATATAAAATTGTTGATAAAAGAGAATTGTCAATCGGCGAGAGGAATGGAGTAATTGAATATCAAAAATCTCATATATTAAAAAGAATTCAGACGGAGTTGAGTATAGCAAGGGTGAAGGTGGATGAAAAGGTTGTCAAGGATTTAGTTGAAAAGGTGGTAATGTTAGGTAAGGTGGAAGGTGGAAGTCTCCCTTATGAATTGTGTTTGCAATTTCACAATGAGTTAAAATCGAGAATTAAGAAGATTAGATCTGATTTTGGAATAGATGTGATTCTCGAAGAGCAGGATGGGGACGAAATGTGTGCATTGGATGTATTAAATAGATTGAGTTTAGTTTCAGAGAAGGTTCTTCTTGAAGACGATGAGGTTGAGGAACAGTTAAAGACAGAGTGGAATGAATTTAAAGATTCAATGAAGAGTTATCATAGTTCGTTGTATTTAAAGCATCTTGTGAACTCGACATTTTCGAGTTATGGGATAAAGAGTTCTTCATTGAAACATATGGAAGGATTATTAGGATTATTGTTGAACGATAATATCATAATAGGGAGTGATTATGAAGGATTTTCATCTCTTAGAGATGAGTCATTGAAGATAGTTACTGAGTATGGGGGATTGGGGCCTATTTTAGCAATGCTTGACGAAAATCTTATGAAGAATCAAATCACATCAATAATAATTGCTTTATTGCTTGTATTTGTCTTAATGTTTTATCTCACACGCTCATTCTTGATAGGTTTAGTGTCAATGATCCCAATTTGTTTCACGCTACTCGTGGATTTCTCAATAATGTCAATATTTGGGATCGCAATAGATGATGTCACTATAGTTATTGCTTCTATATTGATTGGAGTAGGAATAGATTATACTATTCATATTATTACAGGATTGAAGTTGGGATATGAGAAGTATTCTGATGATGATAAGGCTATCTCTTTTGCAATTAGGGTTATTGGTAGGGCAGTATTTCTGAATACCTTTGCTGTGGCTCTTGGATTTATTGCACTTCTGTTTGGAGATTTTCTACCTCTGAGGAGTATGGGTATATTAACAGCTGTAACTATGTTTATAGCTGCTTTTTCTGCTGTCATACTTATTCCATCGTTTGTTAAATCTTATAAAAAGTTTAACATCAAGGAGGTTAAGTTATGAGGAGATTTTGTTTTTTTATTTGTGTATTTCTAGTGTCTTCTCTTACGTTGAACGCTGAGACGGCTCAGGATGTTTTAAAGAAGATTGAGGCAAGACAGAATGAGGCCATGGATGCCGAAATTCAGGTAAGGATTACAACAATCGAAAAGAATGGAACCAAGAAGGTAAGAGAGGGGGTTATTTATCAAAAAGGTGAAGATAAGAGGGTATTTAAATTTACATCACCTGCTGATATAAAGGGACTCTCAGTGCTTTCTACTGGAAAGGATACAAAGTATATCTATTTACCAGAATTTAAGAAGGTGAGGCGAATAGCCGGGCACATAAAAAATCAATCTTTTGGAGGGACTGATTTTACAAATGATGAGATATCCTCTACAAGGTATTCAGATGACTATGAAGCAGTTGAATTAAGGGAGGGACCTGATACTAAGGTAATAACCCTTAAAAAAAGGGAAGGTAGTGATAGAGAGTATGATAAAATTGTAGCTGAGGTAACTTCTGACTATGTTATTAAAAGAGCAGAGATGTATAAGAATAATAAGGTCATAAAGGTGCTGGATGTTACTAATATCAACAAACATGGCAAATATATTATTGGAGAGAAGATGATTATGAGGGATTTGACAAAAAACCGTTCTACTGAGATGGAGATGATAAAGATAGAGTTTGATAAGGGTCTGAGTGATGAGATCTTCTCTGAGAGGTTTCTCAAAAAATAATTGTGCGGAGGTTACATGAGGGTTAAGTTTCTTGTTTGCTTCTCAATATTGGTTGTGCCTCAGATTCTCTCCTCTGAAGAGAAATTGAGGTTCTCTGGTGATATAAGGAGTAATCTGTATGTTGGTCTTATATATGGAGATATTTACAATTATTTTAATTCAAATATGGTAACCCTTAAAGGTGAGGCTAAGCCTAATGATAGTATTAGTGGTGGTTTTGAAATAAGATTGAGGAATGAAAATATAGCTGATTTAGACAGGTTGGACGAGTTAAAGTATAGGAGATATGTTGAGCCTGTTTCATGGCAATTTTATGAGGCATTTATGCAATTCAATGCAATATTTATGAAAGAATTAGACATAAAAGTTGGTAAACAAAGAATATCCTGGGGGACAGCTGATGGATTCAATCCAACTGATAATTTCTCTCCTTTAGACTTGGAAGATCCACTTGATTTTAAGAATAAATTATCAGTTTGGGCACTTAGTGCAAATTTTTACTACTCCAGATTTGACTTACAACTTGTCTTGCAGCCGCTCTTTGAACCAGCACTCCTCCCAAATATAAATCTATTTGCAACGGAATCAAATGTGGTGGTAGACCAATACAAAGATAGAGTTTTAGAGCCTGAACTTATTCTTCCAGAGTTTAGAATAAAGAATTCTATCTACGGTGCAAGGCTTAAGTATAAGGGAGAAATTTTTGATGTGTCAGCGTCATATTTTCATGGTTATTTAGGCATACCCGTATTAAGGGAGGTGAAGATAGAGACTGGTGGATTTGCCCTAAAGTCAATAACACCCGTGTTATTTTATCCGACCCAGGATGTATTGGGACTTGATATGGCTGTCGACATTTTTGACATAGGAATATTTGGGGAGATGGCATATATAATCCCTGAGAGGGTAGAGCCTCTTTACTATGTAAATGGGCATAAACTGGATGAACAAAGTAAAAGGGCATTTGGAATTAATAAGAATATCCTTTCTGTTGAAGATAAACATTATTTGAAATTTGCCGTAGGTCTTGATTATACATTTAAAGGGGGATACTACATAAACGTTCAGTTCGTGAGGGGATTTTTTAATGAGGTTTCATATTCATCGCTTAATAATTATCTCTTTGCATATCTTAAAAAGGATTTTTTTGATTCAACATTTAATATACAACCCTCTTTTGGGATAGAGTTTGACTCGGATAGTGATGAGAAATTTGGAGGAGAGGAGATAAGAGGGGAAAAGGCGATCATCTTGTCGCTTGAGGCTACATACTTTCCATTTAGTAATGGCAAAATTACAATTGGTGGAGCAGTAGCTAGGGGAGATAGAGGAAGCAATCTAGAGATGTTTGAAAAATTAGACCAAATGTACCTAAAATTTAGGATGGATTTTTAATTTTTTTAATTCTTCAATTAATTCGGCCATTGGAAGTCCAACGACATTTGTATATGAGCCCCTTATCTCTTTGATGATAGTTGCACCAATCCCCTGAGCCGCATAAGCTCCTGCCTTGTCCATGGGTTCACCACTTTTAATATAGTCTTTTATCTCATTATTACTGAGCTTGCGAAATCTTACACTTGTCTTTACGACTCTAGTGATTGTTCGATTTTTAAAGTAAATACAAAAGGCCGTATAGACGGTATGCCATTTGTTTTGCAACAGCCTGAGCATCCTAAATGCATCTTTTTCATCTTGTGGTTTACCAAATATTTTTCTTTTTAAAACAACTATTGTATCAGCTGATATTATCACGTGCTCATCCGTGTGCTTGATTTTTTTTAGGATGGAGTTTACCTTATCTTTAGCCGCTCGCGACACAAATTGAGTTGGGGTTTCACCTTTGCTAGGAATTTCTTGGGTGTTGGGATGTATAACTTTGAATATTAGACCATAATTTTTTAGTAGTTCTCTTCTGCGTGGAGAGGATGAACCAAGAATTAGTTTCATATAACCTCCATGCACGTTTTAGAATTAAATGAATTATTTGTGAAATTCAATAATAAATTATGAACTTTTTAAGGCATTGTAAAAGCCTGGAGGATGTTATTTATAGGTGTTTTTATTTGTGTTAGTTTTACTCTCCATAGGGGTCATCTGTCTGTATCTCTTCTGCGTTTCTCTTATTAGATTCAATTCTGTTTCTAACAAATGCGATCATAGGTTTTAGATAATTTTCAAAATGTGGTGCCTCAATACCAGATCCTTTCAAGTATTTATCAGTATTTGTATGAGAAAAGATAATAAACTGATTTAAGACATCAAATAGTGGAATATAGTTTGGTATTAACTTTTTGAGAAGGTTTATTTTTAGAAGAGATGTAAGAATATTTGAAGGTGGATAGAACATATTTATTTTTTTGCCAGTCTCTTTGGAGATTGCATCAAGAGCGGTCTTTATGGATACTGGGTTTGGGTCAACAATATGGAATATTCGTCGAGTAGAATCTGAATTTTTGCTTATATAGTAGACGGCTTTTATTAAATAGTCTATTGGGACAATGTTTAAGGGTGCTGTGCCTCTATGGGGTATTGGGAGAGGAAATTTCATATCTGTAATAAAGAGGAGGTAAAGAAGGGCATAGAAACCGTCGAGTTTTTCTGCCTCCCCTGTTGTTGAATCTCCTCCAATCAGAGGAGCACGGAATATCCTCCATAATAGATTACTTTCAGACATTATCATCATTTCAGCGACCTGTCTGCTCTTGTAAAGAAAGCAGCTGTACCTTGATTGAACTACGGGCTCTTCAAAGGCGAGTCCTGAATGATTTTCGAATACCATACAGGATGAGAGATAATTTAGAGGAACGTCTCTCCCAGTATCCTTTACAAATTGGATAATATTTTTTGTGCCTAATATGTTTACTTTTTTAATTATATCATCAGGGGTATTTGGATAATAAATGGAGGCAAAATGATAAACATCAGTAACATTATTTAATAGAAATCTGTATTCCTCTGAAGAAAAACCTAAATGCATTGTAGCGATATCACCAATGATAGTTCGGACATTCGTCTTAAGATTGTTATTTTCAATAAATGATTTGGCTCGTTTCTCAAATTTGGATGGGACTAGGACTGCGACATAGTTTTCCTCACTTTGCGCGATGTGGAGGATTAGTTTGCGGGCTGTAAATAAAGGAAAACCTGTAACAAGGAATACTTTTTGAGTACCTCTTCCCATAATGCCTATACTTTCTTAGAGATATATGTCTCAATTATGAATTTAAAGGTCTCAGAATTTTCTTGCAGTAGCTTAACGAATTCGGAGAATGCATTAAGTATAAGTCTTAATGACATCTGTGGATTGGTCTTATTTAGCTCTATAAATTTTTGCCGAGGTAGCTTAAGAATTGTTGTATTCTCTTGGGCAACAGCATTGATTAAATGTTCGAAATTGCCGATGAGAGATAATAATCCCAGTGTTTCATTCTGGATCAATCTACCAATCATTATTTGTTTACCTTCCGAGTTTTTGATATAGATGTTTACGCAGCCTTCCATGATTATATAAAGCGCGTCTGCAGGTGTATTCTCCTCAAACACAATTCCTCCTGATTCATATTCTAATTCCTCAAATACCTCAGCGAATTTTAAGATAGATGCCTCGTCAAATCCCTTAAATAGACTATTGCTTTTTAGAAACTCAATTTGATCCACTATTTCTCCTTGTTCATAATTAGGTAATCTTCCTTGAGTTCAAGGTAGTGTTTGTGGAAGTATTCGAATCTTTTGACTTCTTCTCTTGTAAATGTCTTTTTGATCTTAGCAGGTACTCCGACTACGAGAGAATAAGGGGGGATCTTTGTGTTTTCAGTGAGGACAGCCCCTGCAGCTACAACAGAATATTCTCCGATTTCAGTTCCATCTAATAGAGTGGCATTCATACCTATTAACACGTCATTTTCAATTTTTGCACCATGTATTGTAGCCTTGTGTCCTATTGTTACTCTGTCGCCTATTATGACTGGAGGACCTTGCCTTGAAACGTGGATTAAGACTAAGTCTTGAATACTGCATTGAGAACCAATACGAATACTGTTCATATCACCCCTAATTACTGTGTTAAACCACACATTTGAATCATCTCCTATGACAACATCACCGATTATAAATGCCCCCTCAGCTATAAATACATCCTTTCCAATCTCTGGTTTTTTTCCTTTATATTCAATCAGCCTTGCCATATTTTTTCTCCTTCCATGAAATTACATATAACACAACTATATAAAAAATTGAACCAATAAAACCACCTATAGTGTCAGCAAGAATATCTCCTATGGAGACTATCCTGTTTGGCACATACAACTGATGGTATTCATCGGAGCAACCAAATAGAAATGAGAAGAATGCTGATGTTAGAACACCTCTTATTTTAAAACTACTACCAACGGAGTTCAGGTATGCCCTCATAAATAGGAACCCTAGTACTGCATATTCTAATATATGTAATATTTTGTCATGATTTAATAGAGGTATGGTGCCAATTTCTATACTTAATGAAGAGAACGTGTAGATCAACAGTAGGTATAATATTACAGGGACATAATAATAAAAAAACAGTATTAAGGATCTTATCATGAGTTGGGAACTTACATCTTGTATTTGCCGAAATCTTCTATAGAGAGAGAGCCTAGATATTCTTTGAGTCTCTCGTCTGGGTCCATTTTCTCTCGCATCTTTTCAAATACCTCTTCATTAATAAAGATTGGTGCATTCATCCTCAGGGCAACAGCAATTGCATCCGATGGTCTTGAGTCAATGCTGACCTCTCTATTATCTATTCCGATAACAATTTGTGCATAGAAGGTATTTTCGAGTAGGCTTGTAATTATAATTCTTTCTACACTGGCGTCTATACCGACTAAGATATTCTTTATTAGATCATGGGTCATGGGTCTTGCAGGCTCTATGCCCTCAATGGCATTCTGTATAGCTATTGCCTCAACAGGTCCGATCCATATTGGTAGTTGAATGTTATCTTCTATTGATTTTAATACAACGACTGGAATTTTGTCTTTCTCGTCAAGCAATATTCCTACTACTTCTGCTCTCTTCATGGTGTTCTCCTTTCCATAGCTCTCCTAAGAGTGAATGTTTGAGGGCTTTTGTAATTTTGACTTTGACAATCTTTCCCTTTAATTCTTCATTAGATATTATGTTAACAACCCTATTGCAGGAAGTTCTTGAGATGTACTGTCCTTGAAATTTCTCTGATTTCTCTTCTACAAGTACATCCAGTACCTTCCCCTCAAGATTTCTGTTTTTCTCCTGAGCTATTTCCTCGATTCGGCCTTGTAGTATCTTAAGTCTAATCTCCTTTGTTTTTGGAGGGACATCATCTCTTAGTTTTCTATATGCTATTGTCATTGGGCGGGGGGAATACTTGAAGGAAAATGCTGTATCAAATTTTACCTCTTCAACGAGAGATAGGGTATCCTCAAAGTCCTGGTCTGTTTCGGTTGGGAACCCCACAATAATATCTGTTGTAATTGAGATATTCTTCCTAATATCTCTTAGTTTTTTCGTAATTTCTATATAGTGTTGGCGAGAATATTTTCTGTTCATAAGTGATAGAATTCTGTCAGAGCCAGACTGAACAGGCAAGTGGATATGATTACACAGTTTTGGTAAGTAACTAAAAGCCATTATTAGTTTATTAGATACATCTTTGGGATGAGAAGTGGTAAATCTTATTCTCTCAAGTCCTTCTATACTGTGAATATCTTCAAGGAGATCAACGAAATCTGTGTTACTATGTTTGTCATAGTATGAATTAACATTTTGTCCCAAAATTGTTATTTCTTTTACGCCATTCTCAACTCTTTTTTTTATCTCCTCTAGAATCACTGTCTTTGGGCGGGAGAATTCCCTACCTCTTAGATATGGAACTATGCAAAACGAACAGAAGTTGTCACATCCTTTTGTAATATTTACAAAGGCTGTTACACTGTCTTTATCAATCAAAAACTTTTCTTCGTTGACATAACCTGTATCGGAAGTATCTATTATAGAACGCCTTTCTTTTAGAACCTGGTTTAGTAAAATTGGAAGGTCTTTTATTTGTTGTGGACCAAAAATGAGGTCAATGTTTGGAAATCTCTCTTTCAACCTTTCACCCTCTTGTTTAGCAAAGCATCCACATATGGCGACGATCTTTTTGCCTTGGTTCTTCGATTTGATGTATCTTCCCACGGCTGATAGGGCTTTTTGAGATGGCTTTTCCCTCACAGAGCATGTATTGATAATAATGATATCTGCATTTCTGCTAGAGTTAGTCTCAAAATGCCCTTCCATTCTGAGAAGGGCATTTATTTCCTCCGAGTCTCTTTCGTTCATTTGGCAACCGTATGTTTCAATGTAGAAATTCATAATCTAATTAATCATAATTATACTCTTAACTTAAGTCAATAGTAAATTCTGTATCAAAAGTTATATTGACTTGATCTACCATAAGGTCTTAGTTAGGAGCCATACTAACTCTCCCTTACTTAGTTTGTTCTAAGGTGATCACGAGTGATAATAGTCTTTGTGTTTAAGTGGGTTGTATATAGTTGATGTAGTTTTTTATATAAACTCTTTGGAACCGTGAATAATTTTATGTTTAATCGAATAGACACATTGTGTGTATTCTTTTATGTAGTACATTGTTTTTAAACTGATAGCCGTGTTTATAGGTGTACCACCAGATAGGAGATTCTACAACGGTTAAGAGATAAAATTAATTTTGACAAAATAGGAAATTTTGTATTAAATTAATATTGCTGATGGGTTGTTACTTTATACATCATTTTCTTGAACGAAAAAGATCGAACTCATCACAGCCAGCCTTCAGACATAAGATCAACAATGAGTGGATATCATACACATGGGATGATGTTTATAGAAGATGTAATACCTTAATTTGCTATATGAATCATATTACGGAGGGTGGTTCGTATATTGGGATATTAGGTAAAAACTCTTTAAACTGGATTATAGTGGATTATTCATGTTTATTATCTGATAGGATCTCACTGCCGTTTCATATATGGATGGATAGAGAGAGGCTTTTGCACCACCTCTCTTTTGTTTCATTACTTTTTGTTGACAGCGGGTTTATACCATTTGTAAGGGGTGAGTTTCCTGATGAAAGAATTGTAACGTTAGATAGAAAAGTAGTGGGTTTTACATTTTTGGGAGAGATCTTCGATAGAGAGACAAAAGAGGATTTTATCGAAAAGTATGAGCGTGATATTAGAGAAGATGAGGTCACAACTGTTCTTTTTACATCTGGTAATCGTGGAAATTGTACGGGTTCTCTTATAACACAAGGTGCTCTTGCTTTTGAACTTAACTCATTGAAGAAGATGATGATCTATGATGCCTCCACAGACGAACAGATGATATTTATGCCTTTTTCTCAAACGTTGGGGAGGCTCGCGGAGATATTACCAGTTGCCTATGGATTCCCTACCGCCATAGTTAATCTTGTAGATGCCAGCAAACTGGCATCTGATATGAAAGAGGTCCAACCGACTGTGATGGTTGCGTATCCAGATTATTTTATTTATTTGAAAAATGCATTTGAACAGATTTTTGAAACTGCCCCACTTTATAAAAAGGTGGGTTTTGAGGCCCTAGCGCACTTAAAGCTAGAGAATAATAAACTCGCAAAAAAATTTAAGGAGCTTATCAAAAATACTATTAAAACCCATATAGGCAAGAATATAAGATTCTTTATATGTGGCGGTGGAAAATTGGATAGAGCGATTATTGAATTCTTTGATAACTTAAAAATACCTATATTACTTGGTTATGGTATGGCGGAAACATCTGGTGCTACTCATATGAATACCTTAGAGAGGAGGAAGGTCGGTTCTGTTGGTCTACCACTTGAAGGGGTTGAGACAAGGATTGGTGATGATGGATATATTTGCATTAGAGGCCCTAATCTTCTAAAGGGATATTTAAATGGTGATAGAACGCCAGCGATTACTCCTGATGGGTGGCTTAAAACTGATGATATGGGAGAGATTGATGAAGACGGATTTTTATTTATTAAGAGTTAGGGATTTTTGGTTGAAGAGTAGAAATTTTGAGAGCTCTATTGGATAATAATATTATTTAAGGAGGGATATAGTGAGGCGATGCTGGTTATTTAAATTAGCAATGAGTATTATGATTGTTTTTACATTCCTTTCATGTAAGAGTGAACCTAAGGAGATAAAAATAGGATTTATAGGATCGCTTACAGGGAATTTTTCCGCATATGGTAAAAGGGCGCTCGAAGGCACAAAACTTGCCATCGAAGAGATAAATAAGAATGGGGGAATTAATGGTAAGAGACTTGTTCTTTACTTGGAAGATGATCGATCAATGGGAGAGCCAGCACTAGAGTCAGTGACTAAGCTTGTGGAGTTTGACAAGGTAAATGTAATCTTGGCATTTGCTTCACCCCCAGCGCTTGCTCTTGCTGGTCCTAAGGCGGAACAAGAAAAGGTTGTGTTTGTTTCATCTCGAACTATTACATCTACGAGTAACGAAGCCGGAGAATACCTTTTTCAATCCTATTCTGAAGGAACTCTTGAGGCTATAGAACTAGCGATAGTAGCTAGAAGCAAACTCAAGGCGAAATCAGCATCCATTCTTTACTCGAATGTGCCAGTTGCAATAAATCTTGCACAGGTTTTTAAAAAGAACTTTCAGGAGAGGGGTGGTGAGATCGCCAGTTTTGATTTTTATCCTCCCAAAAGAACCAATTTCAAGGCTGATGTTGAGGCGATCAAGAGGCATGAACCTGATGTAATTTATATTGTTGGAGACTTTGATGAGATGCTATTGATAGCAAAGACTATATCTCAGTTGGGATTGAAAAAGCATGTTATTGTTTCTGGGATTTCTGGAGCCGAAGTTATCCAGGAGATTCAGAAGTATACGGACAAGCTTATATTTTTGGCCCCAGATTTGTCTATTTCAAATATTCAGGCTGAAATTGTCAAATTGAATGTTTCAAGGGAGCAAATGGATCTATTTGTTGGAGAGGCATATGATATTACTCATTATTTGGCATATATAATAGGAAAATACGGGAGTAGTTCTGAGATGATTGCTCAAGGGATAATGAAAGAACCTATATTTACTGGAGTAAATGGGCGGCACAAAATGATGCGAGGTAATCAGAATCCTCAGATACAACCAGTTATGACTATTAAAGATGGTCGATATGTGCCGTTAGACTAAAATAGATAGTAAAGAGCAAAACATGTTTTATATTGTTTTTACTCTAATCTGTAGTTGGGAGATTCCTTTGTAATAATGACATCGTGGACATGTGACTCCCTGTATCCTGCGTTAGTAATGCGAATGAACTGGGCATTTTTCTTGAGTTCTTGGATATTTCTTGCACCAAGATATCCCATACCTGATTTTAGTCCTCCCACTAGTTGATAAAGGTTGTCCTTCAGTGAACCCCTATATGGAACTCTTCCTTCTATTCCTTCCGGGACTAATTTTTTTATATCCTCTACTGTTTCTTGTCCATATCTATCCTTGCTTCCCTTTTGCATTGCTGAGATTGAGCCCATGCCTCTATATAATTTGTATGATCTTCCTTGATATATTATAATTTCGCCCGGACTTTCTTCTGTGCCAGCAAATAGTGAACCTATCATTACAGTGTCAGCTCCAGCGGCGATAGCCTTAGTTATATCGCCAGAGAATCTAATACCTCCGTCTGCAATGAGTGGAACCCTCTTCTTCGAGGCGATGGTTGCGCATTCCATTATGGCTGTGATTTGAGGTACGCCGACTCCTGCTACTATTCTAGTTGTACAAATTGAGCCTGGTCCTATTCCCACTTTTATTCCGTCGGCACCAGAATTGATTAGTTCTTCGGCAGCTTCTCTGGTTGCAATATTACCAGCTACAACGTCTATATATTTAAATTTTTGCTTTATTTTTTTAAGAGTCTCGATTACATTCTTTGAGTGTCCATGAGCAGTATCAATGACGATTAGGTCTACACCGGCTGCAACCAATGCCTCCACTCTCTCCATTGTATCTTTGCCAGTTCCCACTGCCGCCCCAACAACAAGCCTACCTTGGGTATCCTTTGATGACTGTGGATACATGACTGTCCTATCTATATCTTTTATGGTGATTAGACCTTTTAGCATGTAATTCTCGTCAACAACGGGTAGCTTTTCTATCCTGTTTTTTCTTAAAAGTTCTTCAGCCTCTTTAAGTGAGATACCCTCTTTGGCAGTAATGAGCCGCCTTGTCATTACCTCGCTGATCTGAAGATCAAGATTTTTTTGAAATCTAATGTCTCTATGAGTAATTATGCCTCTCAATCTTCCATTTTTTACAACTGGTATGCCGGATATTTGATATGTATTCATAAGATGTAGGGCGTCTTTTAACTTCTTTTCTGGTTCGATTGTAATAGGGTCGGTAATTATATAGCTTTCGGATTTTTTTACCTTGTGAACCTCGTCAGCTTGATCCAATATGCTCATGTTTTTATGTATAATACCGATGCCACCTTCGCGTGCCATTGCTATTGCAGTCTTCGCCTCAGTAACGGTGTCCATGGCGGCTGATACTATAGGAATATTGAGCTTTATGTTTCTGCTTACATAGGTAGTAGTATCTACTTCTACAGGTAAAACCTCTGAGTATCGTGGGACAAGTAATACATCGTCAAAGGTTAGAGCCTCTTTTATATTGAAATTCATTAAGATACCTCCTCAAGTAGATGAAAGGGTAGATATTATAAATTTACTGCCATTACAATGAAAATCAGCTAAATAAATAAAAACTGGCAAGAGCTATTTATTATGACTCTTGCCAGCCAAGGAGGAGCCTATAACACATGAGGGCACTAGTACTCTTCTTTAATAGCCTCTTCTTTCCTCTTCTTGTAGAGCATTACTTCCATAATGGGACCAAGCAGTGTATAAATTCCTATTAGTGAAAACAGGGCTAGAGGTAGATTTATTACTACTGAGACATATATTGTGGCTATTAAAATTAGGACAGTTACTGAGAAGTTTTTTGGAGTAGGTCTGACATGTTTGAACGTTGGATATCTTATATTACTTACCATTAAATAAGAGATAATAGCAGTTAGAATGAGCATGTTGACAGGGGTATTTAGTTTAACTAACTCGTTTGTAGCAAATGAATGGTTCATTGTGAGGAACAGAGAGACGACTATACCTGCAGCACCTGGTATTGGTAACCCTACAAAGTATTCCGAGGATTGTTTAGAATTCTTTAGGGAAATTACATTGAATCTGGCAAGTCTGAGGGCCCCACAGGTTGCAAACATAGCGGCAGCTGCTACACCAAGTATGCCTAATTCATAAAGACCCCATTTGTATAATAAAAATGCCGGTGCAACTCCAAACGCTACGAGGTCGGCAAGAGAATCAAGTTGCATTCCAAATAAGCTCTCAGTCTTTGTCAACCTTGCAACCCTTCCATCCATAGAATCAAAAAGAATTGAAAAGCAGATAGCTATTGCAGAGTTAATAAGACCCTGAACGCTACCTGTGGACGCGGATATTATTGCATAAATTCCTAGTGTTAAACTTGATATTGTAAAAAGATTTGGTAAAACATAGATAATTGGTATCTTTCTCTTCACAAAGGCTCTCCCCTTAAACAAAATAAATATTATCAACTGATATGCCAGAAAACATAAACGGTTCCAATTTAACGCATTGATTTGATTGATTTTTTTGAGTATAAATGTTCTATGTAATAATAAAATTGTGTAATAAAGTTCCCAGTGCGTAAGAATTTACGCATTTGGAGTAGTGTGAGGAATTGTCTCTTTTTTAATTTTACAATTAAAATTGGTTAACACTTCTGTCCGAAGATTAAGTAGTTAGAAGGTGAGGAGAGGTATTCTATGCTTAGTCTTTTGAACTACTTAGAAAATATATATGCTCGTTTAACTTTGACTGATAAAAGTTCTGATATGGTCAGGCTGATTATGTTTTTTAGAGCCCTTAGTAGATTTGTGAAGATGATTTTGATAACTATTGGACACGCAAGTGTTTACTACTTCTTGACACTCTTGTTTGGATACTCAAAGGATAGATTTGAAAGGCATACAAAAATGTGGGCGAGAAAACTTGTGAATAGTTTAAACATAACTATTGATTTTGAAGGAGAAATTCCCAGAACTCCGAACTTGATGGTTGCAAATCACAGGTCATATATTGACATACCAGTTTTATATACGATTCTTCCCGGTGTTTTTTTAGCAAAGAAGGAGGTTTCTAGGTGGCCAATTATTGGGTTTGCGGCTAGAGCAGCAGGAACCATATTTGTGGATAGGGGAAATCAAGAGAGTAGGAGCAAGGCTAAGGGCGAGATACTCAAGAGGATAAGGGGTGGTGAGACTGTGTACATATTTCCAGAGGGGACTACAAGCCCCGGACCAAAGCTTTTGGAATTCAAACTAGGGATGTTTAAGATAGTGTCTGAAAATCAATTGCCTATTGTTCCTGTGGCTATTCAGTATGCTGATAAAAATGATGCATGGCTCGGTGATGACACATTTGTGGGTCATTTTTTCAGGACTTTTTCCAAAAAGAGGATTTTTGTAAAAGTTGTCTTTTGTGAACCCGTAATTGGAAGTGATGCAGAGATCATAAAAAGGCTGACCCATAAGGCTATTTGGGAAAATTTATCGGAATATTTTGAGGTATCTTTACATTTTGAGAATCCAACCTAATAAAAAGGAGTTAGGACATGAAAAAATATTATTTTGAGTACTTAGAGTATCCGGGCAAATATATGAACTTCGATAGGCTATCATCTCTTGTGAAAGATATTCGTGAATGTGCAGCTACCTGTTTTAACCCTCTTCCAGAGTATCAGTGCATAAAAGGTACTAGAGAGGAACTATCAGATAAAATAATCTCACTTGCTTACAGAGATGATGGCATTCTTGCAGGATTTTGTTCAACAGTTGTTTTGCCCGTAAAATTTATTGGCAAAGTTCTTCATTTAGGGCTTACCTGTGTTAGACCTGAGGACAGAGGTGCAAAGCTTACACATAAACTGATGACAAAGGTACTAATAAATTATATCTTTAGAAAAAAACCTATTGGTAGATTGTGGATTACTAATTGTGCATGTGTGTTGTCGAGTTTAGGAAATGTGGCATTATATTTTGACAATGTCTTTCCATCTCCATTTGGATTGCGAGAACCAACTTGGAAACATCATCTTATTGCTAATACAATTGATCACTACTATAGGGATAAGATGTATATCCTACCAGATGCCAAATTTGACCCAGTGTATTTTGTCTTTAGGGGAAGTGTCATAAATACTCCATTTGAAAAGAAAGATGAGGATAAAAGATATTATCATAGAATTGGTTTTTTAAACGATTTTTACAAAGGGATTATGAATATGAATAACGGAGATGAAGTTTTACAAGTGGGGACGGTTAGTGCCTTCAGTGTGTTCAAATATTATCACAGGCTTAGAAAGGCAAGGGCATTACTCAGGAATACCAATATAACATATGAAAACAAGCAATTGGTTGTGTAGGAGGTAAAGGATGATAAGATATGAATTTTATTATTTCCCTGGAAAATACTTGGGCTATGATGACTTTAGTCATCTGGTTTCTGAAATGAGAAGGGTTGCATCATATGAAGGTATATCAATTGATACACCTGTAAGGGAATATCTTAAAGAGAAGATCGTTGTGATAGCTCGAAAGAAGGGATCTGCTGTAGCGTATCGAATGGCAGAGTTTATTAGGGTGCCTAAGAGCCTTGATGTTTTATTTGTACATAGCATCGTGAGTACACCAGCAGTCTTCAAAGGTGAGTATAATTATATCATGCTTAGCACTTTAGTTAACAATCTAGTTGTGAGATTTCGAATTCTTGGAAATACATATGTCTGTTGTGTTAACGATAGTTTTTATGATATACATAAGTTTGAAAACGATTTTATAGATGTGTTTCCTTCAATTGTACAAGATAACCAGCCCAGATCAGTTTATGTAAGTGTGTTCGAATATATAATTTCAAATAGAAGGGATGTATTGGGAATTTACAATTCATCAGAGATCGATAGGTGTACATATTTCATAAACAATGAGAGAATCATTCAGATAGGAAAGACTAATTTTATTAAATGTATTTCCAATCTTATAAAAGGTAAATCAGTTAAAAAGTCAAGAGCTATACTAACACCAGATAACAACGTCCGCATTGCATAAATTGATTATAAAGTGTAGCAAATTATGATCTTTTCTTAATAATAGCCCGGTTCTTAATCAAAGATTTAGTGAGTTTTTAAAATAGGATAATATTAGTAAGGTAAAGATATATGCACGTGTGGGAGGAGAGAGATATGATAGATTCATTAAGCAATTTTATAAATATTAAGTGTGGTGTGCAAAGATATACAAAGTCCTTGTCAACTTTATTTCAACCTATATACTCTGCAGAGTATATGGAAATATTCGGGTATGAGGCTCTTACTAAGGTAGATGATAACAGTAATATTATGGTCGCTGACCTGTTTGCTTTGGCATTAGAGTCAAGAGAGATCCTGTTTTTGGATATGTACTGCCGACATATAGCCTTAAAAAATGCGAGCCTGAATGGTTTTAAAGACAGGCACTATCTGTTTTTAAATATATGTCCAGAGGTTTTACTTGATCCGCGGCATAAACCGCAAGTAACAGACCTTCTTGCCTCGAGGTATGGGATATCGAAGGAACATATAATCCTTGAAATTACAGAAGAGAGCGCAGTTAGAGATTACAAGACATTCTTGAAGGCAATAGATTATTATAGGACAAATGGATATAAGATAGCCATAGATGATTTTGGAGTGGGATTTGGTGGACCCAAGATGTTGAGTGAGGTCAAGCCTGAGATTGTGAAGATAGATAAGTATTTTGTATCTACAGCGATTAATAATAAAATAAGTAGGAGCTTTATTAAACTTATAGTAGAGCTATGCAATGAAACCAATATCCTTACTTTAGCAGAGGGTATTGAGAATCAGGATGAATTGGAGCTTATGATTAGACTAAGGGTAGACCTCTTGCAAGGTTATTTCTTGGGCCGCCCAGCCTCGAAGTTCAGAGAATAAAGATTATAATTATTCCCCTTTTACTTGTGTAGTTAGAAATATTGGGAGAGTCATATGTGATATCTGATCCAAAAGTTCTTCTATCTCATCAATATGTCTATCTTCATCGCTTAATATGCCTTCAAGTATTTCTCTCGTAGCAAAATCGTTTACATCGCCCGCGAGCTTAATTGCCTTATTGTATGCGACGATCGCTTCTTCTTCTGCCTTGTGGTCATTAGCCAATTGTTTGGATACATCAGAGCCTATGTTTATTTTATTTAATTCAGAGACTATTGGAATCCCCTCTAAGAAAATGATCCTTGCTATTAATTTTTCTGCATGTTTCATCTCTTCAATTGCTCTTTTTTCAAAGTGTTTATGGAGTTTTTCATAGCCCCAATTATCACACATCTCGGAATGAACCATATACTGGTTGATGGCTGTTAATTCATCTTTAAGTAGTGAATTGAGTGTCTGAATTAACTCCGTGTTACCTTTCATACAAGAACCTCCTTTTCTATAAAAATTATTTTGGACAATTCTCGGATTTATAGCCGAGTTTACAAGCCTTTCTAAGTGCGTCTATAGATTCTTTTTGTTTTTTTGTATCAGCAAGTATTTTACTCATGAGAGCCCAACTTTGGAAGTTTGTTGGGTAGATATCTAT
Organism: Deltaproteobacteria bacterium; assembly: GCA_026416535.1. Taxonomy (GTDB): domain Bacteria; phylum Myxococcota; class SpSt-1050; order SpSt-1050; family SpSt-1050; genus SpSt-1050. Next base: position 38,536 of record JAOAFA010000087.1, read on the forward strand.
TGATTTTTTCAGGTGCATCATTGCAAATTCGTAGTCTTTGAGTTTGTAGAAGTATTCTGCAAATGCATAATAAGTAAGATAATGATTTGGGGAGCTTTCTATCAAATCTCTAAGTTGCTCCTCAGCCTTGTTGAGTTCACCATCGGATATGAGCTTTTGAATCTCCGTGATATCTGGGGTAATTCCTTTACCACCAAGTTTTACGTTCGATCCCAGTGCCTGTGCATCAGTACAGCTTGCCTGGACACCGAGTTTACAGGCCTGTTCAAATGCCTTTTTTGCCTCATCGAAGTTCCCAATACTATTGTATGCCAATCCAAGCTTATCCCAGAGATTCCCATTCTTTTTGTTGATTTCTAATGCTAGTCTGTAATATTCGATAGCCTTGTCATAGTTGCCTTTCATAGACCATTCATAACCTGCCTCTTCAAGTGCCTTTGTGTGTTTGGGGTCAATGCTTACAGCCTGCTCAAATGCGATGAGTGCATCGTCGTATTTTGCCTGTGATTGGTAGATCTTGCCTTGTTGATAGTAATAATCTGCTGTGCCTTCTTTATAAGGGTTTTTCATAACTGGTTTACCTGTTGGTGAGTAGTAGCCTGGATTGAGGTCATTGCATGATGCCTTGACTCCGAGGTCACAAGCCTTTTTGAAAAATTCCTTAGCCTTCTCTGTGTTCCCCAAATTTTTGTAAATAATACCTGCCAAGTCAAGTGCACCAGGTAGGTTTGGCTTTAGTGTAATTACCTTTGTAATATTTTGAGCCGCCTCTTGATATTTGCCTTCCGAATTATAAATCTCTGCCAACTTCTTTAGAGCTCCAGTATGTTCTGGATTAATCGATATAATCTTGTTTAATAACTCTTTAGCCTTCTCTTTGAAACCAGCATAATAAAAGTCTTCTGCCTGAAAGTAGAGGTCCTCCAACGAGACCTTTTCCTTACCAGCTAACGCAAGGCAGGAAAGAATAATAAAAATAACCAAATAAAATAATCTTTTCATCTCTTCTCCTCATCATTTTTTGGATTTATCTTCTTCTCCCTTGAGTGTTTCTATCTCCCTCTTTATATCTTCCACTTTCCGTCTTAGATTTTCAACCTCTTCTTTTATTTCGGGGATTTGAGTAATTAAGGCTCTTTGGGATTTATATCCTAGTTCGGCAATAGTATCTTCCAATTGCTTTGTAAGTTCTTCTAACTTCTTTTTCTTTTCCTCATCTAATTTTTTTTTGTTCTCTTGAAGTTTCCTATTGTCTTCTTCTGTTTTATTATAATCTCTAACCATGTCTTTGTAGGCTGGGCGGGTATCTTGGAGGTCTACGGGAGGTGGTAACTTCTTTTTCTTTTCATAATCATTTATATGTTTCTCTCTGATTCCCTCTGGTAATTTATAGGGCGAGTCAACAATGTGTTCGATACCGTTTTCATCAACATATCTATAGAGTTCCTGTCCGGCGACAGGAAGGCTAAGGAATGCGGTTATGATGAAACAAATGATGCTAAACACTATTTCTGTTGTTTTTTGCCTTCTATTCTAAAAAAAGCCTCACCAGTTTCATGGGCGATATAATTGAGAATACTCAAATCATCGACGGTAAAAGCCCCATCACCTTTTTTATTTATTAACTCTATAGCACCAATTGTCTGTCCTTCGTATTGAATTGGTGCACAGAGGATCGATTTTGTGGGGAAACCTATGGATTTTGAAATCTTATCAAACCATCTCTTGTCCTTACTAACGTCAGATATTGCCAAACTTACGCCACGGTCAACGCAGAAACCAACAATTCCTTTTCCTATTGGTATTTTGTATTTTTTAATCTCTTCGCTTTTTGGTCCTCTGACAGCAATAAATGAGAGTTCGGTTTCAGATAGATCGGCGTACAATACAGACCCTGCCTCTACACCAATCTTCTTCATAGCGAGATCAAGCATATAATTTGCAGCTTCTTCCCTCGAATTTGCTATGTTATAAACCTCGTAGACCTCAGAAAATAGTGAGGTCATTATGGATTCTATGTTAGATGAAAGTTGAGTATTCTTCCTGCCGACTTGCTTTTCCTCCTTTATCTCTTTTATCTCTTCAATATTAACCTCTACTTTTTTGGTAGGTTTCTCAATCGGCTGGTATTGAGCTATTTGTTTTGCAGATGGTGGCTTTGTAATCGGTTCTATTTTAATAGTTGGAGAGATAGGAGATATTGGGGGTTGGGACTCTTTTACTTCCTGTTTTTGGCTGGTTACACTGGGAGTGGCTGTGGTGGTCTTAATAGGAGGAGTCTCCGGATGTTGTAACGTAGGAGGTGTAGGAGTTGATACCTCCGGCTGTTGTGGTTTGGGTTGGGGAGTACAATGGGAGACGCTCGAGGTAGTTTGAGCTGGTTGTGTTTGAGTAGTTTGGATAGGGAGACTCTCCTCGATCTCTTTGATTGAAAATGCCCTTCCTGTGTTTGGGTCAGTAATCTCAACAGATCCATCCTCCTTAAAGTCGCAAATAATGTTAGAACCAAGTTCTGTCTTCTCCCCTACCTTCTGTCTCCCAATTTGAAGAGCCATCATCCAGTTTTCAGCTTCAACCTTGATCTGAAGATTTGGTATACCTTGCGTGGATGAAGGGATATATACTAAAAATTTTGCCATAGTATTCTCCTCTTACTTCTTGTTTATGTAGGATTCAATTTCTAATAAAAAGTCCTTAAGCAAAACAGGTGATTCATTAGATGATTTCTCTATTCTCATCTTACCGTCTTTGTCAAAGACACCGAGTCCCAATTGTGAGATATCCCTGATTACCTTCTCTTCACCAGTTGTCTCATCTTTTATAATTGAGAATTTGGCTTGGGATAGAGCTAAGAGGAACCTAAATTCCTCACCCTTTTTCAAAAACAGGATAACCCGTTCTCCCTCCTTTAGTTTTGCATCTCCGGTAATAAAGAGATGTTGGTTATTAACCTTTCCACCAATCTGGCGTATCTTTATCTCTTTCTCTTTTGCGCTACCTTTTATCCATTTTTCTACTACAATCGTTGTTATTGTATAGGGTGTTTGTTGTTTTTCATCAAAAGTATAGGATATCTCCTTTACACTACCTATTACTATTTCGTCGGCCTTTTCAGTCATCTCTTTATTTGTAAGCTTAAGTGCTACAGATGCAAATAGCATGTTATATATTGCTAGTGAAATTATGATTGCTAAATAATTTATCTTTTTCATTTTTGCTCTCCTATAAGACAAACCAATATCAGGCTAATTATATAAGTAAAACCTCTGATTAGTCAAATAAAATATTGTGGTTTGTGGTTACTCTAAATAGAATATCTTCCTTATAGGTGAATTTTATATCGATATAAGAATAAAAGAGGTAAGTGCCTCACTATGTTCCAAAATACTGTTGAGTATCAATCAAAAATGCTAATTGAGCTCTATTTAGAAAAAAGATGCTGCATTATTATTGCCGCAGAGACAGAGAGGTTGAGGGATAGTGACTCATCGGAAACGGGTATTTTTACTACATAGTCGGAGAGATTAAGCAGCCTTCTATTTATTCCGGCATCCTCTCCTCCTATAATTACCACGAGAGGCGGTATTACATTAAGGCTTTTTATGCTTATACTACCAGACATATCAAGTGAGATTATTTTATAGTGTGCCATTTTCAGTTCAAGTGTAACCTGGGGTAGATTATCCTCAATTGAGATACTAATGTATTCAACGGCACCTGCTGATGCTTTTACTACGGAAGGTGTTATAGATACAGTATTTTTCCTGGTCAGAATAATCCCTTTAAATGAAAAGAGATATGCACTCCTTATAACTGCACCAAGATTATGTGGGTCCTGAACATTGTTTACAATCAATATCCGATCATATTCTCTCTGATTCTCTATAAGCTCTTTGTAGGGGAGATACTTTATTGGTTCGCATATAGCGACGACACCCTGGTGTTCTCTACTCTTGGAGATATTCCCAAGAATATCTTTCTTAGCAAACCTTATGTCAAGCCTATGCTCTAATGCAATATCCTGAATCCTCTTTATAGCTGGATTTTTTGAACCACTGAGTAGATATAACCTTTTTATTCCCCTTCTCTTTGCTCTGAGAAGTTCATAAACAGGATTAACACCATATACAATTGATTCATTGCGCATTTATTTTATTCTCTATTGATAAGATGTTGCGTTAATCTATCCAAATTACTTTTTATATCTCCCTCTATGAGCGATCTACCGACTACTATAAAATCTGCACCTGACTCAAACGCTGCCAGTGGGCTCTCAACCCTCTTCTGGTCAAGAGCAGGATCGCCGGGAAGCCTAATCCCTGGAGTAATAATCTTCAATCTGTTGCCCACAAGGGTCTTTACAAACCCAAGGTCTGAGGCTGAACAGACAATTCCATATATACCTGTGTCAAGTGCTAGAGCAACCATATCAGTTATAGCCTCTCTAACTCCAGCTCTGAATCCAATGGATTTTACATCATCATCACTTAAACTAGTAAGGATGGTTACACCTATGATTCCAGAAGTTGGAAGAATCTCTTTGAGGGTTTTTGTGGCGTCTCGGAGCATCTTCTCTCCACCGCCTACATGAACTGTTAAGAGGTCGAAACCGTATTTAGCTAGAGACTTTATAGCTGAGGAGACAGTGTTAGGAATATCACAGAGTTTCAGATCTAAAAAGATCTTAAACCCTTGTGCACGTGCGTATGGGATTATCTGCTCACCATATCCGAAGAAAGACTGCATCCCAATCTTTACGTATTCAAGACGACCTCTTGTTTCATCAATTACGATCTTTGCTTCCTCAAAGGTTGGCACATCAACAGCCGCAATTACCCTTTTCAGTAATTCCTTATTCAAATCAAGATACCTCCATTTCTGACACCTTCGTATAGTTTCGCAATCTCTCTCAAGATATCATCCCTTTCAGACTCAGGTAGTCCATTTTTGACCTCAAATATACAGTAATTCAAAAGATTGGATAGGGAGTGAAGCAGCTCTCTCTCTGCCATTTCAAAATATAGTTCTTTTGCCTTATTATATAACTCACTAAGGTTACTTATATTGCCATCAATGTCAAATTGACAAAGCGATATAATCTCATCTCCGTCGGGTGGCTGGGAGATATATGACTCAATATGGAGGGTACCAAATCTCCCCTTGCCTTCAAGCGCCTTGTATGAGATTTCCAATGCCTTCTTAACTTTATTAATATAGTCTCGATACTTATTTGCCTCTTCTGACTTTGTTCCAATGATTTTGACGAAACCCGCTCTATAAAGTGATACAAGAAACCGCATACAGTCATATTCGCCAAGTCTGCTCTCCTCTATAATTTGATTCACGGTTCGTCTGGAATCAACAAATGTGAGAATGTATTTCTCCTTTTCTGTAAGTTCTATATCAGGAGAAGGGCTTATCTGTGAAAGTATTGATTCTCCGTCAGAGATTATGCTCCTAAGTCTTGAGAGTTCACCATACTGCCTCATACCTTCCATGATTAGTTCAAGTGTGCTCTCCGAGAGCTTTACTGCATTGGTTAGATCTGGTTTCTTTTCTTCAAAGACGTAAAACCCGTCCTGATATGAAAACAGACTCAAAAATATTGCCTTGACTTGCTGAGTTAGCCCCACATATATATCTCTTGGGGTAACAAGCTTTCTCTCCATCAATATCTCACCAAGTCTTGTTCCACTCTTTACCTTATCGGCCACTTCAAGGAGAGTTTCTCTCGAGATTCTACCACTTCTAAAAAGGATATTACCAAGCCTATCCTCTTCAAGTTCCGAGATTGCGTATACAAGTTCTCCTCCCTGAAAGTAGAGTGCCTTTTTAAAGTTATCTTTTATAAAAGTTAAAACACCGTCTTTTCTGAGGGAATTGATCATGCCGATTATCTCGACAAGGCCAAGGACAGATATATCTCCCATGAACATACTTTTCAAAGGTCGCTCTGAAGAATGTAATATGAATGTTTCCTGATTGATCCTTGTAAACTCGGCCTCACCTTTTTCATTAAAGGTTGAGAACAATTTCGATACACTATCTGGCAATATAATTCTATCTATATTGTCTTTCAAAATCTTAAATCTCATTTATTGTACTCCCTCTCCCCCTGAGTAATATTTGTATTCCTCTGAAATAAGTCTCTTGATATCATCTGCAAATCTCTCGAATGGAACTATCTGTGAGGCCTTTTCTCTTCTAAGCTTTACCTCTACTCCGCCCTTTTCAATTGATTTTTTAGAGACCGAGACCCTTATTGGTATTCCAATCAAATCTGCATCCTTAAAGAGCACCCCTGGTCTTTCATCTCTGTCATCAAAAAGGACCTCTACATTAAGACTCAAAAGCTTTTTGTACAGTTCTTCTCCGCGCCTCACAACCTCCTCAGAATCAGTGCCAATGCACATAAGGTGAACCTCAAATGGTGCAATAGGCATAGGCCAGATAATACCATCCTTGTCATGATATTGCTCTATCGCTGCGGCAGCTGTCCTTCCAATCCCAATCCCATAGCATCCCATTATCATTGGCTTCTTTTGACCGTCTCTATCCAGAAACTCGGCATTCATTCTTGCAGAGTATTTTGTCCCTAGGTAAAATATCTGTCCTACTTCTATCCCACGGAATCTCTCATATATCCCCTTTCTACACTGAGGGCAAATTTCGCCAGGTTTTGCAAACCTTATATCATAAAACCCCTTAATATCCTTTATATCACGTTCCACATTTACACCTTTTAGGTGCGTATCCGCCTTGTTTGCCCCCACAACTGCACCGCTTAACCCTTTTACTGAGTAGTCAGCAAATATGTCTATGCCAAGGCCTATAGGACCTGCGAATCCCACAGGTGCCTTTGTGATATCTACGATTTCCTTATCATTTGCTAGTCTTAATTCATCACATTTAAGTAAGGCCTTTACTTTTGATTCATTTATATCGAAGTCTCCTCTCACGAGAAATGCATAAGGCTTTCCGTCCGCAATGTACAGAATCGTCTTAATTAGCCTCGAAGGAATTACATCGAGAAACCTACAGACTTCCTCAACTGTTCTCTTGTTGGGTGTTTCTACTTCAGTATATTTATTCGAGGATTCCACACTAGGATTTTCGACAAAGTGACAGGCGGCCATTTCCACGTTTGCTGCATAATCACATTGATTACACGCCAGAATCTCATCCTCTCCCGAGTCAGCGAGTACCTGAAATTCATGGGACAAAGTTCCTCCAATATTCCCTGTTGCTGCCGAGACGGCTCTAAATTTTAGTCCGCATCTCTTGAAAATCCTTACGTAAGTCTCGTACATATTCCAGTATTCCCGTTTTGCGTCTTCCTCTGTTGTATGAAATGAGTATGCGTCCTTCATAAGGAATTCTCTCCCCCTCATCAACCCGAATCTTGGTCTGGCCTCATCCCTAAACTTAGTCTGGATCTGATACAAGTTTTTAGGTAAATCCTTATATGATTTGAGCTCTTGCCTTGCTATGTCAGTAATAATCTCTTCATGTGTAGGACCGAGACAAAAATCAGCTCCTTTCCTATCCTTAAATCTTAGGAGCTCAGCCCCGTAATAACTCCACCTCCCAGACTCAATCCAGAGTTCAGCCGGTAGTACCATTGGCATTAGAAGTTCAATTGCACCAGATTTATTCATTTCCTCTCTTATAATTCCCTCAATCTTTCTTATTGTTCTTAACAGCATTGGCATATAAGTATAGATCCCTGCTGAAAGTTTTTTTATCATGCCTGATCTCACCATGAGTTGATGTGAAACAACCTGGGCATCAGAAGGAATCTCTTTATAAGTGTGAAACATGTATTTAGATATCCTCATAGACGCTCCTTAAAATAGTAAGGTATTTATCAAAATAAGCAAAATTCATCAACATCAAAATATTTTTAAAATCAGAATCCACTCGGGTATGTAACTATAGTCCAATTCGCGGTGGCTTAGTTGTTTTTGTTGTGCAAAGACACAGTGTCAAGTCTTTTACGTATTAAATTTCTCTTCTATCATAACCTTTCTAATTCTCCCTATCACCACATCTCCACCTCCTTATATCCATTAATCTCCATATCACTACTCAAAACCCCTAAGCTCCTCTCACCATACTTCTAATCCCTTCACTTACTAAATAAACTAGGCTTTACGACAAACAATGAGAAAGCTTTAAAATTAATTCTTGAACATACTTCAAAGATTAACTCCCAAGAAGGCATAAAGGATTATTTCCACTTTACCTCTTAATGCTCTTACGAAAAAAGAAAGAGAACTTTACTTGAGAAAAGACATCAATAATAAAGCTAGCGGATACTAGAAAAGAAAATTAGCCTGTTTTTTAGGGCTCTCCATTTTTGGAGATCGAAAAGAAGAATTACACCCCTCATATTACCTAACAAATGAAAAAAGAGATACGAATATTTCCAACAGGTTAATCTGAGATGTGATTTTGAGTTATTCCCATGGTAAAATAAAGGCTTTGTTTTATCTATTTTGCAGAACGAATAGAAGATATAAAGGAGAAGCATTAAGAACGATGGAACTTCCAGAGAACTTTTTGTCTTTTGAGGCTTTCAAGGATGAAGAGACTAACACCCCTTCCTCAACCACATTAGTTAGTCTACACGTAGCGGTAGGCAATATAAAATTTCATCAGTTAAAGTTAATCCCTAACTTAAGTGTTGATTGCATTAAAATAAATGGGAGTCATAGTCTATAATTTCTATACACACCACCTATGGAGAAAATGTAGTAGAATTCTGTTAGCAATGGTTTTGTATGAATTATTCCTTCATATTCAGCAGTAACCGAAAATACTAAAATAAAGAAATTGATTTTATTTTGCAATATGATAAAAAATAAAGTCTATGGGAGAGATTAGGATACCATCTGATGTTGCATTAATAGTTAGCATCCTTTACACAGACGATCTTATGTTTGAGGCGGCTACAAAAGAATTATACAGAGAATTTGGTAAGGGTATTGTCTTAAATTTTTCGGCAAAATTTGACTTTACAAATTACTATGATGAAGAGCTTGGAAGTCCGATATTCAGGAGGTTTTGGAGGTCAGAAAGTTTATTTAAGAGAGAGCTGTTAGCAGAGGTTAAATTAAAGACTAACGACATTGAAAGTAGATTCTCTATACACAATAAAAGAAGGTTTAATCTAGATCCTGGTTTTTTATCTGCCGAAAACTTTGTTTTAGCAACAACAAAAAATTACACTCACAGAATCTACTTAAGAGCTGGGATATTTGCTGATTTAACATTGATATATAAAGGGAGGGAATTCAAACCTCTAGATTGGACATATCCAGACTATGCTAGTCAAGAGATAAGAGAATTGCTAAAGAGTGAAAGGGAGATATATTTGAAAAGGTTGAGGGAAGGAAGAAATGTCTCTCTTTAGTATGACAGGCTATGGTTTTAAAATTACTGAAGATGGGTATATGATAGAAATGCGTTCTCTCAATAGTAAATACTTAGATATAAATGTCAAAATTCCTCAAGAACTTTATCCATATGAAATAGAATTTCGCAATATTATAAAGGAAAACTTTTTCAGGGGCAGTATAGAACTTAACATATCACACAAGAATTTAAGCAAGTGTATATTATCCCCTAGACTTAATCATCAATATGCGGCGAAATATGTAAAAATCCTAAATGAGTTAGCATCAATGGGTGGGTGTCAGCCAGATTGCTCTTCTCTTCTTCAGATAAAGGACATAGTCTATGTGGATACTGACGAGGTGGCTCTAAAGGGTGCTGTTGACAATATAATCCAGACAATTAATGATGTTTGTGTCATTGTTAAGGAAATGAGAAAAAAAGAAGGTGAAAGTCTTAAATATGTCCTAAGTGAACATTTAAAAAATATTAATGATATATCTTCACAAATTTGTGGTCATGTTGAAAAGCAGAGTGAATTTGTCAGGCAAAATCTGCTAAAAAAATTATCAGAACTTAAAGCCGAATTTGAATTTGATAGTCACAGACTAAATGAAGAGGTGTTATACTTGATCAGTAGAATGGACATAGCGGAAGAATTAGATAGAGTCAAGAGTCATATAAAACAATTCGAATCATTAATCAATCAGGGAGGTCAAATCGGCAGGATATTAGACTTTCTTTGTCAGGAGATGTTAAGGGAATTTAACACTATTGGTTCAAAGTCCACTATGATTGAGATTAAAAATCTTGTGATTTTGGGTAAGGATATTGTTGAAAAACTTAGAGAGCAGGTTCAGAATATTGAATAACTTTTGTATTAAAAACGTATGCTTTTTAAGAAACTATTGTTTTTTCTTCATTAGATATAATGAGAGCTATGGCAAATCCTAATAAAAAAGGAAATCTCATAGTATTGTCAGCTGTATCAGGGGCTGGGAAGACAACCATTGCAAATCACCTTGTAAAAAGAGACAGGTCTTTTGTTAGATCAGTATCTGTTACCACAAGAAGAAGGCATCCTAATGAAAGAGAAGGTATAGACTACTACTTCGTGTCACAAAGAGAATTTGATGACATGATCAAAAATGATATGTTTTTACAATATCAATTGGTTCACTCCCATTATTATGGGACACCAAAAAAATACGTAGTTGATAATATATCTAAGGGTAAGAATGTAATCCTTGTAATAGACACCAAAGGTGGATTGAACATCAAAAAGATGTTTGCAGATGCTATTCTAATCTTTATTTTACCTCCTTCTCTTCAAGACCTCATAAAAAGACTCAATTTAAGAGGGAGGGAATCTGCTGAAGAGATAGAAAGGAGAATAAAAAATGGAAAAGAAGAGCTAAGGGACGCCCTAAATTATGACTACATAGTTATAAATGATGATATTGAAAGAGCAATTCAGGATATAATTGCTATTGTCAGAGTTAACAATTTGACCACTAAACGAAATAGAGATAAAGTTATTAAGATTATGAAGGAGTATGAGGTATGAAAAAATTTATAACCATTCTCTGGTTTATAATTACGACAAGTGGTGCTCATGCCAACCTTTATGGGTTTCTGGGGGATGAGCCTGAGGAATATTCTTTAAAAGAAATGAAATATTTTAATTGGACAACACTTAACATTGTGGAAAGATATGTAGATCAAAAGAGAATAAATCCATTTGAGATGTTTAAGGCAGCACTAAGGGGAATTGAGAAGGCTGTACCAGAACTGGTTGTAAAATTTAACGAGGAGAATTTAGAGATTGAGCTTACAATGGGTGAGAAACGCATAACGAAACGATTAGAAAAGAAACCGACTGTTATCTGGGAGAATACACTGCTACTAAGATGGGTATTTGAGTTTGTAGATATGAACGTGAAAGAGAGAAGAAAACTATATGAGGTTGAGTTCAGTGCTATTAACGAGATGCTTTCAGAACTTGACCCTCACAGTAATTTCTTAAATGCAAGTCAATGCAACGAGCTCAGAATATCCACTGCAGGGAAATTTGGTGGGTTAGGGATAATAATTCAATCAAAAAATGGGTATATAACAGTAGTATCCCCCATTAAAGGAACACCCGCGCACAGGGCCGGGATCAAATCCGGAGATAGGATAATCAGGATTGATGATGAATCTGCAATAAATATGACCCTTGATCAAGCCGTAAATCGATTGCGAGGTGAGCCTGGTACGAAGGTCACTATATATATAATAAGAGAAGACTGGCCAGAGCCCAAAAAAATGGTCTTAACAAGAGAGGAAATCAAGACGAGGAGCATTGATAAAATTTTACTTACCGATGAAAAAACATCTAAGAAGATAGCCTATATAAAAGTAAATGGATTTAGTGAAGAGACATACCAAGATGTGAGGAAGGCATTTAATACACTAAAAGAGGATGCACGAGGACAACTTGCCGGATTAATCCTAGATTTAAGGAATAATCCTGGAGGTCTTTTGGATGCATCGGTAAAAGTTTCAGATATGTTCTTGAAAAGTGGTGTCATTGTCACAACTAGGGCAAAGGATGGCGAAAAGGAAGATGAAAAAAATGCGTATGAAGATAGAAGTGATATCGACCTACCGATGGCAGTTTTAATAAATAGGGGTTCTGCCTCTGCTTCAGAGATTGTTGCCGGTGCTCTAAAAGACAACAATAGGGCTATTATAATAGGCCAGACATCTTTTGGGAAAGGTTCCGTACAAATCTTATTTGATAGATTAGCGTCCAAAGATGAGATAGAAAATATGAAGGACTTGAGGCTGACACAACCACTGAAAGACTGTCTTAAATTGACTATAGCTGAGTATATGACACCGCGTGATGTATCAATTCAATCCATTGGTATAACCCCAGATGTTTACCTGGTTCCTCAGATCGTGCAGAAGTATTCTATGAATATGTATTACTTCCCTCGATATTCCTCCGAAGTAAAGCTTGAGAAACATTTGGAAAGCTCTAGACCACCAGAAGACAAACCATTTGTAATTCTTCCATATGTGTTGGAAAGGGAATCTCAGGATGAAGAAGAGGATAACGATACTTATGAATCTGACATTAAAGAGGATTTTGAGATGCGGTTTGCCAAAGAGATAATCGCAAATACAAAAGGAAACACTAGACTTGACCTTATTGAGACGGCAAAAAGACTGAGGGATAAACATTATGTGTTAGAGAGTAAAAAGTTTTTTGATATACTAAAGACCAGAGGTATAGATTTTTCTGAAGGTGAAAGCAATTATGCAGATGTGGAGGTAGAGGTTAGTTATAAGCTTATCCACTACAAGAGCCAAAAAGAATCTCCTAAAAAAGAATCGAAAAAGGAAGAGAAAACTGTTGATAGAGCAGAAGAGGTAACATCAGGAGTATTAAAGGCAGGGAATGACTATTTCTTTACATTCAAAGCTAAAAACAAATCTACTAAACCAATATATAGGCTCAGCGGGATAATCGAGTCTCATGACCCTACCTTAAATGGGAAGGAGATTTTCTGGGGCTATATACCAGCGGGCAAAGAGAAGGAATACAACGTCCTTGTCAAGTTTTCGAAATCGTTCCCAAGGGTAGCGATTCCTTATAGAGTAAGACTCCTTTTATCTGGAAAATATTTGGAAAAGAGTTTTGAGTATGTGGCCAAAGTGGATTCTCTTTTACAACCCAAATATGTGTTTTCGTATTTAATCCGAGACAATGGAGAAAATTCTAACAAGAATGGAAAAATAGAAAAAGGAGAGACTATAACGATCAAAACGGAATTGAAAAACATGGGTGAAGGAGATGTCCAAAACACAAGAATATCTTTGCAAAATCAATCAGGGAAAGTGGTATATCTTAAGGAAGGACTCTGTAATATCGCCAGTTTAAAAAAAGGCGAAACAGCAGAATGTATAATGCAGTTCATTGTAAGAGAAAAATCAGAATCAGATCTAAAATTTAAACTGTTTGTAACAGATGATACTTTTTATGATGAGAGCTCTACATCGCTGAAGATCCCGTTTGGCAAGCCTATGGGCGACAGTGCAAAGGGGACGGTAGACCTGCCAACAATTAAGATAATATCTGCTCCCGAATTGAAAGTGGTAGAAGACAAAAATGCAGAAATTATCTTTTCGGTATTTAATCTCAAAGGAGGAGAGGACATATATGTAAGATCCAATGAGGACAAGGTATTTTACATTAAAAACTCCTTGTCTAAGTCACAACTCGAAAACATCAAAACATCAGTTCCTCTTAAGGAAGGCTTCAACAATGTTTATGTGTTCGTAAGAGTAAATGATGATCAATATGTATATAAGAGGGTGGTAATTACTACACCTAAAAAATTTGAACCTAATGATATCATTGCCAGTCAGAATTAGGTAAAAAATATCTTAAATATGGAACAGTATGAATAAAATTCTATACCTCAAAAGCTTTTCTTTATAATTAAAAACCTTGCAGTCGAAATAGGACCTTCATCAGAACTTTTAAATCCGAGCTTCATAGAGCTAATATAAGCAATCCTGTCTTTTATAACCTGGCTTATGAAAAAACCATAGCCGCCTTCCCCAAATCTATTTTTGAGACCATCGTCAGATGGGGAAAGTAGTGTGATAACATTACCGGGTGACCATGGTGGATCACCTTCTTGTCGCGAAGCAAACAGGAGCCTGTGATTAGTTGCATCTTGAAAAGCTATATGAGCAAGATTATCGCTGTCGAATGCCAGAGAACAATCAGGTCCTGCAAATTCTTTAATGCCGGGTGCAACCCCGGAGTAAACTACCTCTATTTTTGGTTGTTCATTGGCAAATCTCTCGATGTATTTCAATTGATTAAGTGTGGCATCATAATAGGCGATACCCATTCTACCATCAGGAGAGAATTCTAAGGATGCAAATCTACCTACATCACCAGTGTCATTTCCACTACCATCTTCACCATCTAAGACCTCTATCTGAATTGTTTCTCCCTCTATTGTAGCGAGTTTCAAATTTCCTCTGTGCCTCTCTGAATCAATAGGTGTTCTATCATAATAGGCTATGTAAATCTTCCCATCAGTATGAACTTTAACAGAGGGGAACAAACCTACCCCTTCTTCGAGTACATAGGCCATTGTTCCAGCATCTTTTCTACATACAGGTGACTGTGAGTCATCCATTACACACTTTTCATCACTGTCACATCCTGAGCCCCCTTTGCATGCCTTTTGATCAGAGGAGAGAGTCCTACATGTAGTCTGATTGTTTTCCACAACACATGCATCAGAGGAATTACAAAGCCCGCGACAACTAATCTTTGAAGAATCAATGTCCATTATCTTCCAATCCCCTGAACTTAAAGGAATTTTATTAGACATCGGCATTGCAAGCTTAAGTTTTGAAATGAGTTTCTCTTCCCCGGCAGGACCATTCTTCTGAAAGTACGCTATATAAGGAAGCCCTGTAGATGAAATTGCGATAGATGAGTACATACCAACATTCGCGCCATTCCCATCGACTGTATGGGTTGTCCATGCTACACCATCGAAGTATGCGAATTTGAGAGAGCTGCTAGATACATCATAGTAGCTAATCATAATACGTCCTGAAGCGTCCAAACCAATAGATGTATATTTGCCACTGTCCGGGCCCGAATCCTTAATTCCCTTTCTTATTCCTTCTGGATTGCCGGCCAACTGACCTTGTGAAGGAACTCCATCAATAAACTGTACACTCTTCGGATCGTATTCACCCAATGGTCCATTACCATTGTTGTCAAAAACGAATTTCACTAATACAAGATCTCCATAGGTTTTGTTATATGCACTTGCAATAAATTCATTGGACTTTGTCATAGCAAGCCTTGAGTAATAACCTACGTCGCCAACTGGTAGATCTGGTAGGGTTTTGCACTCGCATTTTATTTCTTTACATGTGCTAAAAGTTGAATTCTCTGGTGGATCAGCAAACATAAGAAGTTCTCCATGTTTACAAGAAACTTTGCAGGATGGGACATCAGGTGCAGGAACACACTTATCTGTTTCAGCAAGACATACCTCCTTTTCACCACACTTACCATTACATGGCAGCCTCTTCATACAAAATGTGTTCATACAAAACATCCCTTCGGGACACTCATTATTCTTTCCACACTTTTTATAATGACAATATTGACCATTTGAATCGCACTCCATCCCATCAATTACGCAATCACCCCCTGAACATTCTAAGAATGAATCGACACATGCTCTTCTAGAACATATCTGACCAGGATTACAATCCGAATCAGTCTGACATCTTATTGGCTTACATATACCACACATGAGTTCTTGACCCCTTGGACACACATTAGGATTTGTATCGGTGATCACATCGCCTAATACGTCTTCAGTTTGTGCATCTAAATTTATTTTGGCATCGGGTCTAGATCCTATATCTCCAGTAGCTGAGTCTCCACATTCACAATCAAGTAGAGAAAGTGAAATTAACCCTATAATTAATAAAAGTATTGTGGGTCTATTCATACTGAAAACCTCCCAATAAAACTGATTATACTTCATCGGGTATGAAAATTCAAACATCTTTTTGTTGGAATCGCGTTTTTAGAGGCATTTAAATTTAAATGTGAAACACTACCACTCAAAAATGCCCTAATAGGAGTACGGATTAACTCTTATTTCTCCTCCTCCTAATTAAAGGGTTCATGTTTTTTATATTTGACGCACACAATTGTTGCTGTTAATATCCTAAGAAATCCTCAAGGAGGTTTCTTTAATGGAAAGATATAAAATGCTTATAGATGGTGAATTAGTGGAGTCAGAAAGTGGAGAATATAGACCTACCATCAATCCGGCCAATCGCCAGGTAATAGCCATGGTTCCAGTTGCTACAATCGGTGATACCAGAAAGGCTATCGAGGCCGCAAGAAAGGCATTTGACAGCGGTATATGGAGCCAAATGAGTGTTAAAGAAAGGGCAAAGATCCTGTATAGGATGGTTGAAAGGATGCAGGAGAGACAAGATGAATTATCAAAAATTGAATCACTGGATTCTGGTGCAACAATAAGAAAAACCTCCATGATGGATATACCTATTGGGATAGAGCATTTCAGGTCACTTGTGGAATTGGGAGAAAGGATGCCAACCTACGAACCGCTTCCCTGGATTGATTTTCCATATATAAGTTGGAACTTTGTAAACCGTGAACCCATAGGCGTCTGTGCTGGAATTATACCATGGAATTTCCCTTTTATGATGGCAGTATGGAAGATTGCTCCTGCATTGATTATGGGGAATACAGTGGTATTGAAACCCGCCTCTGATACACCGCTTACTGCACTTGAAATTGGTAAGATTGCCGTCGAGGTCGGGTTACCAAAAGGTGTCTTGAATATCGTAACCGGTTTGGGCTCCGTAGTAGGAGAAGAATTATGCAAAAATCCTATGGTGGATAAGATAGCCCTCACAGGTTCAACTGAGACAGGAAGACAGATAATGAAACTTGCAGCTGATACTATTAAAAAGGTCACATTAGAATTGGGAGGTAAAAGTCCAACAATAGTATGTCCAGATGCAGACCTCAGGGTCGCCGTAGATGGCTCGCTTTTTGGTACATTCTTTCATGCAGGCCAGGTATGTGAATCAGGGACAAGATGCTTTGTCCACTCTTCCATATACGATGAGTTTATGGAGATGCTTAGAGAAAGAATCACCCATATAAAGGTAGGGGATCCGATGGACTTTGAGACAACCATGGGACCTGTGATATCCGAATCACAACACAAAAGGGTCTTAGATTATATCGAAAAAGGCAAAGCCGAAGGAGCAAAACTTGTTTGTGGTGGCAATGTGCCAGAAGATTTAAAAAATGGCTTCTTTATCCTTCCAACTGTATTTGAAAATGTGAGCAATGACATGACAATTGCCAGAGAGGAGATTTTTGGACCTGTTCTCTCAGTTATCAAATATGATGAGCTTGATGATGCAATAAATATGGCTAATGACTCTATCTATGGACTTGGGGGGGCGGTATTCTCAAGAGATATACCCATGGCTATTCAGATAGCAAAAAGAATCAGGACCGGTACAGTATGGATTAACGATTATCATCTAATTAATCCTCTTGCCCCTTTTGGAGGATATAAGCAATCAGGTATAGGCAGGGAGCTTGGTCCCCATGGATTGCTGGAGTTTACTCAAATCAAACATATACATGTTGATTTATCTATGGATAGGAGCAAAAAATTCTGGTTTGACTACATTTTTAACGACTAGACGATAATGATTATTAAAAAGTGTAAATTGCGTGGAAATAAAAATTATAGTTAAATAGACATCGTAAGCCTTTATTATCGAGTGTATTTTTTCCAGTCAGACATATTGGGTCTAGATTTTGCTACCCTAAGTGCATTTTCAAACCTAAGATTCATATCTCCAAAGTTTATATCTGATCCCTTCCTTCTCTAACCATCTTATTTAGTTTATACCTTACATGTCAAACAATATTTGAGATGACTCTACCGTAGAGAAGAGCATCCTGTGCTTCTATGGTAATCCTAAATGTAAAATTTGGTTGTAGATAAATGTCAAGAATGATAAGATAATTATTTTTGGAGGATGTATACCATGTATACGAAAAGGATGAGTGTTGTATGTTGTGCCGCTTGCATTTTTACATTTTTAGTCAATTTATCCGCGCAGGAGTTTGGCGCATTCGGACCTAAAGTCTCATTTTCTGAAAAAACCTCTATGTTTCTTTCAATATATGCAAACAAGGATAAAGACACGAAAAAGAATGGGTTATACGGTGTGTTCATAGATAGAAGAGGCAATGTCTCACAGCCTTTTCAGATAAGCAAAAATTTTGGGCAAAGCAAGGCTATCTCTTATCTCAGCTCATCAAACGTGTTTTTATTGGTCTATAGTTATTGTGATTTGGGATGCTTAATAGAAGGACAGATAATCCTACCAGACGGTACCCTAAAAGGTACTCCTTTTATAATATCTTCGAACAGCTATGGTTTTGGCGAGATCGTGGCAGAGTCTGATGAAAGTAGTAAGAAGTTTCTCATTGTATGGAAGGACTATAGAAATAGGTCTAATCACCAAGTGTTTGGAAGGCTTATAAATGATGATGGGACCATGCATGGTCCTGAAATACAAATCATAAAAAATGCAAATTCAGTCACAGGCTTTGATATTGTCAGAGATAGCATAAACAATAGGTATCTGTTTGTTTATTCAGACGCCGATGTGAATTTATGGAGTATAAACGCACTATCTCTAAGGGATAATCTCTCTATTGAGAGGATGAATAAGATAGCTACTTCTAGCGACTTTAATTGTAAAGTTTCAATATCTTTTGATAGTAAGAACAAATTGTTCTTTATTGCGTATTCAAATTTTCTCCCCGGGGTTAATTCCTTTAATATAGAGGCATTAGTCTTAGACGAAGATCTAAAGGTTTTATACAATATAGATGTCACCACAGGTTCAAACCAGAATAGATTCCCAGATACAGCCTATAATCCTTTCGCAGATGCATTTGTTATTACCTATCATACTAAACGGATAGAAGGGACTATCTCGAACATAGCGTTCGCCCTCTATAAAGCTATTGATGGTTCTCTAATAGATACGGGTATAGTAGATAAAACAGGCATGGCTACTCTATTAAACCCATCTATAGCGGTTAATTCAATTTGTCCAAATGGAGTTATAGTATATGAAAATTACGATGCATCAACATTTACTAACAATTTTGGAGCACATTTCTTGGGAGAACTCTGTAAATTTCATCTCAGTATATCTAAAAAGGGAGACGGAAGCGGTAAAGTACACTCTGAACCTGCTGGAATAGATTGTGGGGGAATATGCAGTTACCAATATAAAGATGGCTCTTCGGTAACCTTAATAGCAACTCCTGATGAGAGCTCTACATTTGTGGGTTTTTCTGCTCCACAATGTGGGGATGAAGCTGTATGTTCGATTAGTATTGATTCTGATAAAAAAATAGATGCGGAGTTTGCCTTAAAAACCTTTCAAATAAAGACCGTGGCTGGAAACGGTGGGCAAATTTTCCCTGAAAAT
The DNA here is from genome assembly GCA_026416535.1 of Deltaproteobacteria bacterium. Classification (GTDB taxonomy): domain Bacteria; phylum Myxococcota; class SpSt-1050; order SpSt-1050; family SpSt-1050; genus SpSt-1050. The sequence continues at coordinate 58,048 of JAOAFA010000087.1, forward strand.
CCAATTGTTAAGTATGGCTCAGATCAAAAAGTTGATATTATACCCTATGAAGGATATGTAATAGATGAAGTAATAATCGACAATCAGTCCTATGGTGTAATTGACTCGTATACGTTTACTAATGTAATATCAGATCACACTATATCCGCTACATTCCAGCAGGAGCCCATATATTATGCAATTAATGCATCGGCTTCAGAGGGAGGAAATATCAATCCAGCCGGTGAAATTAAGGTAAGATCTGGGGATAGCATAACATTTACTATTACGCCCCTGGAGGGTTATTTCATAAACTATGTAGAGGTCGACGGCAATGATGTGGGGGCAATTAATGAATATACTTTCTCAAATGTTGATAATAACCACACAATATATGCCAATTTTAAGAGTTATCAAAATGAATGGGACTTTGACGGAGGAGTATCCGAGGTGTTAAATGGAAGTGGACAAGCGGATTCAAATGTTATGGTTACAGTTGTAAAAGAAAAAGAGGGTTCCGGATGCAGTTGTTCGCTAATTGAGTAGATGGAATTTTATTTCACAAAAGTAATAAAATTTGGTATTATCCAGTTTCGTAAACCTTCTAGATTAGGGAGGTCAAAATGATCAACAGGTTATTGTTAATTATCTCTTTGTTGATTTTGGTGAACTCAGCTCAGGTGTTGGCATCAGAGATTAAGTCTGAGAGGTGTGATATTTCATACCTCAAAGGTCTTGCTACTCAAAAAGGCACAAACATTGTTATAAATTTTTATGCATATTGGTGTCCAGCTTGTAGAGAGCTCTATAAAAAGGTCCTCCCAGCTGAGGGGGTTAAGAATATTCTATCGGAGTATGTATTTGCTAGATGCAACGGAGAAGAGGGAGAGGGAGAAAGACTATTCAATCAATACAAAATTACTGCCTTCCCTACACTCTTAATATTAGACCCAAATGGCAAAGAGCTTGATAGAATAGTAGATGACATTGATGAGCAAAAAATAAAAAAGACATTAGAACAAATAAAAATGGGGAAGAGCGAAGTAGATGAGCTTGCAAAAAAGGCGGATACAAATCCAAAGGATACAGAGCTTTTATTTAATGTATGTATGTCTTATATATTTAGGGCTGATAGAGATAAGGCAAAAAAGTATTGTGAAAAGGTCCTCAAAATTGATCAGAAAAATGAAAAGGGGTATGCCTCTCAAGTACTATTATCTCTTGGAAAGTATCTCTATTTTAGAGGATTAAAGGATTATGACCTTGCAGCTGCACATTTAGAACAGGTCCTCAAGCTCTTCCCGGAGTCAAAAGAGGCAAGGTCGGCTTTCATATTCCTCATCTCCTCATATGTCAGAGGAGGAAAAGAAGGTGTGGCAGTCATGAAATTAAGAGAATTGATAAAGAAGAACCCCAATTCGAAAGAGCCTTACAAGACATTCGCATATATTAGCTGGAAAAACAAATGGCGCATAGACCAAGGTATTGAGAATGCAAGAAAGGCAACAGATCTTGACCCTTCCGACGATGACGCATGGGATCTCTTAGCAGAACTATATTTTTTAAAAGGGAATAAGGCAGATGCCATTAAGGCCATTGATGAGGCATTAAAACTGAAACCCTCAGAGGATTACTATAAGGAGCAGAAGGAAAGGTTCTCTAAATAAACTAACTTACGGATTTGTATGCCCTCACATCCGATGAATTACATAGTGAAGTCTCTCATTTGGAATAGACCCCACTTTATTTATTCCCTCTTCTCTTCAAACACGTATGTTATTCCTAAGGAATCTATTAATTTATATGTTTGCTCTTGTCGTGTTTTTTCAATGCCCTCATATATATAATAGTAATCTACCAAGGTAATACAATTAGTTAGTTGCATTTTTAGGGTTTTTGTGTTAGTAGATTCGAACTTTTATTTTATGGAGGATAGTTATGAAGTTATCACCACTTGCGAGAGTTAAGAAGGAATTCGGTTCAAAGGACAAGCTTGTGTCTGAGATTGTATCTCTGTTGAAATCACTTAATGCACCATTACCAGATGATATTGAAAAGAGGCTTAAGGCTCAAACTAATCAGAAACTGATAAAACTTTATAATAATGCAAAGAAGATAAGCGAGATCGGGAAGGATAAGGTAGTAGAGGTAATATTGAAGGCTAAAAGGCCGACCAGTAAAAAGGTTGATGTAGACTACAAAAAGTCATTACTTAGTTATCCGATTTCTAAGCTTTATGATATGTATGTTTCAGCAACTAAGTCATTAAAGGGTTTAAAATAATTTTATAAATTTCACAAGGGCATCTCTTAGATTCATCGTAAAAATATTGACTTTATTAGATAGTTGGAATATTAGTATTTTTAATTTTTATATAAGAGGTTTTTGTGAGAAAACCTATCCCATATGGCAAATATTTCTTAATAGACCGCATCAATGTAGGCGGTATGGCAGAGGTGTTTAAGGCTAAAGCCTACGGAGTTGAGGGCTTTGAGAAATTGGTTGCCATCAAGAGGATCCTGCCAAATATTGCTGAAGACGAAGAGTTTATCACAATGTTTATTGATGAGGCTAAGATAGCTGTACAATTGAATCACGCAAATATTGCCCAAATATTTGATCTTGGTAAGATAGAGGATACCTATTTTATTGCACTGGAGTTTGTATATGGCAAGGATCTGAGAGCGATCTTTGAGAGACTTAGAAAAAGAGGGGAAATTATGCCAATCCCTGCTGCCTGTTATATAATAATTCAGGTGTGTGAGGGGTTGGATTATGCACACCGTAAAAAGGACTCTATGGGGCGCGACTTGAATATTGTCCATAGAGATGTGAGTCCTCAGAACATACTTGTATCTTATGAAGGGGATGTTAAAGTAATAGATTTTGGTATTGCTAAGGCAGCCAATAAGGCCTCGAAGACTCAGGCAGGAATCTTAAAAGGAAAATTCGGTTATATGTCGCCTGAGCAGGTGAGGGGATTGCCCCTTGACAGGAGGTCAGACATTTTTTCATTGGGTATTATATTTTATGAAATCCTGACGGGGGAGAGATTGTTTGTAGGCGAGAGTGATTTCTCAACACTAGAGAAGGTTCGTAATGTTGAGATTATGCCTCCAACAGCTTATAATCGCAATATTCCTGAGTCATTAGAAAAGATAATCTTGAAGGCCCTTGCTAAGGATGCAGATGATAGATACCAGTTTGCATCTGAGATGGCAGAGGATATACAGAGATTTATGATCTCTCAAGGTATACTGTTCACCAGAAAAGATCTTAGTAATTTTATGAAGACACTCTTTGCAGATGATATTGCGAGGGATAGTGCTCAACAGGAGGAATCTAAAAAGCAAGTCTCGTCACTTCCTCAGACAGTTCAACCAGTGAAGGAGGTTAAAAAGCCTATTTCGAGGCCCTCAAATCCTGTTCCGCCACCTGTGCCGGGTGAACTGGACAATGTTAAGACTGTTGTCTTTGGAGGAGAGCAAAAACCAATATCACCGCCGCCTCTTGGGAATGAGATCGGGTTAAAGGCTGAAGATGAGGAGCCGATAGAACTCGCAACAGAAGAAAGTACTAAGCCTGTTGTAAAAGCTCCTCCTAAAATGCAGTCCCCAATTGCTAAACCCAAGGTGACATCTGAAATAAAAAAACCACAGACTGCAGAGGTTAAACAACAGAGGAGTTTTAATAAGTTAATAGTTTTTTCTGCTGGGGCTGTGGCTATATTGTTTTTGCTAGTGGTTGTTATCAAGTATTTTTCTAAAGCCGATAAGGAAATTGGAGAGAGTAGCATAGAGATTTTCTATACGCCGCCAGACTCTGAAATTTATATAGATGGTATAAAAGTGGGTTCTTCATCTCCTTATAAAAATCCGAAAATTAGTGCAGGTAAACATACTATTGAGATAAAGAGGAAAGGTTTTATTCCTATTAAGGAGGAGGTTTTTCTTAAAAGTAATCAAAAATTTTCGAATAACTATATTTTGAAGGCGGAGAAGGAGGTGTTTGGGACAGTAGAGATTGAGACGATTCCGCCAGGTGCGGTAGTTACAATTGACGGTCAAATTAAATCTGGGACTACTCCAATGAATGTTAAGGTTCTTGCTCTCGTAGACCATAAAATTTTGATTGAAAAGTCGGGATATAAGAGTATAGAGGAGACCTTTACTGTTGATGAAGGTAAGACGATTAAACTGAGTTATGAACTAAAGCCACCAACTGCAAAATTGATAATAAATTCCACTCCAAAAGGTGCGACCGTATTTATAAATAAGAAAAGGGTGGGTGTAACGCCGTTTACTTCTCAAGAGATAAAGGTGGGGGAAAAGCTTGATATCGAAATATCGAAGCCCCCATTTGCTCCTGTGAAAAGAACGATTACAATCGAGAAGGAGGGAGAACTTACAATTGATGAAGAGCTTAAGAGACAGGAAGGTTCTTCAGAGAAGGTAGAGAAAGCCAGTCCTCTTAAGGAAGAGATTAAGGCGGCAAAAAAGGAGGAAAAGGCAGCAGTAAGTGGGAATGGATATATTGCGGTTTCAGCATATCCATGGGCGTATTTATTTATAGATGGCAAGGAGCTTGGGATTGCTTCACCTGCCTTAAAGAGGCACGAGGTCAAGGCAGGTCCACATACTGTGACTTTGAGAAGAAGTGATGGTAAAGAGGCTGTTCATAAAGTGAATGTAAGACCTAATGAAGAAGTGCAGATAAAAGAGAAATTTGATAAGTAAGTGGATCTCATTTTGGTCATATTTGTTTTATTCTCCTAATGTGAAGAAGAGAGGTTAAACAAATGATAAATAGATTCAATGATAATTTGATTTTGATTAAAAATTTGTGTGAGACACTTGTTATTGTTGCAAAAAGGGCGTTTGAGGATGCAAATGATGATAGTTGTAAGGCTATTTATTATGACATGCTAAAGGATATTTCCTCATATATTAAGGAGATTGAATCTGAGATAGAAAGCCACAAAAGCAAAGGAAAATGGGAATAAGGACATGAGCAAATTCTCTAAAGCTTATAAATATCAAGGTACGGGGAATGATTTTGTTCTTTTTGATTCAATAAGAAGTGAGGCTTTAATTACTCCTAAAGAGGCAATCTTTTTGTGCAATAGACATTTTGGTGTAGGAGCAGATGGTGTTCTTACCTTATTACCATCTAAAAAGGCGGACTTCTTTATGCACATTTATAATGCAGATGGCTCAGTTGCTGAGATGTGTGGAAATGGGATTAGATGTGCTGTGAAACATTTTGTTGACTTCTATTTGGGGAGGGGACAAAGGAGAACTATAATCGTGGAGACTAAAAAGGGGGTCCACACTTGTGAATATTCTGTTGATGATAAAGGAGTCAAGACAGTTATCGTAAATATGGGTGCGCCTATGTTAGAACCACAGAAGATACCAATAAAAGCAGAAAGAAATACATTGACTATAAAGAAAGGCAATAGAATTGTAAGAGGGATGGCTTTATCTATGGGGAACCCGCACTTTGTGAGTTTTGGTGATTTTAATTCAGAAGATGTATATGTATTGGGACCCTTTATTGAGAGACATTCATTGTTTCCACGATTTACAAATGTAGAGCTTGCAAATGTAAAAGATAAACGAAATGCAGAGGTGTTTGTTTGGGAGAGAGGGGTAGGGGTAACTTTGGCTTGCGGTTCGGGTGCATGCGCCGTAGTTGTGGCGGGTGTAAAACAGGGACTCTTAGATGGAGATGTGTTTGTAAAGGTAAGATTGATGGGAGGGGTTCTTAAAATAAAATATGATACGAAGTCGAATGAGGTGATTATGGAAGGAGAGGTAAAGAGAGTTTTTGGGATCGAATTTCAATGATTGAGAGAATAGAAAATATCCTGGTTTGTGATGATGATGAATTGTTTAGGAGAAGGACATCCGATCTTCTTCAAAGATATGGCTACTTTGTCCTTGAGGCATCAAGCGGACTTGATGCAAAGGATAAGTTGATCAGGAATAAAATAGACCTTGCTATTATCGATATTATATTGCCTGATTATGATGGAGCTGAATTGGCCATTGAGGTGAGGGAGAAATATCCTGATGTTGCAATTGTTGTGATTACCCAAAGAAATGAGGCTACACTGGCAGTCAATCTTTTGAAAAAAGGGATAGATGAATATATAGTTAAGCCGATTGGGGATGAGGAATTGCTGAATGTTATTGAGTTAATATACAAAAAGAGGGTAGAAAATGAAGAGAAGAGTAAACTATTGGTGAATAGCTCGAATTATAATCTTCAGCTGATCTATGATCGAATTATAAGGCTTTTAACATTTATTGAGTTGGATAAACTCTATGAAGCAATAGTGGAGACCTTAGTTTCAGTCTTGAGGGTTCAAGGGGCAATATTGTGGGTACCAGATAAAAAAGATAAGAGCTTTTTTAGGATTGAGTCCTATAGGGGACTGGTTCAGACAGAATCTTTTCCGTTTACTTTTAGTTTAAAAGAACATCCCCTTCAAAGTCTTTTCTACACAAGTAAGTATATTGAGGATTCTGAATTATCAAATGGCGAGGGGGCTGTCATAGGTGAAATTATAGATAAAAAACGGAATTTAATTCTTCCTTTGGTGTACTATAAAGAATTGTATGGTGTTGTAAAGCTTGTTGAAAAGATATCTGGTGAGTTTACAGAAAGTGACATTCGCATTGCCTCTTTGATCGCCGAATTTTCAGCGATAGCGATAAGAAATTGTAAGTATTTTGAATTTGCTTCGTATTCATTACTTAGGGAGAAGGATTCACATCTATACTCTATGGCATATTTTATAGACTATGCAGGTAAAGAGATTTATAGGGCAAGGAGATATAAAAGGCCGTTCTCGGTGGTGGAGATAGTTATAGATAACGCCGAGTATTTTAAATTGAATATGAACAAAGACATGTATGAGAATTTGTCAAAATGGCTGGTTGGGAATATATCTACTGGACTTAGGTCCTCAGATGTAATATCAAGGGTGTCAGAAAGTGAATTTCTCCTCGTGATGCCAGATACTGATTATATGGGGGCTTTAGCATATATCAGTAGATCTCTAAATAATTTTAGATCCGAACAATTTGTTAATTTTTTAGATAAATATGTTCCTCTCTCTGTCTCTATGGGAGCCGCGTCATTTCCAGCTCATGGAAGTGATTATGACAGCTTGATATATACGTGCTCTGGGAAGATAAAATCTATTAGAGAGTCAGTATATAGGAGACACCATTTAGAAGATATGGGATTTTATCAGATAATTGATTACCTTGTGGGATCTTATGAGGATTATGTAAGCTATTTTAGTGAAAATAAAGATAAGACCTCTATTATGTTTCTATCTCTTGAACAGTCTTCTGATCAAAATGCACATATGTTTCTAAGCCATAAGGAGTTGGACTATCATATTGGGGAGGTTACTAATTTTGTGCGATCTATTACAAATGATGGGATTTGGTTGCTCTTTATTGGTAGGTCTCCTTCTGCAGTATCAAGTCTCCTTTCTGGTCTGGTCGGTTATAAGAATCCTAATGCAAAGATGTTTGTAGTTAGCATTATGGATAAAGAAGGGTTTAAGTTTAAGAATATTTCTCTTGTAAGCCAGAGCACTGATTTATGGCAGAAATATACTGTATTTTTGGTTTTATCAGCAGCGGGTTCCTATGGGATGATGTTTAAGAACGAATTTGATAGGTATTATGGTTTTTCGACTAACGATGAATACTTGATTTTTGAGCTTATTACTAAATTTGTAAGTTCGAATGGATTACACTTGAAGGAGATGTCAAGTTGAGTGATAAGCCTCCGAGATTGATACTCGTAGCAGATAGAGATAAGGATTCGGCTGCGCAGCTTGGAGAGGCTCTTAAAAAGAGAGGCTATGGGGTTGTCTATACTTATGATGGTTCTAATTCCATAGAGGTTGTAATAACCCATCTGCCTGATCTTGTATTTTATGATGCAGCACTTCCTTTGATTCATTTTAAAAAGTTTATTCAGATTGTTAGATCGAATCCTCGCACGATGCATATTCCTATAATTATAGTTGGCAGAGCGACGGATAAGATAGGATTTTCTACTCTTACAGAGAGTAAGATTAATAAACCTTACGATATAAACTCAATTATGAAGATGGTCGAGAATATCTTTCATAAAATAGATACAGCGGATATGCTTAAGTCTTCAACTAAAGCGTTTGAGGGGAAGCTCTCTGAGATATCGTTGCCTGATTTGATGCAGGTATTTGCATTAAATAAGAAGACAGGTGTTTTAAAGATCAAAAATAGAAATCATGATGCAAGCATATATCTCAGAAACGGAGAGATAATTCATGCTCAGACTGGAAAAATCTTTGGTGAAAAGGCTATATATAGACTCTTAGGGATATCGGAGGGTGATTTTATTTTTCAGCCTGATGTTGTCAGTGATCAGATCTCACTTAGAAGCACAATTGACAATATCCTAATGGAAGGAATGAGACAGTTAGATGAGTCTAAGAAGATAATAGCAGAGCACTTTAGTGGTAATGATTTATATGTAAGAGATGAAATAAAGATTAGAGAACTTTCTGGACTTCATCCCATCGCTGAAGATGTCATCAGTGAGCTTAAGGATCCAAAATGTCTTGATGAAATTTTGGATTCCCTTCATTATCCGGACCTTGAAATTCTTACAACCTTGAGATCTCTTATTGTCTCCGGGGCCATAAAGGTTGTTAGTCTAAGTGATGTGAGTGAGATTATTCAAAGGATACCTTCTAAGAGCACAGGTATATTGAATGAAGAGGAATGGAGAGCCCTTTCTTATTATTTGAATGAGAATTTTTTTAAGAGGTATTCTATATCTACAACTGTTGTAGGCATAGTTTGTCCTAATCGTGTGCTTTTAAAGAAATTTATTCGTGTTTTAAAAACGTTGAGTGAGATTGAATTATATGATTATAATTTTGTAATCCAATTTGGTTATGGGAGATTGGGACATATTAGGGGTATTAATATAGACATAGATATCTATCTTGTGCCTATTAATAAACAATTTTTCCCTTTTAGAAGGTTGTTGGATGTTAGGATGATAGGTCTTTTATTGATTACCTCATCGGCTGCTCAAAACATAGTAGTTAATGCCGTTATAGATTCAAAAGGCACAAATTATCTCAATTATATGCCAGTTTTGAATGTAGTTGTGCCTATGGATGACGTTGTTGGGGTAAAGGATTTGACATTTGTAGATGCCTCATTGGAGATAGGAGAAAATAAGGAACCACCAACAAGATATGATATCTCTAAACCAGAAGAATTTGTTTTACTTGTCAGGCGGTTTATTAGTAGTATAATTAAGAAATCAGTTTTAGGGTGTTAAAATGAAAATTTCTTATCTATTTGTTTTACTACTATTGTGTTTGACATTAGATGCTCAGCAGATTGTAGTAACTACCTTGACAGAAGAGTTTAGTGGCAAGTTGTTTTTATATGATGACAAAGAAGATGCCTTAAATGGTCTTAAGTCTAATTTGTCTGATAGATTGATGAAGAGACTTAAAAAGATGGGTTATTCCGATGATTATATAATTACGTTATTAAAAAAGGTAAAATATTCTGATCTCAATGTGGTTGAAAAAAGAGTTGAGATGTTAAAAGATAATAAAAGAGTAAAGACCATAGCCTTTGATTTATCTGGATATGCGAGTATAACAATTGATGAAAATGATGTGGTAGAGCTTGCTGAGGCCCTTAAGAGGTTCTCCCCTATAAGTGAGGATGAAAAGATTCAATATAGAGAGGCATTGAGGAATTTTTTAAGCCTTTCAGAAAGGGTAAGAGGATTGGATGTTTCTATCTTAAAACTTAAACTATCAGAAATAATAAAGTCAGATATCCTTAAACAAATCCAGACAGTTTTTAGTTCTGATAATATGTCTTTTCAGGTGTTGCATGGGAGGATAGTTGATATCATAAACAATATAGAAACAAATAAAAGATACCTAGGAGAGAATGAAAATTTGAAAGAGGTTACTAAGCATCTTTTTACTAACATTGAATTCTATTACAAAAGATCTTTAATAGATGTTACAAATTATGAAAGTGCGATAAATTTAGCAAACGACATATCAAGGATGATACCTGATAAGGATGAAGAGATATTAAAGACGTTAATGTTTATTGTTGAGTTTAAGTGGGCCGAAAATATTCAGAACATTGCGTCAAGTAACAATGTAGAGATAGCAAGATTATTTAGGGAGGTTGATGGCTTTCTTAAAAATTTCTCAACTTCAAAATTTATTAGAAATGTAAGAAACAAACTCATTACAAGATTGCGGGGAGAGATGCAAGATGAGCAGTTGATGTATGATTCATTTCAATATATTCTGTTGATATTTGATAGGCTTGGACTCAAAGAGATTAGTTCCGATATCATGAAGAAGTGTGAATCTGTAATGAGTAGTGTGGAGAGTGCATCAGATGAGGTCTCATCTAAGATTGAAGAATCCTTTAACATATGTATGAAATATTCTGATCCAATTACAAAAAAGCGGATTAACTCTCTAAAGGAGAAATTTTTAAAGTCTGATAGGAATAGGATGTATAAAAGCATGTTGGGTAATCTTGCCTTTTTGATGAGATTTGTAAAATATGTTGATTCGATTCCTTTTGGAGTAGAGAAGGAAAAGATTAGCTCGAATAAGTTTAGTGATTTTTTAAATGAAGGATCTTTTACTTCCGGGTGTTCATGCATGGATGAGCAGAAACAAGAAGACTGTGTTGTATTTGTTTATGGAGGAGACCAATTTGAGTTAGTCCTCAGGTTCCATGGGCATAGTCTTTATGAGATAGAGGTATGTAATATGAATTTGAAGGGTAGAAGCTCTGTATTGCTATCCTATTTAAAAGAAAACTTTAAACCTTTATTTAAGGTCTCAGACATAGAAGAGAAAGATGGGACGTTTGATTTTGAGGTAAAAAAGGATTTAATTCTCTCTGTTGAAAAAGTTGGATTTTTTGGAAGTGTTTTAGTATATGATAAAAGATATAGACCAAAGATCCAGTCTAAAATCTCTTATTCATCTCCTCAATCGGATAATATCTTAAAGACAGGAGATTGTGTAGAATGGGAGTGTGAATTTGAGTGTAAATATAGGGGGAAGGTCGAAAAGATTATTGCTGAGGATGTTCAGGTTATTGTTACATTAGCCTCAAAGGCCTCTGAGCTTAATATGAGAAAGCGCCTTAAGAAGAATTCGGTTAGAAGGTGTCAATCATTTTAGGGGTTATACTATATGGGTTTTGTGTTGGGGCTTGTTTGTCCTAAATGTAGATTTCTTAATAAATGGGAGGAGAGGATTTGTGTGAGATGTATGGCTCCACTTAGAGATAGTGGGGTTGAGGCAATAAAAGAGGTTCAGTTGTTTCATATCAATAAAGGAGGAAGAGGCCTTATTTATACCTCTCGTGGTTCGTTTACAATCACAGTTGGGAGAAGTGGATGTGATATAAGTTTTGAAAATGATAGATATCTCTCACCTATTCATGCAAAAATAGAAAACACTATTGAAGGACTCAAGATCATAGATGCTGGTTCGTATAATGGAATATTTGTAAAAGTTAGAGGTTCAAAAATAATTAAAGTGTCGGACATCTTTATCTGTGGTTCTCAGATGCTGAAGTTCTTAGGTGTGTTGAGTCGGTTAACACCTTATGTTCTTCCTGATGGCACAACCTTTTATGGCTCTATGGTGCCAGATGTTGAGTATCTTATGATTCAGCAGATCCTTGGGATTAGGAAATTGGGTGATTTGTATTTAAGGCGCGCGCCGCTTATTATTGGTAGAGATAAAGGAGATATAATATTTCAACAAGATAAATTTCTTTCGTCGACTCATTGTTCAATAATTCCGACTAGTGATGGGTTCGTAATAAATGATTTAAGTTCTGCTAACGGAATATATTTGAAGGTTAGAGGCTCTGAATGGCTCTTCGATGGGGATATTCTTTTGATGGGTCAGGAATTGATAATGGTGAAGGTGGTTTGAGATAAAATTTATTAGAATTTAATGGCTTGAAATATGGGGGGAGTTGTAATATCATATAAATGATGGAAAATTCTTGCTTTATAAAAATAGTAATAGTACTTGAAAGATCTACATTAATAGTTCTTGCATTGTGTTTATTTACGTATTGCTCTGTTGATTATTCGCTACTTGAAGAAAAGTATTGTTCATCAACGGGTGAATGTGCTAGTGGCTTTGTCTGTGATGAGAATACTAAAAAGTGTGTAAGGAATGTTGTTAGAGACGTTGGGGATAGAAAGGATTTTGAATCGTTTGATATAAAGTTGGCAGAGGTGGATGATTTAAAATTTAGTGACGTAGAGGATGTTTGGGATTATGTAGAGAGAGATGTCTGGGATTATGTTGACGTTGACTTTGAAGGTGTTGATGCTATTGACTATGATGTGGATGGTGATATTGGGTCTAAAGATATTATCGATGTTGTTTTGGATATTATTTTTGATGATGCTACCTGTGTTGATGAGTGTGTGGAGGAAGGTAAGATAGAATGTGTATCGCAGACCGATTTTAAAATTTGTAAGAGGCAGGGTGGGTGCCTAATATACGAGACAGGATATAAGTGCGAGTCTAACCAATATTGTGATATAAATGAGAGTAAGTGTAAAGAACAGGTATGTAAACCAGGGGAGGTAGGGTGTGATAACAATAAGGCTTATAAATGTAACCCTTATGGTTCAGACTTTGATTATGTAACTGACTGTACTAATCAGAAGAAGGTATGTAATAAGGGGGAATGTATAGAATGTAAGGCGGATTGCACAGGTAAATGTGCTGGTGAAGATGATGGTTGTTTTGGGAAATGTCCTGATCCTTGTAATGGAAAAGGTAGTTGTAGTGGTGGGAATTGTTATTGTAATGTTGGCTATGCCCCTCCGAATTGTAACAAATGTGCTGAGGGATATACAGGGTACCCAGATTGTGTGAGGTGTGGTGGGAATAGAGAGCCTTGTTGTGAGAATAATCAATGTTCCAATCAAAATTTAGAATGTGTATATGGGGTGTGTAGACATAAGTGTCCTAATAACATGGTAAGAATTGGTAGTTCGGATGTATGTATAGATTCTTTTGAAGCGAGTAGAGATGGAAATAAGGCAGCCTCAGTGAAGGGCGTTCTTCCTTGGGCTAATATTGCTAAGGTAGATGCTCAAAATGCCTGTGGAGCGAGCGGCAAAAGGTTGTGTACTATTAGTGAATGGTCATCAGCCTGCAAAGGGCCAAATAACTATTTGTATCCTTATGGTAACGCATATGAACCTAAAAGATGTGTGGATTTGAACGCTAATGATAGATGTAATAATGGAGATGGAACAGGTGTGATGCCGACTGGTTCAAGGGTAAATTGTGAAGGTGGTTATCCTGGAATTTTCGATATGAGCGGTAATGTTTGGGAATGGGTTTTGAATGCAGATGGAAGTGGATGTAAGTTGATGGGTGGTTCTGTCGATTGTTGTAATAGAGGGAGTAAAGCCGCTGAATGTCTGAGTTGTAATTCGCTTGAGACACAGAGGTGTGATCTGCAGTGGCCTGGTCTGGGATTTAGGTGTTGTAAAGATGTCCCATAGGGTAGGTATGTTCCAGTTCTTATATTAATCTTCCTTATCTTCCATAAGAGTAAAATGGTGTTTGATATTTCTACCTTCAACCATGTAGATTACGTCTTCACAAATGTTTGTTGATAGATCTGCTATTCTCTCTAAGTGTCTAGCGATATTTAGTATTCTGAGTGCCCGCTCTATAGTGTTCATGTCAGTAGACATGTATGTAATTAATTCTCTTAAGATCTGATCGCGAAAGTCATCAATAATGTCATCTTTTTTGACAACCTCATTTGCCTTTGATGGGTCCTCCTCAATAAATGAGTCAATGGCATCGGATAGCATCTGCATCGTTAATGTTGACATTCTGGGGATATCGATAAAGGGTTTGAGTTGAGGTCTCTCAATTAGGTAGAGAGCACTCTCAGCAATATCCACTGCATGATCACATATCCTCTCGAGGTCATTATTCATTTTTAGGATCATTAATATTGTTCTGAGTTCTTTTGCCTTAGGTGAGAAACGGGCAATTATAGTAATTCCTTGGTTTTCTATGTCAATCTCGCGTCTGTTGGCTTGATTCTCGTCTTCATTTATCACCTCTTCAAGGAGCTCCCTGTTTTTTTCAAGTAACCCCTTGATCGCCTTCTCAATCATTTTCTCAGCAAATATGGAGTATTCTACTACTTTTTGTTTTGCTTCGTTGATTGCGCTTTCTAACATGTCTTTCTCCTTTATCCAAAACAACCCTTTAAGTATTCATTTGTCTTGGGGTTGGACGGATTAGTAAACATCTTATCAGATTTATCATATTCAATCAACTCTCCCAAGTACATGAAAGCGGTATAATCTGAGATTCGTGCTGCCTGAGCAATGTTGTGAGTCACAATTAGTATGGTTATGTCCTTTTTGAGCTCCTCAAGGAGTTCTTCAATTTTGAGTGTAGATTTTGGATCCAGTGCAGATGTGGGTTCATCGAGGAGGATTATCTCGGGCTTCATTGCTATTGCCCTTGCGATACATAATCTTTGTTGCTGACCCCCTGATAAGAAGGCACCTTTTTGTTTTAGTTTGTCTTTTACCTCATCCCATAAGGCAGCCTTTTTTAGGGCATTTTCTACTATTGTGTCCATTTCAGTTTTATCCATTTTTATGCCATTTATTTTATATCCAGCAATTACATTGTCGTATATACTCATAGTTGGGAACGGATTAGGTTTTTGAAATACCATCCCTATTTGTCTTCTGATTATTATGGGGTTCATTGAGAGTATGTTGTTATTTTTTAAGTATATCTCTCCTGTAGTATATGCACCTTCAGTTAATTCATGGAGTCTGTTGATGCATCTGATGAGTGTGGTCTTGCCACAACCCGATGGTCCCATTATGGCTGTAATAGTATTTTTATAAACAGTCATGTTTACATTTTTTACTGCATGAAAGTCACCAAAATATGCATTTAGGTTTCTGATAGTTAGAATTTGATCTTCCATTTCTTTTCTCCAATGCTTGCGAGAAGATTAAACAGAAATACGATTGTAATTAGCACAAGTGATGCTGACCATGCAAGTTCATGCCACTCTGGATACGGACTTTTGGCGTAATTGAATATTAGTAGTGGGAGTGAATTCATAGGTTTGAAGATATTCCATTCAAGTAGATTGCTTCCGAATGCGGTGAATAGTAATGGTGCAGTTTCGCCAGAGATCCTACCGATTGAGACCAGTGTGCCAGAGAGAATACCAGAGAAGGCGGCTGGTAGAATTACTTTTAATATTGTCCTATGGTATGGGACACCGAGTGAGTATGCCGCCTCTTTTAGTGAATATGGTATCATTTTAAGGGTCTCTTCTGTTGCTTTTATTATAGTGGGGAGCATCATGATACTTAGAGCAACAGCGCCGGATAGTGCAGAGAATTTTTTTACGGGAAGAACTATCCATACATATGCTATTATTCCAAGGACAATCGAAGGTATACCCTGAAAGACATCAACAAAAGTGCTAATGTATTGTGCATACTTTTTGTTACTATTTTCAGATAAGTAGATGCCCGCTGTTATCCCAAAAGGGATGGCCAAAACCGACGAAAGTATGATTAGAATAAAAGTACCTATGAGAGCATTTAGTATTCCGCCCCCTGTTTCTCCTACCGGGACAGGATTCTTTATCAAGAATTCGATTGATATGTTTTTTATGCCATTTGTTATAATGAAACCAAAGATTAGAAAGAGCGGTATCAATATTGTGAAGGTGATGATATATATGGAAAATTTAAAAATCTTGTCTATCCGTTCTCTCTTTTTACTTGAAATATACTCATTCATAGTTATTTTACATAAAGCTTCATTATTACAAACCTACCTATCGAATTGACAATTAGTGACATTATGAGTAAGACCAACCCGAGGCTTATAAGTGTTGAAATATATAAATCTGATGTTGCCTCGGCAAATTCATTTGCTATAACACTTGCCATTGTATTGGCGGGGGCAAATATGCTTTTGGGTATGTAGTTTGCATTTCCAATTACCATTGTAACCGCCATTGTTTCACCGAATGCCCTTCCAAATGAGAGAAGTATACCTGCAAATATTCCAGATTTTGCGTAGGGAATTATAATATCCCTTATTACTTCAAATCTTGTTGCTCCGAGCGAATATGCCGCCTCTTTGATATCTTGTGGAACTAATTTTATAACTTCTCTGGCGATAGAGGTAGTATAAGGAATTATCATAATAGATAAGATTAAAGAGGCAGTGAAGATACCTATCCCGAGAGGCGGAATCCCAATGAGTTCTTCAAATTTTCTTACAACGGGTACCAACACCATTAATCCCCAGAAACCATATATTATGGAAGGTATCCCAGCTAATAGGTCAAGCACTGCTTTTATTAGTCTTGATGATCTTTTGCCTTCGGCATATTCGCCCAGGTATAAAGAAGCGGCAAGTGAAAATGGTGTAGAGATTATAAGAGCAAGAATGGAGGTTAGAAATGTCCCCACAATAAAAGGTAATATGCTGTATTTCTCTGAGACTGGATCCCATATGTCTCCTGTTAGGAGTGATAGACCATTATGTTTAATTGAAGGATACGATTCAATTATTAGAGTAAGGGTAATAGAAAACAAGAGGATTATAATTATAAAAGATGAGAGAAGAAGGAGTGCTTTGAATACGCTCTCACTTCTTCTCTCTTTTAAATAGGTGTTGCTCATGAAGACTATTCAATAGGCTTTCCGTCATAAGTTATAGATTGGATTAATGCTTGTGCCTTCTTTTTAGCTGCCTCTGGTAATGGTGCATAATGGAGTGGGGTTGTGAATTTTTGTCCCTCATTTATTATCCAGTTGAGTAATTTATAAAGTGACCTTGCTTTGGCCAAAGACCTATTGTCATATTTTTGTTCTTGATAGACCAGTATATAGGTAAAACCGGCTATTGGATATCCATCCGGTGAGTCTGTATTTGTTATGGATATTCTCATGTCATCTGGCATTTCAATTTCTGCTGCTTTACTTGTAGATTCGAGAGTGGGTTTTATAAATTTGCCTGCCTTGTTTTGTATAGCCGCATAATTCATCTTGTTTTGAATAGCATATATTAACTCTACATAGCCGATCGAATTTGGCACTTGTTTTACAAGACCTGCAACACCTTCGTTACCCTTACCACCAATCCCTACTGGCCAGTTTACTGATGTCCCAGTGCCTACTTTGTTCTTCCATTCACTCGATACCTTAGATAGATAATCTGTGAAAATAGCTGTTGTTCCAGAGCCATCTGAACGATGAACAACGCTTATATTTGCATCGGGGAGTTTAATCCCTTTATTTAATTCTGCTATCTTGGGATCGTTCCATTTTTTGATTTTACCAAGAAATATATCTGATATGACATCTGGAGTTAGTTTTAGCTCGTCCTTGATATTAAGATTGTATACTATTACTACAGAACCAAGGCAGGTAGGAATGTGTAATATCTTTCCAGGGGCCTTTGAGAGTTGTTCATCAGACATAATGGCATCTGAACCACCAAAGTCGATGGTCTTCGCTAAAAGCTGTTTGATGCCACCGCCTGAACCGATAGATTGATAGTTGATATTAATTTTGTACTGTTTACCGTACTCACTAAACATCTTAGAATAGAGTGGGTAGGGGAATGATGCCCCTGCACCTGTTAAATCCTCTGAAAAGGCATTGTGGATACTCAATAAGGCTCCTATCAATAGTGGGACGATACTAGTCAATTTCATGGCTACCTCCTTTCTTAGAAGTTCCATATTTGGTATAATATATTGTTAAAGGAAAGTTAAAGTTAATGTTAAGAGTGTGTTAAATTTTTGGGTAGCCTGATTGTGAATCTAGAGCCTTTACCTTCTTCACTCTCTACATTGATCGACCCATTGTGTCTATTTATAATATGTTTTACGATAGAGAGACCTAGACCGGTACCACCTAGTGCCCTACTTCTTGATTTGTTAACTACGTAGAATCTTTCAAATATCCTTTCTACATCTTTCGCTGGGATTCCTATACCGGAATCTTCTATCGATATAAAGACATTATTGGTATCTTCATAGGTTTTTATAAGTATTCTCCCCGCATCTGTATACTTTACGGCATTATCAATCATGTTAATGATTGCCTGTTCTATCTTTAATCGGTCACAGGTTATAGGGGAATTACTCTCCAGATTTAGTTCGAGTAAAAGATTTTTTTCTGCAATTCGCTTTTTAAATAAGGGGATTACCTCGCTTATGATTTCATTTATTTTACATTCAGAGAATATGAAAGGTATACCACTCTCAAGAGAAGATAATGAGAGCAAATCATTTACTATGTTTATCATCCGCTGGGTATGATTTTTTATGACCTCTAGATATCTCTTGTGTGTATCGTCCTTTACTTCGTCAAGCAATGTCTCTATGAAACCGTTTATAGCTGTAAGTGGGGTCTTGAGTTCATGGCTTGCATTTGACACAAACTCTTTTTTGTATATCTGCGCTTTTTTCAAGTAAGTTATATTATACAATAGCACCACTACAATATCATTTGCTTTATTATATGAGGAGCTAATAAGGTAGTATTCAAGATTTATCTCAGTTTCATCAGAGAAACTGCTTTGGTTTTCAAAGGTCTTTTTGATTATATTATTAAGATCGGAGTTTTTTATTATTTCAAAGAGCTTTTTATTTACGATGGTTTCATCTTGGAATTTCGAGATCTCCAAAAATTTTTTATTTGCTAAAACTATATTGAAATCTTTGTCTACTAGTACTATACCTTCATTTATTGACGAGATTATAGAATTTAGTTCGTCTGTTCTCTGTTGGTTTTGTGTCAGTAGTTTTTGAATCTCGCCTAACATTTTATTGATAGTATCATAGAGGAGTTCATATTCTTTAGATGGTGGTAATAACAGTCTTGCTGAAAAATCTCCTCTTTGTATTCTTTCTGCCACTTGGATCATATCGTCTATTGGTTTTAGCATCTTTGAGGTTATGATAAATGTTATTATATAAAATAGAAGAACAGAGATAATACCATAGAGTAGTATTGGATTACTGAGTTGGTTTATTCTATCTGAGAATTCTCTTAGTGGCATACTTATGCGGATTGCCCCAACTATTATATTATTTTGTGTTAGTGGAATTGCTAAATATGACATCTCACTTTTTATGACCTCCCTGTAGCTTTTTGTATAGCCGGCCGATCCTTTAAGTGCTTCTTTAAATTCGTCTCTATCCGCAATATTTTCTCTTGTGGTGCTCATCTCTTCTGAATCAAAGATTATATTACCATTTTTGTCTATGATGGTAATCCTGTAGTTGAGATTGTGTCTTTTCTTAAGATATTCTATGCTTTCTTTAAATTGATTTTCTTTGAGTGTAAAAAATAAGGTCCCTATTAATTCTGCCTTTGCTTGCATCTCTTTATGAATTATATCGATAATATTTTTTTGTGAGTAGGCCCTAATTGTCAATAGTAAAATGGCCGTAAGGGTTACGTAGGGTATAAAAATTAAAAAGAATATCCTAATATTAAAAGAGATCTTCATACATCGAGTTTATAACCGATACCCCTAATATTTTGGATGAGTTTTGATGCCTCTTTGAGCTTCTCCCTTAGGTTTCTGATGTGGACATCTATGGTTCTGTCAATTACGACTTTTTCATCACCCCATAACTCATTTAGGAGTTGTTCTCGCGAAAATACCCACCCCGGCTTTTTGGCTAGTGTGTAGAGAATTCTGAATTCTGTTGTTGTAAGCTCAACCTTCCTATCCTTAACAAATACCTCAAACTTATTCGGGTCAATCTTTAAAATGTTATCAATCTTTATTGTTTTTCCTTCTGGTTTTTCTGGGAGCCTTCTCCTCAATACTGCCTTTATCCTTGCAATCAACTCTCTTACATTGAAGGGCTTTGTTACGTAGTCATCTGCTCCTATCTCGAGACCCGTTATTTTATCGATGTCCTCATTCTTGGCACTCAAAAATATGATTGGTATGGAGGCAGTCTCTTGATTAAATTTTAGTTGTTTTGCTATCTCCATCCCGTCTATGTTTGGCAGCATTATATCAAGTATTATCAGGTCTGGTAGGTATTTTTGGTTAATGTAATTAAGCATACTCTCGCCGTCGTAGAAACCTTTAACTAGGTAACCACTCTTTTCAAGGTTTATCTTTATTAATTCTACAATATCCGGTTCGTCATCAACAATAAAGATATTCTTTTTCATA
>JAOAFA010000055.1 GCA_026416535.1 Deltaproteobacteria bacterium
TACTGATTATAGGCATTCTCAGGGATAATCTCAACCAAGTGTATAAGTCAAGGACATTTGCAACATTTCTCCATTTTCAACTAAATACTCTAAAGGGCTTTTTAACCCAAGTGACTTGTGTGGTCTCTGAGTATTATAGAAAATCAAATATTCACCGAGTCTTTGATGAAATAATGACTTATCGTGGATAATATCCAGATTTGCTTCAATGAATTCCTCCTGGATGGTCCTATTATACCTCTCAATGTATGTGTTTATCTTTGGACAACGAGGATAGGAAAAATAATGAGGTATCCCTATAGAGCATATCCTGGAACCTCCTGCTGTAGAATCCTTTAATTCTACCAAATATAGGATATGCTCTTGTGTAGTAATTCATTACTCCTTAATGTCGCATATGTATCTTAACTTTTCCATATAATAAATCATCAACATCTCAAAAACTTCCATACCAAAAATTTATTACAAGACTTATTGAAAGTGGAGTAGGATTTTATGTCGATTACTTGCTTCGCAAAGTGACTGTGAACTTTTGTTGCTGCTCTTAGCTTATGTTATTTACTTTAATGACCTTCAATGACCTTCCCCTTCAAAAAATAATTCATTTTATATTATAATAAACCTTGACAAAATGGATTTGGCGACCTAATAAAACGCATGTTTAAAACAGATGTTTAAATCTGTTTTACATAGTGCGTTTTATTTTAACTCCATCATGGAGGTTAATTGTGAAAAATTTGATATTATTATCAACCTTTGTAATACCATCCATTTCCTTTGCCTATACATACACATTAGATGAACTTTACGCTCTCGCCTTAAAAAATTCAAAATCAATAAATTTATCAAAGCAGGACTTAGAGATATTTAAATACAATAAATTATCTTCTCTAACAAACATGGGACCTAAATTTTCTACATCTGCCAAATATATTAGATGGAATGAACCGACTGATATATCCTTTGGCTTTCAACTTCCCCCACAATTTCAAAATTTAGGGATTAAAATCCCTGACAAGATGCATGTTATGGATCAAGACACAAAGGATATTTCACTTACGATAACACAGCCTATGACTCAACTTTACTCAATGTATCAAATATACAAAATTAATAAATTAAATGAAGATATTTCTTATCTTGATTTATCAACCCAAGTAAGCAATATAAAGTATAAAATTGCCGAGGCATATTTCAATCTACTAAAATTACAGAAAACAAAAGAGAGTCTAATTCAATCAATTAAGCTTATTGAGGCGTACAAAGAAAAGACTGAGCAATTGTACAAAAACGGTATGGTCCAAAAGGATGATATCATGAAAGTTGATGTAAAACTTTCACAGGTTAAAGACAGCTTAAATGAGATAAATTCAACAATTGATATCATTAAATCTTCTATCAATATTTTAATAGGTAAGGATGCAAATGAGGAATTAGAGGTAAAAGATACTTATTCCGAAGAACCCAAAAGCTTTGATTATACTCTTGATGAATGTATTGAAAAGGCTCTAGCCAACAGAGATGATCTCAAAGCCTTAAAACTCAGAATTGAAATGCTCGAGGCAAAGCGACAAGCAACTATTGGAACTATGATACCTTCCGTTGCTGGTATATTTACATATTCAAGACAATGGGGAAATGCATTTCAAAAGGATGAAAGTTGGTTTGTTGGGGTTTCTCTTTCATGGACATTTTGGGAGTGGGGTACAACATATTTTCAACTTAAATCAAACGATTATGAAATAAGGAAGACAAGATTCGGCTTTGATGCCATGTCGGATGGTATAATCTTAGACGTAAAAGGAGCATACTTTAAGGCAAAGAATTCATTTGATGCCATTAATAGTAATAAAAAATCTGTTGAACTATCTGAAGAAGTTTATAGAATCTCATTAAAAAAATATGAAAATGCACAAATTACAGCAACAGAGGTATTAGATGCAGAGACAATGTTAACCACCTCAAAAATAAACTACATAAATTCACTATATACGTATTATCTTAACCTTGAATATCTTAAAAAGATTATTAATAAGAAGGAGGATCTATGAAATATATATCTCCATTATTTATTATGAGTATCTTATTAATTACATCTTGTTCTGAAAAAACAAATGAAATTAGAGACCAAACAAAGGAAAACCCCTCTGGAGAGTTGACAGTGACAGCCATTAGAGGAAGAGATATTAAATCGTCTAACTATATGGAATATTCTGGAACACTCTCTTCTGAACAGGACGTCATTATTATGCCCGCAGTCTCTGGTGTAATTGCTAAGATATTTGTTGAAGAAGGAACATTTGTAAAGAAAGGAAGGCTACTTGCAGTGCTTGAACAAGAGGAATTTGAAATAGGATTATCTCAGGCCAAAAACCAATTCGAGTCCGCTCGCCTCTCCTTCGAACAGAGTAAGATAGATTTCGAAAGGACCCAGAAACTATATGAGGCTAAAGCTATCTCTGATGCTCAATATGAGGCTTTAAAGCTCAAACACCAAATAACAGAAAATCAGATGAAGATGGCACTTGATGGTCTAAATATGGCAAAAAAAAGATATGATGATTCATTTATTAGAGCACCCTTTGACTGTTATGTAACAAATCGATTTGTATCAGTTGGTACAAGAGTAAATATGATGCCACCAACTCACATGTTTAGAATCATAGATATAAGGAACCTTCTGTTTAAAATCTCTGTGCCAGTCGGGGAATTAAGAAATTTTAGAGAAGGAGAAATGGTGGAAATTATATTTAACGATATCTCAAAAAAGATTGAGGAACCTATTCATAAAATAGTGAAAGACATCGACCCAAGGAATATGTCATCTCAGGTTATAATAAAAGTAGATAATACAAAATATAATTATGAGTTGAAACCAGGATTATTTGGAATGGCTCGAATATACTCTGAATCGATAAAAAACACATATATCCTAAATAAAAAGTATATACTTTTAGCAAAAGAGGACGGAGAGGGAATGGTCATTGTATCCGACAATGGTTTAGCAAAGTATAAAAAAGTAAACTACAGAGAAGTAGATTCAATATCTGTGAGAATAATATCAGGTTTGTCAGATGATGATATAATTGTTACTTCTGGTTTAAACATACTGAAAGAGGGACATGCAATAAAACCAGTAATCAAATAGGAGTTACCTATGAAACTTGCTGAAATATCGATTAAACGACCTGTCTTCACAACAATGATGATTATGGCCATTATTACCTACGGAGTATATGGCTATATCAAATTAGCAATAGATATGTTCCCTAATATTGAGTTTCCTATTATAACAGTCACGACAATCTATCGGGGTGCTGACCCTGAAACTATCGAAACAAAAGTCACAAAGAAAATAGAAGAGGCTGTAAACCAAATAAGTAATATAAAACTAATAAGTTCACAGAGTTTACAAAATGTTTCTAATGTTGTTATACAATTCGACCTAGACAAAGATATTAACATTGCAGCTCAAGAGGTCAGAGATAAAATAACCTCTATTCAAAGGGAGCTTCCTACGGACCTAGAGCCACCAATCATTCAAAAAGTAGATATGGGTGCAATGCCAGTTATCTCTTTAGGTATAACAAGTGAAGGTGGGATCTCTGAGACAGAACTATATGAGTTCGCAGATAAGGTAATTAAAAAGCAAATACAAATAATCCACGGTGTTGGGAATGCCGAAATTATTGGTGGACGTGAGAAGACAATCTGGATAAGACCTGAGGCAGAAAAACTTATAGCCTACAATCTAACCATCGATGATCTGGTAAAATCGTTAAATACGCAAAATATTGATATTCCAGCCGGCAGCTTAAAGACATCCGACTATGAAATATCAGTTAAATCGAAAGGCACAGTAGAAAATCTCGAGCAACTAAAAAATACACCCGTAACTATAATTAATGGTACAGTAATAAAAATAAAAGACGTTGCTGCAGTTGAAGACTCTTTGGCAGAGGAGAGATCACGATCAATATTAAATGGGAGGAAGACACTCTCCCTGGTAATAACTAAGCAACCTGGAACAAATACAGTAGAGATTGCAAGAAAAGTAAGAGAGATAATTCCATACTTAAATAAACTTGCTCCCTCTGGAGTCAAAACTGAAATAATCTACGATAATGCAGTATTCATTGAAAATTCTATTAATGATGCAATTTTTGACCTCTATCTAGGTGCCATTTTAGCAGTAATAATTATAGGAGTTTTTTTAAGAAACATAAGAATGACTATCATAGCTGCAATTGCAATTCCTACTTCTATTATAGGAACTTTTGCAGCAATAAAGGCATTAGGATTTACATTAAATTATCTAACAATAATGGGACTCTCTCTATCTGTAGGACTTGTTGTTGATGATGCCATTGTTGTAATAGAAAACATCTTTAGACACTTTGAAAAAAATAAAAATAGAATGGAAGCAGCATATTCGGGAACAAGCGAAATAGGGCTTGCAGTACTGGCCACTACCTTTTCCATAGTCGCCGTTTTTTTGCCTGTAGCTATCACATACGGGATGGTAGGAAGATTTATGAAACAATTTGGAATAACAGTAGTAGTAGCTGTTTTAATATCATTGTTTGTATCATTTACACTCACTCCTATGCTTTCCTCAAGGTTTATGAAACTCCCGATGAGGAACTTTTTTACAATAGGTATTGAAAACGCACTAGATTGGTTGGATAGATCTTATGGGAAGATTATCGGATGGGCTTTATCAAATAAGAAAACTACATTGACAATTGCACTCTTAACATTAATTATCACATTTTTCCTTGGATCTTTCCTTAAACAAGAAATGATGCCCATCACTGACCAAGGCGAGTTTCAAATAAATGTTGAAACCCAAGCCGGAAGTTCACTTGAATACACATCAAAGGTGGTTGAGGAGATTACGGAAATAATAACAAAAAGAGATGATATTATTTTCGTTTTTTCCACCATCGGCGGTGGGCGACTTGAAAAGAAAGAAACAGCATCTATTGTTGTAAAACTTAAACCCATAAAGCAAAGAAAAAAACGTCAAATTGAAATAATGGATGAAGTAAGGAATTCACTGAGTAATTATGATAAAGCAACAATATCGGTTGTCCAGAGACAATCCATAGAAATAGGATCATCTGCTGCGATGATCCAATTAAATATACTTGGTAATGATTTAAATAAACTCAAAGAAATAGCTGAAAAAATAAAGTTAGATATGATAAAAGCAGGAGGGTATACTGACTTAGATATATCATATAAAGAATCAAAACCTGAATTATCATTAGTAATAGACCGTGAAAAAGCAGCCCAGATGGGGATATTCCCTGTTATGATAGGCTCCTCTCTAAGACTAATGTTGGCGGGCGATAAAATATCAGAATACAAAGAAGGTGGCAACTCCTATGATATAAGAATTAAATTAGATGATAAGAGTATTTCCGATACTTATAAATTAAAAAAGCTAAAATTAAGAAGTATAACACAGATACCAGTTGAGATAGGCAACATCGTTACTGAAAAATCTGGAGTCTCACCTCAAAGCATAAATAGATTGTTTGGTCAGCGAGTTGTAACCATCTTCGCAAATCTGTCAAAGAAAAAGGCATTAGGAGACGCTGTGAAAGAATTGAATCAAATATTGAAAAATAAATTACCAGAGGGGTATTCATATAGATTTACAGGGCAGGCTGATTTTATGAAAGAAAACTTTAAGGCACTATTTGAATCCCTGATACTAGGCATTATTATGATATATTTTATTCTTGCGTCACAATTTGAAAGTTTTATCCACCCACTAACAATTATGTTTTCTCTCCCTTTTTCCATGATAGGAGCAATAGGGTTTTTACTAATATCAGGATACAATTTATCAATGACAACTATGATCGGTTTCATCATGTTAATGGGGCTAGTCACAAAAAATGCAATCCTTTTAATTGACTTTGCCATAAGAGGGAGAGCCAATGGAATGCCCCTAAATGAGGCTATTATTAATGCAGGAACTATTAGGCTAAGACCTATTCTTATGACAACATTTGCAATGATTTTTGGAATGCTACCGGTAGCTCTAAGTAAGGCACTCGGAGCTGAAATACGCGCCCCCATGGCTATCTCGGTAATAGGAGGGCTTATAACATCTACGCTCTTAACTCTTATAATAGTTCCAGTGATCTTTTCATATTTCCAAACCGCAATCGAAAGATTTAAAGGAGTATATAGAGATGAGGTTAAAGAGCACTGATAAGAATGTCAAACAAAGGATATTACGCTGTGCTGAGTTACTCTTTACGGAAAAAGGATATTCAAACACATCTGTAAGAGATGTTTGCCGTTATGCGAATGCAAATATTGCCTTAGTGAATTATTACTTCAATAGTAAGGAAGAACTTTATAAAGAATTAATAAAAAGCAAAACTAAACCAATAATCAAAAAACTAAAGGAAGTTTGTGATAACAAAGAAATTGCCCCAAAGGAGAAATTTTATTTATTATTTAGCATTTATGAAGACTTTTATAGAGTTAATTACCACCTACCTCAATTAATAGCAAGAGAGATAGTAACAAATACTGAGATCTCAAGGTGGTTTCATAAAAACATTATAGCAAAAGAGTTAAAATTAGTAAAAAAGATATTTGAGGTTGCACAAAAAAATAACGTTATTACCAACAGATATGATGCAGTAACTCTAATGAACTTCTCAATGGGAGCAATGATGTTTATACTTGCTGGTTCTACAATGACCCGAAAAGTATTAGGAAGAGAATTTGTAATCAAGGGGAATATTAAAGATAAAATAGAGAAGATCAAGGATCTTTTAATGAATGGTATAAAAAATTAAACTGTTTCAAATAGTAATGATCCCCATCTCAATAGCCCTTCTAACTACCTCTGAGCGCGAAGATGTACCAAATTTTTTGTATATCTTAGATAGCACTGTTTTAACATATCTGTATCTCATTTTAAGAGCTTGACTTATCTCTCTATTGGTTAGTCCTCTTGCCAAAATCTCAATCACCTCTAACTCTTCGGCGGTTAGCTCAATCTTGGTATCAACCTCTTTCTGCTCTCTCTTATTGGATAGAAAGTAATTTTAAAATCTACCAGCCATATCAGGGGGGATTATTGCTCCTCCCGCCAGTATTTCATTTATACCTTCCAAAATATACCTTGTTGTGTTCTCCTTGGTTATATAACCAGATGCCCCTAGTCTCAAAGCAGAAAATAACTTATTTTCATCAGTATAAGTTGTAAGAATAATAATCTCAGTATCAGGTGACTTATTCTTAATAAACTGAATTAGGTCAAGGCCGTTCCCATCAGGAAGATTTATATCCAGAAGAACAATATCATACTTCGATACGTTACCATTTTTTTTAAAATCCCCCATGGAACTGAAAATATCTATTTCGCCTATCCGTTCAGTCACGCACAGGTATCTCTTAAGATGCTGTGCATATCTATTATTGTCCTCAATAATAGCTACTTTAATATTTTGCATAACTAAAAATTTTGTATCTCCGAAGCTAATATATCAATCACCTCATTCTTTGAGATCTTTTTTATTATCTTCCCATTTTTAAAGAAAATTACGTCATATTTTCCAAATGCAACCCCTAAATCTGCCGATCTTGCCTCCCCGGGCCCATTAACCTCACACCCCATAATAGCTACTTTTATATCTTTATCTATACCTTGAATCCTCCTTTCAAGCTCTGCAGATATCCCTATTACATCTCCATTTGTTCTACCACAAGTAGGACAAGATATTATATCAATTCCCCCTCTCCGCAAGCCAAGCGCCTTTAAGATTTTCTTTGCGACATCAACCTCATATATAGGTTCTGCACTTAAAGAGACCCTGATTGTATCTCCTATCCCCTTATAAAGTAAAATTCCAATCCCCAATGAGGACTTTATTGCCCCTGACAAAAGTGTGCCAGCCTCAGTTATACCCAGATGCAAAGGATAATCATAACTTTCTGAAAATCTCTCATAAACCTCTATTGTTTCCAATACATCACTACTCTTTAGAGAAACTTTTATATTCTCATAACCACATGCTAAAAACAAGTCTATATACCTTTTAGAAGTCGTTAGAATAGCATCAACTACACTGAAGGAATTATTGCTAATATCAGATGGAAGTGAACCACTATTGATACCGATCCTTATTACAGTGTTATAATCTCTGGCCGTTTTAATAATCTCTTTTACTCGCTCATTGGATCCAATATTCCCAGGGTTTATCCTTATTCCGTCAACTCCACTCAAAATTGATTTTACCGCGAGCCTATAATCAAAATGAATGTCAGCAACAAGTGGAACATCTCGCAATTCATACCTGATCTTTTTTAAGGCTTCAATTGCATTATCATTATTTACAGCCACTCTTACAATATCACACCCCGCTGCAACTAGCTCTCTAATCTGTTTAATAGTACTTTCATAATCTTCTGTCTTTGTATTACACATAGATTGAACAGAGATTTTCGCATCCCCACCAATAAGTACCTTGCCCAGTTTAATCTGACGTGTCTTTTTCCTAACTATCAATACTCGTCACCACCCTCACTGTCCACATCATCAAACTTCTTTTGCATATCTATCATCTTTTTCTGCATATCAATAACTTTATTCTGCATTTTAATCATAATTTTCCCAGCTTCATCAATAGCCTCTGAGATATCAGGACTATTATCTTGTGGCAATTGATTGGGCAAACCAGAATTACTATCTTCGAAATTCCTCTGTGGTGTAGAGGAAACATCTTTTACCTTGGCAGGTGGAGGGCTGAAATCCGTTTTCCTGTCTACTGATTCTTGCCTTGTAAGCGGTTTGTTGTACTCATCAATAGCTGCTAAAATCTTTCTGAGAATATCCTTCCTAATCTCAGGATCGAGATCAGATACCCTAATTTGTTTGGTTAGTGCATAAATAGTTGTAAAAGTCTTGTTAATACGGTCTTTTCTCTCTTTATATTCATGGGTAGTTAGTTTGCATGTATTATAGTCGTTACATAAACTAGTTTGCTGATCCTTTAAAAATTGCATAAACTCACTCGCCTCTTGCAAAACTTTCGTTTCACTCTTATAAGAACCCTCTGCAGTCGCTATTTGGACGGCAGATGCCTTTGCACCAATACTAATATCCTCAGCTTGATACTTTATCAAATTCTCCCTACAATTTTCTCTAATTATTAGCCCTATAGGCTCTGGGCATTTATACTCAGAATATTGAGATTCAGTAGGGACATAATTCGGAGATGGACAGGCAAATACTATTATAAGTATAAAATAACTAAATAATATCCTTTTCATCTTTCATAACCCTCCTGTAGTTTAAATATATCACTATAATTTTTTTAGTCAAAATTAAAAGTGTTTAAAGGAACTATAGCTTTTCTTTATCCCCTTTATTCTAATACCTCTCTGTTTTACTATCTTTCCTATAATTGTAAAGCCGCTCTCTAAAATGACTGACTTTGGAGTATTCTCCTTAAGTGTCACAAGGAGTCTATAATCTTCTCCACCGGATAAAGCAAAATAGTTTATATCCAACCCTTTTTCACCACAAAACTTTCTTAATTCTGAAGAGATGGGAATCTTATCCAAATCTATTAATGCACCACAATTACTGCTTTTTAAAATGTGAGATAGATCTCCTATTAGACCATCACTTATATCAATGGATGCATTTACATAATTCCATATTTTCTTATCCCCATAATAATAAACCTCCGGACCATAAAAGGCATTTACTAACCTCTCATAACTCTTAGAAATAGGACCAAAGTACTCAAGGATCTTAACGCCCGCAGAGGCATCACCTAACATCCCACTTACAGCTATATAATCTCCTATCTTAGCACCTCCTCTGTATCTAAACTTAGCTTCTTTGACTACTCCTATCATCACTAAGTCAAAAAAAATTCCTTTTTTAACAGATGAAACATTACCCCCTATTAATTGTATGTTATTGTCTTCAAGTTCTTTAATAACACCATTTATGTAAGTGTTAATATAGCCCTTTTTGTTTTTGTAATCTACCCCTATAGATAGGAGTGCGTATTCAGGATTTCCTCCTTTTGCATATATATCGGACATATTGATCCTAACTAGCTTTCTCCCAAGCAATTCTGGCCGGCCCCAACTTAACTTAAAATGAATATTTTCTACCTGAGAATCCACAGTTATTAATAGATTATTACCATTTTTTATAAAGGCACAATCATCACCAATACCAACATTTATCTCTCCTTTCCTAACCTTGATCTTCCTCTGAATCCTTTCAATAAAGTCAAACTCTGACATTTACAATAGATATTGTGTTTGCTTTAAAAACATCCTGCTTATAACTTAATAAAATACTATTATTCCGATAAGTACAGTGAGCTCTTCTTATATTTATCAATTAAAATACCTAAAAGTACTTTTATAATCGCAGCTGATGGAACAGCGATTAGAATACCGACAAACCCCATTAAGGTCCCTCCGATTAGGAGTGCCAATATTATAAAGATTGGCTTTAACCCTATAGAGGAACCCATTATCCGAGGAGTTATAAAAAATTGATCTGTTAAAGGAATGATGGTATAAACAGCAACAGACCCAATTATTGGAAGTAGACCTGTACCATAAATAAGAGATAGTAAGAGACTGAGTGTCAGTCCTGTAATCAATCCAGCATAAGGGATAAAATTGAGGACACCAGTAATAACTCCTATTGCAACTGGATTTGGAACCTTTACAACAACTAGTGCTATTGAATAAATTATTGCCATAACTGTACAGACTGTTATCTGACCCCTAAAAAACATAGACATAGTAGAATCTATTTCCTTAAAAATATCATCAATTAAACCTTTGAATTTAAGCGGGATCATAGAGTCTATCCATTTAATTACCTCATAATAATAAACAATAAAGTAGTAGGCTATGAGAGGAATCAATATTAAAGCAATTATTAAATAGATCAAAATAAAAATGTTAGATATAGCCCTTTTAATTAATCCTCCTAAAAAAGAGAAATCTCTACCCGAAAGATTATGAGTAAACTCATATAACTTCTCTTTATATCCCTCTACAGTTCCTGTAATATCTATCTGAAATTTCTCAAGCAGATATGGCTTCAATTTTTCATCAACAAGAGATATCAGTTTAGGTCCAGCCCCAGAGATGGCAGATATAATATCAGAGATAAGGGGAAAAATTATCAACACAAATGTTGCAACAAGAAAAGTAAGGAAGAAGAGCACAATAATTGCACTGATACCTCTGGATATCTTCTTCTTCTCCAGTTTGTCAACAACAGGTTTGAAAATATAAGCAATTAAAAACCCAAGAAATACCGGAATAAATACCTTTCTTAGAACATATAATAAAAATAGGATTCCCCCGAAAACCCCAATATAAATAAGAAAATTTCTCTGCTCTTTTGTCATAATTCTTAATTACTTCTTCCCTTTACTCTCCTCTTTTTCATCAAGGCTCATATTCCAAGCTACCCAATCGTCTTTCTTGTCTTCTTCTAAGTCAAAAGCTATGGGTTCACTTATATCCCCATCTGCGGAGACCTTGATCATCTGCATTGCCCTCGCTATCATCTCTTCCCATTGTTTCTTTGTTACTTCTTTAAATGGTGGAGGAATTTCCTTTCTTTCCTTTTTGCTTTCTGCCAACTTTGATTCTTCTTCCTTCTCCTTTTTTTCTATCGCTGGCTTATTATTTACCCCGACCTCACCTTCATACACCTTTATAATCGAACTCTCATCTATTAAGGCTGTAACCGAAAAGACCGTTCCTCTAACACCAGCCACTGCCGACTTTGTCTTTACCTCAAACTTTTTCTGATCTGCTACTTTTCTAACCTTAGCCCACACAGAACCAATTGAGAGCATTACAGAATCACCCTCTTTCTTTTTAAGTGAGAAATACTTAAACACTGTCTTAGGTGCAAGTCTTATTACACCCCTATTACTTTTTACCTCTAATTTTGAATTCTCATCAGTCTTAAGATATATATCGCTACCAACCTTATCTCCCACCTTAAGTAATTTCCAGGGACCACTCTCACTCTTACCATAATAACATTTACCTTCACAAATGGTTATATATGCATGATCCTCTGCTGCTATGACATAGAAAACAATAACGTGTATAAGTAAAACTGTCATGACTGCAAGTTTTCTCATGAACTATCTCCTTAATATTTACCTAATCCATGGTGATATCATTTTAAACCATACATGTTTTAATTATTTACCTAATTGAACCAGGTTTGACAACTTTTATCTTAACCGAATTTTGTTGTATATCTGTTACTTCCAAAGTAAATTTTCCAACCTTCTTCCCCGAGAGCTCAAGTCCGAGATCCTGTCCCTTTCCTTTGTAATCTATGTCGATGGACGCATCAGGTTTTTTGAATTTTCTTATTTGAACTCCTTGGACACCTCTCATCTGCTGAGTAAGGAAGTTCTTAAATTCTGATAAAAAGCCTGGATCGTCTATTCCTGTTATATCTATAGAGACCATCTGTCCACCTGAAAGCTCTTGATTCCATTTCTCCATTATACTATCAATGAGTTGATTTGAGACCTTTTCTGCCGCCATTCTCAAAGCATTATTACCAGCGGAAATCTCTGATGGGTGAGGGTACACATGTTCACCTACCGCAGTAGCAATAATCTCCCCATTATCAGTATTAAGTGCTCTCACAGAAATATTTGCAGATGCTGTTGGGTATTTTGGGGAGTCAGGGGACGTCCCTATTGGTTGATTACCAAGTGACTTAGCAATTGCCTGACCAAAAATGACTATTTGAGCATCAGTTTGATTGGCAATACTCTTTGCAGCATCCGACGAAAGAGAAGCCACTCTATATGCATCCCTTACCTTGATCTTCCCAGAAACTGCTTGCCTATCAATTACCGTGAATCCGTTTTTCTGAAAGACGTTTATCATTGTATTCTCAACAATTCCAATATCAGACACAGATGCCGTAGTACCCCACCAGTATGATGGTGTCTCTTGTCCAACATTTTGTTCTGAGATTAGAAACATGACTCTGGGCTTCCCTTTTCTTGATAAGGCTATTCCTATTGCCTTTAACTTACCCTCTATCTTTCCCGTTGATACATCTGCTTGAATCTCAACAATGTAGACGTTATCTTCTACTTTTTCTGAGATGATTTTGTATGACTCTACATATCCTTTCGAGTGAGTGTAAATATTATCTTCTAATAGTTGAAAGTCCTTAGTTTTTGATTCAGATGTAACCATTGTGCCTACAACCTGCTCAACAGCCCTTCTCAGGGCATCCTCAATTGCTTTATCTCTTGCCATAGCCTTATCATTATTGACAATTGCAGCTTGACCTCTAGCTGTTACATTCCCAGCAGTTAGATAACTAGGAAATCCTATCAACAATAATAAAAATGAAAGAATGAAAATGCTATTTCTCATCATTTCCTCCTTATACACTAAATTAGGACTAGTCTACTATAATTGCAATTCTTCCATTTCTAAGCAAATCCCTATCGAGCTTTTTTGCATCTTCGTTTTTGATCACAATTTCAGATTTATTCCTTATAGATACTGCGTTAATAACAACTGGTTTATCCTTTACTCTATCAGAGTTTTTTGCTGCGTTCTCGGTGAGATAGTATGAAACGATTTTACCCTCATTAACTATTGATGGATCAACTTTGTCTACCCCAAACAGTTCATTGTTCTTTTCATCTATAATTTTCGGATACATGACGGGTTGATAAGGATGTCCTTTGACATTTATTATATAACCCGTAATTCCCTGATTCTCACTTTTGTCTGATTTAGCATCTTTTGAATCCTTAGGCTGCTGATTTGAAACGCTCTCTACAGCGCCTTTCTTTTCTTCTTGCTTCTTTACAATCTCTTTTGCGGTAGTGGATGCCATCATTCCTTCTAGGTTTACTTGAACGATTACATCTACACCTCCATCGGAATAGTATTTCGTATCAATCCTCTTCATGCCTCTAATCACTCCCTCTACAGATGTTTTGACCTCTGGAACAGATTGCATCAAATCCCCTATTGTCCAACTTGAATCGACTCTAACACCTTTTACTATCTCAAGAATCTTTCTATAGGCATCTAATTCTGCTGCCCTCTCTGTTTGAAGTCTCACTTGAGCAGCTGTTATTCCACCTTTAAGATTTGGAGCTGCTGAGCCAGTAACAACTATGACTTTGTTCGTCCAATTTACCTGTCCATGCCCCACCTTTTGCACAACCTGTTCATCTGTAATAGTATTTGTCTGTGCATAAAGACAGGTTGTTACCAAGAGCATTAACACTATATATTTCATTCAAATACCTCCTTTGTTATCCACATCTGGCTCATAATTTAAACTAAAAAGGCAAATTTGCAAGTGATATCTGTCACAATGTGTCATAAACACTTTGAAAACCCACAAGTAGGTTCAGTACATACGTAACATCCCTCAACTGTCATCATACCGCTGCCACATTCCGGGCAAGTAATGGAGGTCCTTTCTCCTGTACTGCTTATATTCCCCTTTGTCTGCGACTTTTTCACATCAATTTTATCAATTGTTCCTGGGGTTGCTCTCTTTGATATAAAACTATCTCTCCTTTCAAGATACATTTTCATCGCCCTTGAAATGGCGTCGGCACATGACAAGATCTGTTCACCATTTGACCACTGTGGATTTGGGCATCTGACACCTTGCAGCTGCTTTATTATAGATTCTATCTCTATCCCCGCTCGTAGGGCTAGTGATATAAGTCTTGAAATCGCCTCTGCCTGGGATGAGGCACAACCACCTGCCTTACCTATGGCTGTAAAAAGCTCGACAGGGCCATTTTCATCTTCATTTACAGTTATATATATATTGCCACATCCCGTAATCAACTTTTGAGTAACACCCCAAACACAATCTGGTCTTTCTCTAGGGACTATTTTTAATGGTCTTGCCGTATCCTGCTGTACCCTCTCCTTAGCCACCTCTGTCTTCTTAGTAGAGAGAACCTGTTCCTCTCTTGAACCATCTCTGTACACGGTCACTCCTTTACACCCAAGTTTATATGCCAACAAATAGATATCCTTCACATCCTCTTGTGTTGCGCTATGAGGTAGATTCACTGTTTTGCTTACTGCGTTGTCAGTGTATTTCTGAAAAGCAGCTTGCATACGAACATGCCATTCTGGAGATATATCATGAGCCGTTCTAAATATCCTCTTCACTCTCTGAGGAATCCCATCTACATCCTGAACACCACCCTTCTCAACTATCTTTGCGATTATTTCATCACTATAAAATCCCTCCTCTTTTGCGACCTTCAAAAATAGTGGATTTATTTCATACAATTTGGTATTGTCCATTACATTTCTTACATAGGCTATGGCAAATAATGGCTCTATCCCAGATGACGTCCCAGCAATTATACTAATAGTCCCGGTTGGAGCAATTGTGGTAGTAGTTGCATTTCTTAG
Organism: Deltaproteobacteria bacterium; assembly: GCA_026416535.1. Lineage (GTDB taxonomy): Bacteria > Myxococcota > SpSt-1050 > SpSt-1050 > SpSt-1050 > SpSt-1050. The sequence goes on from JAOAFA010000055.1 coordinate 15,481, forward strand.
CGGCTTGAAGCCCGGCTTATCATATATACTGCCTTTAAAATTTGGAAAGGGACCTCTCTCCTC
>JAOAFA010000085.1 GCA_026416535.1 Deltaproteobacteria bacterium
CAGCGTCAGATGTGTATAAGAGACAGCCTCTGTACACAGTCTCTTACCAACCTTCTGACAGAGCGCCTCTGCTTCTTGAGGAGCAATATTGGTCTTCGGAGTAGCACCTCGCTTATTCGGATACTCAAAAATATCTATACAGTAAGCATGAGTATAAACCTGAGTATTGTTCTTCTCTCCAAAGCCCCTCATAGGGTCAGACGGAGACGAACCCATGGTAAATTCTCCTTCAGGAATCAAAACCATCCCCCTAGGACATTGAGATTTCTTCTCCATGGATGCGGCAACACTCTCTTCAGCCTTTTCTTCTTTTACCGGCTCTTCTTTCTTCTCCTCAACCTTTGCCTCCTCCACAACCTTAGGCTCTTCTTTTCTCATCTCCTCGGTTTTCTTGGGTTCAACTCTACTACTTTCGTCTACACTAACAACTTCTATTCTTTTGGGCACCTCTGACTCTTTGGGGAGTTTATCTTTTCTCTTGGGGGCCTCTTCAACAAACTTAGGTTTCTCCTCCTTTTTTAATGGCCTTTCCTTAATTTTTATTTCTTCTCTCTTCTTATCAAGATTCTCCTTCTCTCTTTGAAGTTCAGACAATCTCGCCTCGAGTTCCATAAGCCTTTTCTTTTCTTCCTCCTCCTTCTTTATCTGATCTGGAGTTTTAGGCTTATCAGATTCTTGCTTTGCTTGTTGAGCTATAGCCTTCTTTGCAGCTTCAAGCTGAGCCAGTAGTTCTTGCTGATACTTTTCAAGTGCAATTTTTTGCTTCTCTATCTCCATTCTCTGTTGCTCAAGGATCATCCTATCTCTCTCTCGTTGATTCTCCATTACCTTATACAGCAAAAATATTCCTCCACCAAGAACAGCAAGTACGACCACAAGAATCATCATCGGGATGATCATACTTTTAGAATCCTGAGCACTAGATGAGGAGGGTGGAATAACCTCCTTACGCGGAGTATGAGCTTTCGGCTCCTTAGTTGAAGTCGCTTTAGATTCATCTTTTAGAGGCAATTCTGATTGTCTCTTTTTTACAAGAATATCCTCTTTGGTATCTACATCTTCTTGCTGAACAACTTTCTTTTCAGCCCTCTTCTGCACCTGGGGTTTCTCTACCTCCTCTTCACCCTCCACTTTCTCTCTTTCCTCCTCTTCCCTTTTCTTCTTAAGCTCCTCTTCTACACTAAAGAATATTCTATCTTTGGGGAGCCTTTTTCTTGTCTTCTCTCTTTCATGAGTCTCTATTAGCTCAAAATCATCTGTTGATATCTCAATAAACTCTTCATCCTCAGGGCCTGCTTCATAACTAGATGATGCCTCTTTGTCTACGACCTTCTTAAACTCCTCAACAAATTCTTCAAGTGAATCAAATCTCCTATCTTGCTCTGTACTAAGCGCTTTATTTAGAAAGTTGTCTATTGCCTTAGGAACATTGGGATTTTTTAATGAGGCCGATACAGGAAGATTTGTAAACCTTTCACCCGTTACCATCTCATAAATAATTACAGCCATGGAATAAATGTCTGCTCTTGAATCAACAATGTCCCAGTTAAATCTTACCTCAGGTGCAATATAAATCTCATTAGATGCATTTATTTCATTAAACTTTTCCCTTCCAATAGCCTTAACAAGACAGAAATCGCAAACCTTCAACAAATCCGGTAAAATCATGACATTTTCTGGTTTTAAATTACCGTGATAGGTATAACTTTGAGCAGATACTAATGCATTTACTATCTGAATAAATATAGGTTCTATCTCCTGAAGCGAAAAGACCTGCCTTTTTTCCGTCCGCAAGTTGATTATCTTTCTCAGGCTCAGCCCTTCAAGAAGCTGCATAGTATAAAATGAATAGCCATTGTCACGGTCTATGTCGTAAACCCTAACAATATTCTGATGGGCTATCTTTCTGGCAATTCTCATCTCAGTCTGGAATTTTTTATTCTCTGCCTCATCTCCAACTACGCTTTTGTATATAATCTTTAGGGCAATATCTACGTCCATTTCAGTATCTAAAACACGAAAGACAACACCCGATGGGCCCTCTCCAATCCTTGATTTTATCTTATAGCGACCGGCTACGAGGTCCCCAATATCGAAGCCTATCTTTTCTCTTATCCTCTGTTGTGATTTTGCCTTAATATCCTGCTTTTTGATCTCCCTCTCAAAATTGTTACCACAAGTGGGACAGGTCTTGGAACCATCAGGGACATGGCTTCCACACTTATAACATATCACGGTTACAACTCCTTTGATAAAAAATTAAAGATTATATAGCATAACGCATTGGTATGGTGCAACTTAAATCTCACCTTCTTTTATTGTCGTTCTATAACTAAAAGATGTAATTTCGGAGTCAAAAAAGACTGTGGCATCAAGCTTATAACTCACAGTTCCACTCTGGATCCCCTCAAACAATCCTTTTGCCGCACTCTCTACTTCGTCATAGGTTACCTTAACAGATATTTCAAAAGTTGTACTAGCCCCGGGGTCAACCTCTCTCTTCGAGTTATTTTCCAGGTCGCGCAAAACAGTTCTATCATTTATCAAAAGATCGAAAAGCATTCTATCCAATATCACTTTGTAAGAATTCGGGTTGTCTACCCTAACCCTCATAAGAAGGATTGCGTAGCTTTTATCCAGATTTGAATAGTTCGGATATACCTCTGCATTAACAGACATCAACTCAAATGTACAATTCTTTATGCCGTACCTACCCATAAACTCTTTTTGAAGTAATTCACAACCACTAAATACCATTAGCTTCAGAACTACAAACAAGGTGAAAGCCCTTTTCACGGTTTCTCTCCTAACGACAGGTAGAACAGCTTCCAGATGAACAACTCGAACAGGAGGACCCTCCACCTTTACTTTCACCACCTATTTGAACCGATAAAGACATCAATTTTAACAGATCCTGAGAATTACAATTGGGACAGAGTATCTTTTGCTCCCTACTCCTTACGAATTCTTCAAAAACACTGTTACAAGACCTACATCTGTACTCATAAATAGGCATACTATTCCTCCTCACCATTAATAAATTTTATAAGAGATTTTATATTTTCATTCTCTGGATCTTTCTTGATTGCCATATTGAGGTAATTGAGAGAGTTTTTTAAGTGATTCTCTCTCTTTCTCCTATCTCTGCTCAATTTTGCATACTCCTTTTCAACTATTCCTTTACCAACCAAACCAAATATATTATCTGGGTCATGTTCAAAGATGTAATTAAATTGATCCTCTGCCTCCTTAATCCTCCCCAGTTTTACTAACGTTCGACCGTACAAAAACCTATTTTTATGGTCATCGGGATTCAGCTTCAAATATATATTAAGCACATCAGCAGCCTTCAAATAATCCTGTCTCTCTAAATACAGCTCTGACAAGATCTTATAAACGCTGACAAAAAGGGGATCGAGCTCAATCGCCCTTTCAAATAAGGAAAGTGCCTTCTCATTTCTCTGCACCCCAAGGTAAATAATACCACTCGCATACTGAAAATGACCACAAGATTCAAATGAATCACCAAGATAATTCAGCTCATAAAGGGCTGATGAATACTCACCTGTAAGAGATAACGAGATTGACTTTAGGAGGTGAAGGGCTGGAACCTTTGGATAGCTGGATAAAAGATTCTCGATAATCTCTCTTGCCTGCGCTGGTTTATCCTCAAGAATTATCATATCAAACACTCTTGTAAACTCATCTCTAATATCATCAGGAACATCAAGACAATGAAAATTAATAATACTTAATGATTCAGTTGCTCTCTTGAGATCCTGTGAAGAGAAGTTGAGTAAAAGCATATCCCTCACAGATTTCCTAACAGTCTCTGCCTCACCCAAATACGCAGAACACAAAGCTATATATGAATAAAGAGATGCTGAATTACTAATAACCTGTGATAATTTAACAAATTCATTTAAAGCCTTATCATACATATCATACTCTGCAAGAACAACGGCATATCTCATTCTTATTTCTTTATCATCTGGTCTAAGTCTAATCGCCTCTTCAAAGTAATCCATTATCTCGTTTTTATTCGAAATCAAACAAGAGACCCCAAGTAAGGCCTTTGCATAAAAATATACATGTCTTTTTTGCCCCTCTCTATACTTATTATAATAATCCAAGGCATCATCACATCTATGAAGGCGCACTGCAAATTTTATAAACTCTCTATGTAGTTCTAAATCATCAGAGGCCTCATCAATTACGGATTTAAATTCAAGATACGCTCTCTCAGGCTTACCCTCCGATAAATAATTCTCCGCCACTGACACTATCTTCTCTTTACTATATTCAGTTGCACAACCCTGAAAAATATATAATAATAAAATAGGTATGACTAATCGAATAGCCATAGTCCTTAATCATAGGTGTATTTTATAATATGTCAAGTATTAGAGTAGAAAAGAGAGTTGATGTAAAAGTAGGCTTCTCATGTAACAACAAATGTCTGTTTTGTGTCCAAGGAAGAAAGAGATATGACATAGGAGACTTTTCAACTAAAGAGATAATAAAAAAGCTCGAGGAGGCTCGAAAAGTTGCTGACTCAATAGTATTTACAGGAGGAGAGATAACCATAAGAAAAGACTTCTTCGAACTTCTACTATACGCTAAGAGCCTAAAATTTAAAACAATACAAATCCAAACAAATGGGAGAATGTTTGCATACAAAAAATTTTGTGAAGACGCCATAAAGGCTGGGGCAAATGAATTCTCACCAGCCCTCCATGGTCATACTGCTTCACTACACGATTTTTTAACAAGATCGAGGGGTTCATTTGAACAAACTGTTAATGCTATAAAAAACCTCAAATCACTTAATCAATATGTCCTGACAAACTCAGTAATCACCAAGAGCAATTTTAGACACTTGCCAGAGCTCGCAAACTTATTGGTTAAGCTCGGAGTTGATCAGTATCAATTCGCATTTGTTCATCCAGTCGGTACTGCATATGAATACTTCGATCGTATAGTACCAAGAATGAAGATGATAGAACCTTTTGTAAAAAAGGGTCTTGATATTGGAATAAAGGCCCGAAAGAGAGTTATGACAGAGGCAATACCGTATTGTATAATGTCTGGCTATGAAGATTTTATTGCAGAAAAAATAATACCAATTACCACAATATATGACGCCAATTTAGTAATTAAAAATTACACCGAATTTAGAATAAATGAAGGGAAATTAAAGGGTCCACGTTGTAAGATTTGTAAATATTACAAAGTTTGTGAGGGACCATGGAGGGAATACCCAGAGAGGTTTGGTTTTGATGAATTTGAACCTGTAAGGTGATTCGAATGCCTATATTTGTTGTTCACGAGCATCATGCAACCAATTTACACTTTGATTTCAGACTAGAGATCGACGGCGTACTCAAGTCCTGGGCCATACCGAAAGGTCCATCAATGAATCCAAAAGACAAGAGATTGGCCATCCTCGTAGATGATCACGCGTTAGAATACGCAGATTACGAGGGAATAATTCCTAATGGACAATATGGAGCTGGGGCTGTGATAATATGGGACAGAGGAGACTTTGAAATCCTGCGAGGGAGTTTTAAGGAACAAAAGTTAAGTATATATCTGAGAGGAAAGATTCTTAAAGGGGAATTCTCACTATTCGTTATTAAAAACAATCCAAAACAATGGCTCTTTGTAAAGAAAAATGACGAATTCGCCGATGAAAATTTTGTCATCAAAACCTTCATATCAGAGCGAAAATTAAAAACAAAAAATCCTCCGTGTAAAGTAGACTAACCATCATAAACCAAAGCACCGGTATGATGAACTACTAAATTTACCTTAAAATATAAAAACCACAGGTCATCTACAGGGGATTTCTATAACTTCTAACCATACCTCTTAGAAATGAAAAACACATATTTATTTTGTTTACTGAAAATTAGTTTACTTACCTAAATTGAAAACATTGTATGTTAGTAACTGTTGAGTATGTAAGGGATGTAGATGGCAATATCATCACATATGACTATATGAGTAATTCAAATCCACAAAAAATTAAATAGATCAACGATGAAGGCGATTGAATATTCTGAAGGTTGGCAGTTAAGTCAAGAAAAGTGATTAAAGTTCTTTGAAGGTTTATAATAAACAGAAAGTTGGACTAAAGTAACTTACAGGAATAGAGCACAGAAGAATAACTTGTAGACTACTTTTCAATGACATCATACTTCATTACCTATTTAGCCTTCGTAAAAACTATCCCGTATTATACCGGAAAACTTCGTAGGCCTAATCCTAAAGCCATGAAAGGTTTTTAGCAAAAATTCATTTTACAAATGAGCTACTGATTGCCTTCAATAGATCCTATATTTTCTAACGTTAACTGTACTACTTGATTTTATTAAAGATTATGATTAAATATCAGATAATGGTGAGCAGATGAGCGCTAAAGCGAGATTGTTTATATATAGCATGGATAAAGATTTTATGAAGAACACCAAGGATATCCTCAGAGATGATTTTGTAGTACATAAAATTGCTGATAGCTCAGACATATCGAAAAAGGAAATGCGCTCCAACGAGATCTTAATATTTGACATATCAACAGAAGGCAAAGAAATTCCCGAATGGTTTTATACCACAAAGTCATTTAAAATTCTCACCTATGATAAATTTACTCCTGAGAAAATAAATGAGATATTAATGCACTGCGACTTCTACATTAGTAAATCTATACCAGCAAGTGGTTTTTTAGAGAAAATGAAAAAAATAAGAGAATTACTCGCGAAAGATCTCAGTCCAATTACATACCTACCCGGCAATATAGACTTTGAGAAAGAATACCTACAACTTAACAAAGAGACAAAGGCTGTAGCATTCATTGACATAGACAATTTCAAATATTTTCATTCTGCGAAAGGATCCTACAAATCTGAATTACTACTCAAGATGTTATCTACAATAATCAGAAAAAATATTTTCATTTTACCTATAAAAGACCAGGCGACGGCATACAATATTTTTCTTGATAGATTTGCCATTATTGCGGAGAAGGATGAACTCACAAGGATCTGTTCTTTTATATACGAAGACTTTTCAAGGTTCAAGAGTATTTTCTTTGAAAACTCCGAATTAACCAGACAATTCTTCGTAATGCAGGATAGAACAGGAAATATCTACGATATCCCAATAACTACAATCACAACTGTTATAATCACGAGATATTTCCAAAGTGTAATCGAGTTATATAAAACTGCAGAGGATCTGTTCAAATACCTAAAAAGCAAAGGTGGAAATCTCATATTCTCTGACAGGAGACAGATTCAACCAATCTTCCCAGAAAAGGGTACAATTTTAATAGCTGTCTACGACCCAATGAAGAGCAGTTATCTAAAGATATCACTTGAGAAATTAGGGTGGAAGGTATTTACAACCAATGACGGTATAACTACATTGAAATTATATAACAGAATTAGACCATCAATCATAATTCTCGACGAAGAGATACCCATTATAAACTACAAAGATATAATAAACGTATTGAGATACGAACTATCTGATAACAAGACTGCAATAGTCTTATTAAGTGAGATAGACGAGTTAATTAAATCTCAATACAAATTTTCTACCTTATCAAAGGATATTAACGTGGAAAAAATTAATCAGAAGTTGGTAGCCTTAATATCAGAAAAAGGGTGAATATATGGCAAAAAAGAAAGATTTATTTGGTCTAGGTATATCATGTTCTTTCTGTGGCAGAGGACAAAGAGAGGTAACAAAAATCATCGCTGGGAAGAATGTCTATATATGTAACCACTGTGTGAAGATATGTTCTGAAATAATAAGATATGATCGCCTAAGTATAAACGAACGGATAGAAAACTTACCGACTCCAGAAAAAATAAAGGCCTTCCTCGACCAATACATAATAGGACAAGAATATGCAAAAAAGGTCTTATCGGTAGCCGTATACAATCATTATAAAAGGATAATTATAAACCCATACAGCGATGTATTTATCAACAAAAGCAATATAATGATATTTGGTCCAACTGGTACTGGTAAAACTTTGCTCGCGCAGACACTCGCAAAGTTTTTAAATGTTCCATTCGCAGTTGCGGATGCAACCACACTTACTGAGGCAGGCTACGTCGGAGAAGACGTTGAATCTATGATACAAACACTCCTAATAAATGCAAATAATGATGTATCAAAGGCAGAAACAGGCATAGTTTATATTGATGAAATTGATAAGATAGCTCGTAAGTCAGGTGAACTACCATCATCTACGAGGGACGTCTCAGGGGAGGGCGTTCAACAAGGACTATTAAAGTTACTTGAAGGTACTCTTGCAAGTGTGGCCCCAAAAGGAGTAAAGAAATACAATACTCAAGAATTTGTGAAGGTTAACACCAAGAATATTTTATTTATTTGTGGAGGCTCATTTAAAGGCATAGAAGACATAATAAGTGTAAGACTCGAAGGTGGCGGGATAGGATTTGCAGCCCAACTGAAAAAGAGTAGGGCTGATTATAATGTTGGGGATATCTTAGAACATGCTGAAGTTGAAGATTTTATCAAATATGGAATGATCCCAGAATTTATGGGAAGGGTACCTATTCTTGTCCCAGTAAGGGATCTCACAGAAGATGAGCTACTCAGAATACTTATTGAACCCAAAAACGCATTAGTAAAACAATACAAGAAATTGTTTAAATATGAAAATGTTGAACTATTTTTTGAAGATGAGGCACTTAAAGCTATCGTGGCTGAAGCAAAAAACAGAAAATCTGGAGCAAGGGCACTCCGTTCAATTATGGAAGACATTATGTTGGATATTATGTTTGAAGTGCCTTATATAGAGAATATAAAGAGCTGCACAATAACAAAAGAGGTTGTCTCTAAAAAGGCAAAACCAATTCTAAAATTCCACAATAGAGAAGAGACGGCATGATAACAAATCAGGAGATCTGAATAAGAGTCGATGGAAACTTTTTATCAACCTTTACATATAACCTTTTCTCATTGGAAAAGATAACACAGCCCTTGCCACCTTGTTTATTTTTTCGAACGTATTTAACTCTTGTATATGCTACTTCCACAGATTCCCCGTCAGGTGCAGAGCTCCTAGCTGCAGCAACAAGTGCCGCTGTTAATATCTGCCTCTCTGAAGGGATCTTGCCTCTCTCTAGTGGAAGAACTGTATGTGAACCCTTATAACCTACTACATGAAACCACAGATCATTTCCTTTGGAGAACTTAAATGTTAGTATCTCATTCTCCTCGTCATTAGAACCAGAATATATCCTTCCCACTCCCTCAACAAAAAAGATTTTGAAGGGGTAATCATTTCTGCAGCCTTCACTTCTACCAGTTCTATTGACTCTAATTTCTTCTCTCATATCTACTCCCATATCCACAAGACTTTCCAATGAAGTAATATCATCCAAACTCTGAGCAATACTCTTCTTTCTTCGGATATCCTCTATCCTTCTGTTTATCATATCCATTCTCTTATCTATTAAAGACAAAGAATTTTTATACTTTTTATATAATCTAAAGTAATACTCCATGTTCGCTTTAATATCTGTTCCTTTCATCAACGGGATATTTTCCGTCGCAATACCTGACTCTGTATAATATTGACAAACTGCCACATTAGGTAATAAGCTAATAATCCTATTTTGTTTTAATATCTCCGCATACTTTAAATAATCGTTATATCTACTTGCCTTAATCCTATCAAGCTCTATCTTTTTGAGAACATCTACATAATGTCTTTCTTGATTATTAAGGACATTTATAATTTTTGTTTTAAGAAGTTTCATCCGATATTCAGTGATCAATTTATCATAGAAATTTGAATAAAATTCAGAGATATTATTTCTATCGGGAATCTCAATACTAGGAGTAGAACTGGATCCAACCTTAAAAGGGGGTATATATTTAAAGGAGGTAAAAAGAGGTCGTCTCTGCGACAAATTGACCTTTAGTGAACCCAATATAATGTCTTGTGCATCTGTAAGAAAAATGTTGGAATGTCTTCCCATAAGCTCAGCATAGATTTTATGCTCATCAGTAGAGATCATAACAACTCTATCGTCGTTAATCTGCTCTACTTTTATAATATAAGACGGAACCAAATATTTTCTAAGGAGCATTTGGAATGAAAAAGGAACCAACGGATTAGAGGGTTTTTTACTTGTAAGATATATCCTATTGAAGCCATTTTCTATTGAAATTAAAAGATACGACGTAACACCTTGGAAAAATACCTCTATATATATATCGTCCCTTGACGGTTGATGAGCAGATTGAATTTTTGCCCCCTTTAACTTATCTTTCAACTCCTCAACTACATTTTTAATATCTTCGGAAGAAAAATTCCAGCCCATAAAACTAAAAAGGGCAGCGATCATGCTGCCCTTTCAAAAAACTAACAAAGAAGCAGGGTATAATTTGACTACTTTTTCTTTTTTGTAGCCTTCTTTGTTGTTTTCTTCGTCGTCTTCTTTGCGCAAGCCATATTTAACCTCCTTAAATGAAATGTCTGCTATTGTAAGTAACATACACTAAAATATATGTCAAGTAAAATATTGCAATATATACTACTCAAATCATCTCTTTATCTCTTCTGAGACTACAAAAGTTCCTGATAGCTTATCATGAAGTGCTTGACCCCTCTCATCTGCTATTATCCATATATAACCAATAAATATAGTCAAAAAGTTTAATATGAAGAAGATATTTCTTAGTATAACCCTATAAATACTCACTCTATATGAATTCTTACCTATGAGATGAAGTCCCAATATCATCTTACCTATGGTTCGAGATGAGAGATGATGAAAGAGAGTTGAATAAAAAAATCCAAACAATAAATAAATTAGAAAAATAGATACGAAAATGTCCTCAACCCTCACACTTTTCTCTTTAAACAACAGATTAGGATTTAAAGAAAACGAAACACCTGCAAACCATATTATTACTGAACATACTAGGACCACGAAACCGTCAGTAATCAAACTTAACAACCTTTGAATGAATGTTGCGGCATAGAATTGCCGAGATATTAGCTGGTCACTTTTTAGGGGTTCTGTAGGTTTATCTTCAGAATCAAAGCTAATATCAGCCTTTTTCACTGTGGGACTCTCGCTTTCATCAGTAAACTCAATATCCGTTTTTTCAACTACTGTTTCCTTATCCTCACTCAAAGAGATATTATCAGTAATTACGTGAGAATATTCTGCTATAAAATAAGATCTTTTGCACTTTTTACAAACCTTCACCCCTTGTTCATTTGGGAATCCACAATACGGACAAATATTATCTGCCATAAAATCTCTTCCTCCTCGCATATTCATATTGAATTATAGTACATATCACAATAGGAATTGTCTCAGCTCTCAAGATATTAGAGCCCAATGACAAACCCATAAATCCATTTTTTTTAAAGGTCGCTATTTCTTTAGGGGAAAATCCCCCTTCCGGACCAGAAAATATATTAAACGGCTTTAAAAAATCCACAGAATCACTAATAAACCTCTCCTCCTCAGAAGGGTCAAGGTATATGTTATTGCCAAAAGGCACATGACCAAAAACCTCGTTCAAGTAAATTGGTTTGTTAATTTCCATTATTTTTATTCTTCCACATTGCAAAGCAGAGCTACGCGCTATCCTCAAAAACCTTTTTATCCTTTCATGTGAAACAACTTTTATATTTGAGAAATCACTATAAAATGGTGTAACTGAAAATACACCAAGCTCAGACGCTTTCTCTATCGCATAATCAAAATTATTACCTTTGATAACCCCAATATACAGATTAATAACCGGTATACATTCACTCTGAACTAATTCTTCCCTAAGTTTCTCAATCTTATACCTACCTCCATCTCTCACCAATATCCCTGAATACAATCTACCATCTCCTGATAGAACCTCAACTTTATCCCCCACTGTACACCTTAGGACATTCACTAAGTAATGGGAATTTCTCTTATCAAGTTCAACAAAATCACAATCAGTTAGCACTTCAGAAAATATTCTTATTCTTCTCATAACTTCTTAAATAAAAAACTCCTCCACCCATTTATTAATATCTCATCCTTAAGATACAGCTCATCAAAAAGTCTTACGAATTCATCTCTCTCGTAATCCAAGATACCTGCAAAAAAGATCAACCCATCTCGCCTTATAGACCTTAAGAAAGCAGCTTTGTTAGATGCTATCTCATTAAATAGCATATTGGCAAAAATTACCTCATAAACCCTCTTAATCTTCCGAATTGATTTATTAAAAAAGTTTATCCCATCTACCTTATTGAGATCGATATTCTCCCTGATTGCCTCTCCACACTCAGGATCAATATCATATGCATCAACTACACTACAACCCAATTTCCTTGCTAATATTGAGAGAATTCCTGAACCAGAACCAAAATCAGCGACCATCTTCCCTACAATATATTTTCTATATTTATACATCATTTTCATTATCCCTTTAGTAGATTCGTGGTGTCCTGTCCCAAAGGCCATTGCAGGATTAATAATGATCTCTATTCTACCTTTTTTATCTCCAATGCATCTCTTAAAAGGTGGAACCACCAAAATCTTATTACCAATATTTACAGGTTTAATAGACTCTTGCCATACTCTATTCCAATCCATTTTATAAACCAACTCAGTCCTCACGGAGACTACCTTAGAATGATTTTTCAGCCGCTTAATGAATTCTGCATTTGGAAATTTATGAGGTAGATAATAAATAAATATTCTATTTTTATTCAACTCATTAGAGAGTCCCGAGGGTTCGCTATTAGCCCATACTATATCTTCTATATCTCCAGTACTAGAAGAATTCGTATCCACTATAATAACCCTTGATTGGATCTCTCTACTCATATTTAAACAGTGATATTGAGCTCTTTGAGAACTCAACATAAAATCCAAAATTGAATGTTATCTCTCCATTCTCATCAATAAGACCCTTGGGAGGATTAGGGAAGGGCTGTGCTGCCTTAAAGGCATCTATAGCTATTTTATCTAAAAATTCTACCCCAGATGACTGAGACACATTGACATCTTTTAAACTTCCAGAGGGATCTATCTTTACCCTTACTATCGTCAACCTATCTTTATTCCCATATATATCACCATAGGGGTCATACTTTAATATGACTGCAGCAGGATTCCAATACTGACTTACACTCCTCTTAACTCTATTAAAAAACGTTGCATACTTATACTCCTTGGCATTAAGAAATGTAGAATCCGCCTCTTCTATATCTTTAAGCCAGTCATTAAAAGGACCTCCTGAGTACTTTCCAGAATATATATCCTGAGGGAATAACTCTGCAATCCTTCTTTTTTGTAACACCTCCCCTTTTTCAAGAGGAGAGCCAAATTGAAACTCTCTATCTTTTCCTCTAAGTTCTTCAGAATAATTCTTATTTTTAAACATCCCCTGTTCAGACTCTTTAAGGAAACTTTTCTCACTCTTTAAAATCTCTGGCACCTTTAATGCCAATTTACTCTCATTCGAACTTTCTTTTTTCTCATCTCTATTTTCATTAGTTCGAACGACCAAACTAGGAGCCGGTTTTTTATTCTCACTATACTCTCTTTGCTGTGACTTCAATACATCTTCGCTTACTTGGGGAGTTGGAGCGGGGTTTTTATATTTATTGTCAGCATACTTACTCTTTGTCTCCTTTTCAACGACAGAATTATGCTCAGATAAAAACTTATATTTCTCAGGTACCTTATTACTCTCAATCTCACCCAAATATACCACCTGTCCCTCTTCTTTTTTAACAGTCTCCTCTACCTCCTCATCTTCTCTTTCTTCTTCTTTCAATTTCTCCTTCTCTTTTATATTCTTCTTTTCCTCTTCAATAATTGCTTTATCCCTAAATCTATTCTCAGCAAGGGGATTGATATATTCAACCTCTACGACCCTATCTCTCCCTTTTACCTCTGATTTCAAATTTTCAAATAACAATTGAATTAACAAAAGGTGCAGCAATACTGCAAATACCAAAGCAACAAGCAATCGCTCAACATGAATCCACATCTTCATAGCTTAAATTTTATTCTCATTAATCAGAAAAATCAATATCAATTAGGACATGGGCAAGTATGGCTTGTAACTGCCGAATTACTTGTAGATAAAATTCTCACTCCAGACAATGAAAGATAACCAGCTTGATTTAAAGGAACGATTTTGATCCGGATTTATACCTAATTGGTATATTGTAGCAGACTAGGGGGATACCTTTTAAACAAAGAAACGAATAGTAAATTCGTTATCAAACTGGAACGCATAGATCTAGTGTCCTAAGAGGAGTAAGAGCAATGACATCTTCAAAACTAGAGTAAGTCATTAATCAGGGCAAGCTTATAAGGCATGTAGAGAGAAAAATTTAAGGGCCTTCATGTTGTCAAAAACACTAACGAGTAGTTCTAAACATTCTTATTTGATATTAAAAAGCAAATATCTAATTTGTTAGCATCACAAAACGATTGTTAATTACCTACCTCATTTTCCAGGAAATTATCTCTATCCCATTCTATATATTTAACAAAATTTGTAAAGGAATGTGCAAACTCATCAAGATTATAATAGGCTCGCCCCAAGTAATAATAAATCCACGGATACTTTTTCCCCGCATCACTCGCCAATGCCTTTTCCCATAGGTAGATTGCATGATAGTACGAACTTTCATAAAAATATAGGTATCCTATTAACAACTCCTCCTCTATGTTATCTGTTGGTGGAACATATATCTCAACCAATGAACTACCAACTCTCCTCTCGACAGGTTTTTGCTTTTTATCATTAACCAGGTTTATGGCGGCACCAATATTCTCCTGTTTTAGTAATTGTATAAAATACCCCCATTTTTCCTTTAAGACATTCTGACCAACAATCTTGAATGGGAATGTATACTCTGCACCATCCATATACTCTATAACCCTTTCAAATAATCTTTTCTTTTCATAATCCCTAATTTCAGACGTCGATCGTCTTGCAGACTTGAGTTTCCCCCTCTTAAGAGCAGCCTCAGCCAGTTTCTGCATCAGGAACTCTCTATCATAATCTTCTTTATCTTCCATCATCTCCAAAATACGATCAATCACCTTCTCTTTTAGAAGGGCAGGTGGTGGTTCATCTTCTTTTTGAATGGCATACATCAAGAGATCAATGGGAGCCAAAAACTCTATCAGAGAATTGTCATCTGTATTGATCCTATCGGTATCTACGAATTGTTCTATCTCGTTTTGAGTGTAATATATTAAAATAAAGACATCAAAAGGGTCTGTCACATTTATTTTCTCAAGTTCGTATTTGAGACCCTCTGAATTTATTAACTCCCACACCTTTTTATAATTAAACTTCAATGGGTCAAAAGAACCAATTAATAAAGTATCATTTGAATTTTGATAAGATTGAAAAAGAAGGACATGGGGGAAGACCTTGCGAAAGGTGTTGATCAAAATTTTGATGTTATCAAGTGAGAGCTCATACATCTGTAGCCATTGACAGAAGATTCCTTTCTGATTGAGTTTCTTAGAAGCGCTGCTCCAGAAATCATACGTAAATAATGAACTAGCCCCACTCATCCATGGATTGGAAGGTTCAGATATAATAATATCAAACTTCCTATCCGTAGAAAGAATAAAATTTCGCCCGTCATCAACCCTCAACTTATGTTTTGGTGACTTTAATGGCTCAAGGTTGAAAGAAGTAAAATATCTACTTGCCTCAATTACGGCCTCCTCGAGCTCTACTGAAATTACCTCACCTACGGGTGTTCTCAACACTGCTCCAGAAGTTGTCCCACTTCCAAATCCTATTACGGCTACACTCTTTGCCTCAGGATTCAAAAATACTGGAATTAGACCAGATAAAATCTGCGTACTCATATCAGAACCATTTGAGGCATCCACTTTGCCATTCACCTTTAAGCTGTACAATCCTCCCTCTCTATATTCTACAGTCACTGTTGTAACAATTCCATCTTTGTGAAAAATGATTTTGGGTGGAACAAATTCGTCCTTATTGTAAGGGCCTCGGGCCAGATATGCCCTGAACATTCCCGAACTCCATTTTGCTATGTCCCACTTTGGCGCTATAGAGGTAAATACAATAATTACTAAAGCAAAAGCTATATTTCTTATATCCTTTACAATGTGATACCGCCTAAAGTAAAACATAAGCAACAAGCCCAATAATACACTCGCTAACACCGAGAATCTAACTCCTAATTGTAATCCGATACAGGGAATTATCACAAATCCACCCAAAAAAGAGCCAATTATATTTCCTACTGTATTTGCACTATATATCCTCCCTACATCTTTAGTTACAGTATTTATATCCCTTAAGGCAATATGAACTATCATAGGTATATACATTCCCATCCCCATTGCGGGAACTACTACAACGATAGATGTAACAAAGAAATAACCCCAAAAAATATGACTTGGTGTAAAATTATCAATAAGCATAATCTTTTGCACAAGGAATGGAAGGCGATCGATATAAACCGACGTAAATAAAGCTGAAAATCCAATTACTAAGAAGACTAAGATCAGGTCAGATATGGGATCATCTCTTTTAATAATAAACCTTGAAAACAAAAAGGATCCCAGTGATATCCCTAAGAGAAATGTAGTTAGAATTATTGTAAATGCGTAGGTGGATGAACCAATTACCATTGAGAGTGATCTTGTCCACATTATTTGGTATAACATCGAAATTATACCACTGATGAAACTCACAACAATGAGGATCCATTCCACTCTTAACTCTTTATTGGCATAACCACTCTTATCTTCTACCTTTTCCTTATCCTCAACAACACTTGCCGCCTTCAATGAAAACACTACCATTGATACCCCTATAAACACATCTATCAATGCAGCCACATTGTTGGTCCTTTGAACCCCAAAAGTCCTTAGTAAATAAAAACCAGCAATAAACGTCCCTATAGTAGCACCCGCCGTATTAATAGCATACAGAAGCCCTATTTTAGCTCCACCTTCCCTAATATTTCTTATGTAGTAGGTAGAGATTATTGGGAGGGTTGCACCCATAGCCGTAGTCGGAATAATTAACACTAAAAAACAGAAAATAAACCTTACAATGGAATATAAAAATGGATTATCACTCAAAAACAAATTAATAGTAGGTTGAATAGTAGTAAACCACTTAAGAATAAAAGGGATTATAAGTGCATAGGCCCCAATTAATATCTCAAATATCCCATAACTCAGAATTGGATTCTTTAGGTATTTCAAAAATCTATCCGCCAGATATGAGCCAAGCGCTAATCCTCCCATAAACGCGGATACAGTTGTACTAATTGACAATGTTGTAGAGCCAAATATAAGATTTAGATACTTCGTCCAGACAACCTCTAAAATTAATCCAGCCGCCCCTGAAAATAAAAAGCATAAGGCTACGATGACTGTGAATACAAAACGGTTTAACAACAACTTCCTCTTTAATGTTTTTCTCTGATTATCCTAATCTCTTTAATAACTACATCTGTCTTAGGTCTGTCATTTGATGGATCTCTTTCAACCCTTGCAATAGACTTAACAACATCTATCTCCTTACATTGCCCAAAGATTGTATGCCTATTGTTGAGGTGAGGTGTTGGTCTTTCGGTAATAAAAAATTGAGATCCATTTGTATTTGGACCTGCATTGGCCATAGCAAGTCTACCAGGGACATCAAACTTCAAATCTGGAGAAAATTCATCTTCAAATTCATATCCAGGGCCACCCATACCATTGCCAAGAGGATCTCCACCTTGAATCATGAAATCAGGAATTACTCGGTGGAATATAGTTCCTGAATAAAGAGGTTTCTTTACCCACTGGTTGGTTCCAGGGACAAGCCACTCCTTAGTTCCCTCCGCAAGACCAATAAAGTTAGCTACAGTCTTTGGTGCCTTATCTTGAAAAAGTTCACAATTTATATCCCCCATAGTAGTTATAATCTTTGCAAATATCTTCTCCTTCGTCTTCAACTGCTGGCTACCTACGTTACTCTTCTTACATCCACCAGAATACAAAACTAACGAAAACAACAAAAAAATAGAAAGCATTTCTTTCATAAACTACTCCTCTCCGTTATTAAAAATTAATTACAGGCATTCCCTGATGGATTTCCATCTTCATGTCCACCATTATAATAAGAACCATTTAATTGCTCCTCAGATATCCTTGCAACACCGGAGACCTTATCTCCCTCCTCCAGTGCTATCAGTTTTACCCCGATAGTATTCCTACTACTACATCTAATCTCTTCTGCAGATGTTCTTATCAATATACCATTTTCTGTAATAATCATTACCTCATCTTTTTCACCAACCTCAATCGTAGCCACAACATTCCCTGCCTTATCACCGATTTTTGATGTGATTACCCCTTTTCTACCCCTGTGGACCAACCTATATTCTTCGAGCTGTGTCCTCTTTCCAAACCCGTTCTCATTAATAGTCAAGATATAAGATTTGCTCGAACAAACCTCGAGACCAACGACCTCATCATTCTCATTAAGGTCAATCCCTATCACTCCTTGCGCATGTCTACCCATTGGTCTTAGTTCTTCTTCCTTGAACCTGATAGCCAATCCGAGCTTGGTTGACATTAAGACTTCCTTGGTCCCATCAGAAAGCTTTGCCCCTATCAGCTTATCATCCTCAGCCACGTTCATAGCAATTATCCCACTTGATCTAGGATTTGAAAAGGCAGACAGCTCCACTTTTTTGGCGATCCCCTTCTTTGTAGCCATAATTACAAATTTATTTTCATCAAAAGACTTTACCGGTAGAATAGTGGCCACCTTCTCATTCGGTTTGATTTTAATTAGGTTTATAATTGGCTTCCCCTTTGCCTGAGGACCTGCCTCTGGGATCTCATGAACTTTTAACCAGTATAGATTCCCTCTATCCGTAAAGATTAGTAGATATGAATGTGAAGAGGCAACAAACAGATATTCAACAAAATCCTCCTCCTTCGTAATCATAGATGTTCTACCACGTCCTCCTCTTCTCTGCTTTCTATATATCGCCAGTGGATTCCTTTTCACATATCCTGCGTGAGAGACAGTCACTACCATCTCCTCATCTGCTATCAGGTCTTCTACATTAAGTTCACCTTCAGAGTCTATTATAATACTTCTCCTGTCATCTCCATACTTATCCTTTATGTTAAGCAACTCCTCTTTTATAATGGACATAAGGAGTCTCTCATCTTGAATGATCGCCTTTAATTTTTCAATTTCAATAAGTACATTTTTATATTCTTCCACAAGCTGTTCTCGCTCTAACGCTGTGAGTTTAGAGAGCTTCATATCAAGTATAGCATTTGCCTGAGTCTCACTGAGTTCAAATCTGTGCATCAAATGTTCTCTTGCAGATTCAACAGATTTTGATGATCGTATTATTGATATGACCTCATCAATATTATCAACAGCTATTTTAAGACCCTCAAGAATATGAGCCCTTGCCTCTGCCTTTTTAAGCCGAAAACGGGTCCTTCTAAAGACTACATCGCGCCTGTGGGCAATAAAGTACTCTATTGCCTCTTTAATATTCAAGATTCTTGGTTGTCCATTCACGATAGCAATCAGGTTCACACCAAAAGATTCCTGCATAGGCGTCGATTTATAGAGCTGATTCAATATTACTTCTCCATTTGCATCCTTTTTAAGTTCAATGTAGATCCTCAAGCCCTCTCTATCAGACTCATCCCTTATATCGCTTATACCCTCTATCTTCTTATTCCTAACAAGCTCTGCTATCTCCTCAATTAGATGTGCCTTATTTACTTGATAAGGTATCTCCTCAACTATGATTGCCAGATGCCCGTGCTTTTCCTCCTCGATTCTAGCCTTCGCCCTCATCTTTATTACACCTTTACCCGTTGAGTAAGCTTGATATATACCTTCCCTACCCAAAATATAAGCCCCTGTTGGAAAATCCGGACCCGGAAGCAGTTGCATAATCTCTTGGATTGAAATGTCGGGATTATCTATATATGCAACACAGGCATTAATTACTTCTACGAGATTATGCGGAGGGATGTTAGTTGCCATACCTACGGCTATACCATTAGATCCATTAACAAGTAAGTTGGGTATTGCAGAGGGTAGAACCATCGGCTCATCAGTTGAGCCATCAAAATTCGGCATAAAGTCGACTGTCTCCTCATCTATATTTGAGAGCATCTCCTCTGCTATCTTAGCTAGCCTTGCCTCTGTATACCTGTATGCGGCAGCCGAATCTCCATCCATAGACCCAAAATTACCTTGCCCATCTATCAGCGGATATCTCATATTCCACTGCTGAGCCATTCTGACTAGTGCGTCATAAACTGCAACATCTCCATGTGGGTGATACTTTTTCAATACTTCACCAACAACACCAGCACACTTGGAATACTTTTTGTCAGAGAACAACCCCTCTTTGTACATCGCATAAAGAATTCTGCGATGCACAGGTTTTAAACCATCCCTCACATCAGGAAGCGCCCTACCTATAATCACACTCATCGCATAATCTAAGTACGCCTTCCTGACCTCACTCTCAATATTTACAGTAGCTACATTCCCTCCCTCTGTGTCTCTATCATGCTCTTCCATCACTTCTCCTTAATATAATTAAAGGAATTATCCTATAATTACACATAATTAGAAAAGTCCCTCATAAAAACATATGAAAATATATAAACATAAATCCACGATTTGCAATCAAAAATTGATTTCATAAAAATCAAAATACCACGTGGAGAATACAAAAGCCTAATAATTGCAAGCCAAGTCCCAAGAAATTTGTTATTTGGAGATACACTCCAATCATCTACTAAAAATCCTCATCCAACTCCAACACATACTATCTAGCTATGAGTAAAAAACCAACCCCCTTGTCGCTCTATTTCTTGAGCACCTACCACCCATAGAGATAAATGTTCTGAGCTTACCTAAGTCCCATAATAAAAAGAATAAGATCTCAATTGACAATCCTGACGAGAATAGACTCTTTAAAGTTAATAAATCTGATACGGATAAGATTGAAATATTCGCTAAAAAAACACCAAAAACCATAGGTTAACACAAAGTAAGTTCGACAGTATCTCCATACAAATTCTATCTGAGCCACCACATACCCTACTCCATATAAAGCAACTCTACTGCAAAGATATGGAATTCACCACTCAAAAAGCTGACTTTACAAAAATTAAAGTTTGTAAATTTAAATTGTTTTCGACTATAGTGATTCAAAATACAGATGTAAATGTATTTTGTCCTTTACTAAATTAGATTTTTTGCATTGAAAAAACTTCTTTGTTATTTTGGCATTACAATCCCTTTGTCTTATATATTTCACCATAGTACCAATTAAAGAAAAATTCCAATATTAAAGATTTCTTTGTAGAAATAAACAAAAATTGTTGCTAAATATATAAATATTTAAGCCCATATAATATGGGTTTTAGCAAAAAAGCTAATTAAGGAGCTAATCATGGAAAAATATATAAAAGAACTAGTAGCCATGGGTATAATAGTTGCCTTTTCATGTAGCGAGAACAAATTAAGTACCAGTCTATCCGACTCAATAACAACAGAAGACGCAACTATTGTAGATATTAATCCGAATAGATGCTCAAAAAAATCAGATTGCGAAACCGGTATGCATTGCAACAAAGACAAAGGTATATGCGAAGAAGGAGAATGCTTTGACAACACCGATTGTAGGGAGGGATATGCATGTGACTCTGCACGCCATTATTGCTATTTTGTTGGTTGTTCAAAGAGCGCAGACTGTAAACAAGGAGTCTGTAAAAGGAGTACGGGCCAATGCATAGGATGTTTATTTGATACCGATTGCAAATCAGGCAGTTGCAACAGTGCGCTAGGAGAATGTATTGACAACAATTGCATTGATGACAAACTTGAGCCTAATGATTCATTCTCGCAAGCCTACTCTCTCGAGGGAGGAGTAAGAAAATTAAAACTATGTCCAAAAGATGACGATTTTTTCAAACTCTCCCTTTCATACAAAGACAAACTACGGATAAACATAAACACCTCTTCCATTAAAAATATCCCCTTATATCTCTTCTTTGAGAATGACCTAAAGAACCCCATTGCATACACACTGATTAAAAACTCCGGAGAACTGACTGTGCCCATGGTCACCGAACCCGGCAATTATTATATAAAAGTTGAGTCACCTGATTCTGAAATCAACTATGAGATTGGAGTCGAAATTGAGAGTTCAATATCAAGTTGTAATGACGATATATTTGAAAATAATGACTCTGAATCGACATCAAAAGATATTACAAGCGGCGTATATAAGGAACTCATCCTATGCCCCAAAGACATTGATTATTACTCCTTTAATTTAAATAATGGAGAAAAAATAGAAATATCAATAAGTGGTGATAACATATTATCCGAATTTTATGACACTTCAGGGGGAAAGAATAATCTACCAATAAATTCAAAAACATCAATAGAAATACAATCCTCTGGCAAATACTTCCTTAAAATATTCTCAAATTCCGATATAGAACAGAGATACACAATAAATATTGCAATAATAACAAATAATAGCAGGTGTATTGATGATGGGTATGAGGATAATGATAGTTTCAACAAAAGTATGGAAATTCCACTTAATAAAGAGATTTATTTGACAATATGCCCATCAGATAACGACTATTTCATGGTGAAGACGTATAGAAGACCTACAAAGATCATATTAAAATCCTCTAAAAACATACCTTTCGAAATCTACTCACCGAATGATAATAGTGAGCCTCTATTATACTCTGAGTCCACAGATACTTCCACTGAAGTAGCAGAATTCGAAAACCTACCTGAAACCGTTATACTCAAGGTCCCACAGAGCTCAACCGCAGAACAATACACCTTAAAAGTGGAGACACCACTCAACACATGTGTAGATGACAACTTTGAGCCAAATAATACGACTTCGGGCGCAAGAAGACTTGAGATGGGTAGCTACTCCTCACTGATGTTATGCCCATCAGACGAAGATTACTACTCATTTCTGCTAAATACTAACGACAGAATTGAAATTGAGACACGTTTTGACAACACAAAGGCAGACATAGACCTAATCTTACTTAATCCCCAACTAAAAGAGGTATCTTACTCAATTACATCAACTGGGATCGAAAAAATAAATCATACTTCAGATATGTCCGGCAACTATATCTTGAATGTATTCTCTTGGGATAATGGTTCTACGCCTTATCAAATGAATGTAAAAATAATTAAAAATCAGACGTGTAGCGACGACAGATTTGAGGACAATGACTCAATAAATACAGCCAAAAAATTAAATTCAGATGAAATCTACGGTCTTGTTATCTGTCCTTCTGATGCCGACTACTACTCTGTAACCTTAAATAAAGGAGATAGGCTTTCTACAGGTGTATTTTACTCTGAGACCAAGGGTAAATTGTACTCAGCTCTGCTCTCTTTTGATGGCAAAACAGTATTTGCAACAGGAGAAACACAGAGCGGAGATATAATCCTAAACACCACAGCGACCTACTCGGGAGAATACATACTACTTGTAAAGGGAGCTGATAAATCCATTAAAAATGACTATGATATCCTAATAGATATTAAGAGAAATACGGTATGCAGCGACGACATCTACGAGGAGAATGATTCTATACAATATGCCCCAGCTATAGCAAAAGGTACGTTAAGCCAACTCACTTTATGTCCTCTCGACACAGACATATATAAAGTCTATCTTAACGCAAAAGACATAATTCTATCAGAAAGCACCGTAACAAACTTAGAGACAGCTGAGTACACAATCTCTCTAATTGATCCAGCGGGTAGAATCTTAGATACATCAACAGGAGTCAAAAAAACCAAATCCCTAATTGCTGAGATAGCGACTACTGGTTATTACTATATAATTATCAAAAACAATACCAACAATACCTTAAGTTATAAACTAACAATTCAGGTAGATGGAGTCGGGGGCAATTCAGGGGATGAAACAATTAGCATATATCCCTTTGATAAACTAGATAAGGGTAATCCAGGTCTTTATGAACTAAAATACTTAAGGGTTCCAACAGGAGCAATAGTAGAAAATTTATACTTATCACTCATTGTAGAACATAAAAGTGTGGGGGATATTATAATTACTGCACAGTATTCAAATGCAAATGAAGTACTCCTGTGGGACGGATATGGTTCAACTACCGATAAAGGTTTTGACGACGATAAAGAAGATGATGGAGATATAGAATTATACAACAGGCCCATAACAACTGCCAAAGGTAGAAGTGCCAAGGACTCACTACTCTTAATGATCGAAGATATAAGCAATACAAGTGGAACTATTTTTGCCATTGAAGGGAAGATGTTTTGGAAAATCAAATAATTAAAACTTAATTAAAGAGAAGACTTTTTCACCCTTCAATTTTTTTACACCATTTAGTGAAGAAAGCTCAATAAGAAAGTTATATTCAAACACCTCTCCACCTAACCTTCTCACCAACTTCCCTGTTGCCCTAGCCGTGCCCCCTGTCGCGAGCACATCATCAAAGATAACCACCTTCTCACCCCTCTTAATTGCATCTTTATGTATCTCAAGTGAATCCTTACCGTATTCAAGGTTATATGTCTCCTTAATTGTTTCAAATGGAAGTTTACCAGGTTTTCTAACAATCGCTAATCCTACTCCAAGCTTATTAGCTATAGCTCCACCAAATATAAATCCTCGAGATTCAATTGCAACTATCTTGTCAATATTCTTGCCTTTTAATCTTTTAACAAACTCATTTACTAAGGATGAAAATATCTTATGCTCAAGTAACATAGGCGTAATATCTCTAAAAAGTATTCCCTTCTTAGGAAAATCAGGAATATTTCTAACATATTTTGAATAATCAATCATGTAAACCTCCTTTTTAAATTCTAACTAATCTACGATGATAAGAAGATGCCAGTTCCACATAAATATCCTTAAAGTGGTTCCACACATTTTTATACTCTTCGCTTACCTTTCCAATCTCCTTAGCTGGGACACCTGCATATATTGATCCGGCCTCAACAATCGACCTGTTCTTTACAACAGCCCCCTCCGCTACTACTCCCCATTCTCTTACTAAAGCATAATCACTGATAATTGCCCCCATTCCAATAACAGCAGAATCCTCGATTGTGCAAGTATGTATAATAGCCCCATGTCCAATAGTAACTCTCTTACCTATTATTGTAATCTCCTGTGGTCTAGCATGTATAATAACTCCCTCTTCCACAGCGCTTTGTTCACCAATGACTATTCTTCCATAATCACCTCTAATAACGGAATTTGGACCTATATAACACCCTGCTTGGATCTTTACATTACCTATAACCTCAGCAGATTCTGCCACATAACAATTATCACCTATATCAGGTATAAAATCGTCAAACTTATAAATTGCCATTAAACACCTCACTCAAAATTCAATAGACAAATAATTACACAGTTGCAAGCAAAATATACTATCCCTCATTCAAAATGTATGCCCCTTTACCAAAGGCACACTGCCTACCAACATTAAAAAATGAACCAAGTAAAAATAATAAGTTAAAATGAGATAATTTTCCCTTAAATTGCAACACCTTGTCATTTTTCGAAATATTTATAACATCCTTTGCCTTCTCACTTAATCCCTTTAACTCCTGCGGTAAATCCTCATCAAGATAAACCACATATAGAGCCTTGAGTCTATCGCGTAGCCTTCTATAGAGAGTAGGAAAAAGATTATTCAAACTCACAATTCCCTTCCCTCTAACTAAATCAAAATCGGAAATGAATCTAAGTTTCATACTAAAAGAAGGCATATCATTTGCTACCCTTTTTACCGAATCGATGTCGATCTTGTTTACACTTTGAGATAAGCTCTTATCAAACTTTAAGTTAGTAACCTTATTTAATCTTTCATCCAGAGACTCAAATCCATCAACTTTAAACTTCATCCTTTCAGATCCCAAACCAACTTCACCTATGTAAATCAAAGTCTGCATAATCTCATATACAAAAGTACTACATCCACTGAATGTGGTCAGGATAAAATCACAACCCTTAGCACCAAAATACCATTTAAATGCAAAAGGTATCTTTACATCAGGCAGTGGTACAACAAGCGACTTTTCGCCGGACATAACAGGCTCGAAAATAAATGCATAAGCACACTTATTACTAAAATTACATAGTCTACAATCACAATTTTTGGCCATACAAAGATTTTTCTTCATAATCTTAGGGAAAAAACCACTCATAAGACTAATAAATATATTCCCATCAAAAACCAATCTGTTATAAATAAGCCTACCCCTTATTATGGAGATATACTTCATACCTCATCTCTCCATAAGATAAATCATCGCAGTAAGGTAGATATTGAAGATCTGCATTATATCTTTTTCTGCTAATTTATTTACCTTAGCCATATCTGAAAAATCAGGTCCAAACCCTATTGAATTGGGAAACAATTTTGAATAGATACCATCAGTCACAACACATTTATCCACTCTGCCGACTACATCACTATACGCCCTTCTTAGTTTATTAGCTACCTCTGAATTTACATCAACAGCAATAGGATTATATGCGTTGACGTAAACCTCAATATCCGCATACTCTTTACTATTAAATGCACTAACACTGTTTCTTATCTTCTGAACCAAGGCCGATGAATCAAGTCCAAAAGGAAATCTAATATAAATATCTGCTGAACATATACTCCCATTTACTACTACCTTTTTTAACACAACTTCGGTGCCCCTCAACAAGGGATGAAATTTACTAATCCCAAGACTCTTACCAGAGGGGTTCATTACTACATTCCTTCTTAAGTATTCAAACAATTTAACACTATCTTGATAGAGATCAGGATTTTCCGTCAAAAAAAGAACAAGATAATCAAGAGCATTCTTCTGTAGTTGTCCCTTCTGCGAGATTGAGACTGAAAACTTAATACAATAATCCTCCTCAGAAAAGGATACATCAACCTTACTATATCTATTTAGGAATCTCGATATCCTCTCTTTTATCCCGATATTATCATATTTACCACTATCAACACACATCTTCGCATTGGTAGGAGTCTGATATTCCGCTCCATCAGATACAATTCTCTTTATCCTCATCTTCTTAGTATCTTCAGTAATATTTTGCACTATCCTGATAAAGGCATACCCATATTCTGCACATACAAAGGGGAATGCCGAATCTAATATCAGATTGATCGGTGCAAGTTCATAAGAATTAAACAAAATATCCACATTATTTTGTAAAGACAAAGACAGGTCAATATAAAATATCACCCTATTTCTGGGCTTAAGCTTTATAGAATTGAGTATACCCGCGGATACCATAGCCAGTTCCATGGCCAACTTAGACGATACAACCGGCGAAGCTGAAATAAAGCCATCCCTATATACAGGTTCATCTATCTTAATATCTGTCTCTTATA